>JALDXQ010000219.1:0-11815 GCA_032156805.1 Acidobacteriota bacterium
GAGAGGAACACGAACCGGCAGTGACGGTGGCCTGGAGATCACTGATGTCCAGGTAGTAACCCGCCGCACTGAAGACGCCACGCCCCTCCCACACTCTGGACTTCAGCCCCACCTCGTAGTTCCACACCTTCTCGTCGTCCCACGTTTCCCGCCCGCCGAACGTGACAAGATCCTGTGGCGTGCAGACCGGCACGTTGAGCGGGTCGTTGATGCCGCCGAGACGGAAGCCGCGCGACACCTGTCCGTTCACGTGTGTTGTATCGAACAGCTTGTACGAAGCAATCAGTCGGGGGGCGACGCCGTGTGCGCCGGTCGAACCCGGCTGCGATACCAACGACGTGCCGGTATCGTCGTTGCCAAAGATGCCATCGAAGATCTGCTCCTTGTCCTCGCTGAAGTGGTAGTAACGAAGGCCGCCAGTCAGGCTGAACCGCTCGGTGGGCGAGACGGTGACTTCGCCGAAGAGCGCAACCTGGTTCAGTGTGTAGGCCAGGTCCGAGAAAAACAGCGTGTCCTTGGGCGCGCGCAGTCCGCGCGTCGGGATTCCGCTCAGGTCTTCGAACCCCATGACCAGCACGTCCTGGCCATAGTTGCGGTCGGCGCGGCTGAAGAAGGCGCCCGCCACCCAGGGCGAACGAGTGCGGCCGCCGGCGACGCGAACTTCCTGCGTCCACACTCCGGCTGTGGTGGCATCGTTCAGCGGTGCATTCAGCGTGTAGATACGTTCGTCGAGCCCGAGGCTTCCGCCAGTAACGCTCGACGTCAATGAACC
Organism: Acidobacteriota bacterium; assembly: GCA_032156805.1. Classification (GTDB taxonomy): domain Bacteria; phylum Acidobacteriota; class Vicinamibacteria; order Vicinamibacterales; family UBA2999; genus Gp6-AA40. The sequence continues at coordinate 773 of JALDXQ010000219.1, forward strand.
GGAGTCGCGAACTACCAGCAGATCGCGATGGGTGTACGAGGTGATCGATGTGAGCAGCAGCTCATTACCAAGGTTGTATTCAACGTTCACGTCCCCGAGCACGAAATCGTCGGTGAATTCTTCGTCCAGCTGCGTAAACTGGCTCCGGCCACCGAGCGTCACGGCAGGTCTTGTGGTCGTGAACGGATTCGCGAGGATGTTGTAACCGTCTATGCGATTCCACCCGTCAATCCCGACGTGCTGGTAGACGATGCGAGGGGTAATCGTGAGCTGGGCAGTCGGCGTGATTCGCGCAGCGGCGCGAAATCCGGTTCGGAAGCCGTCGTTGACGTTCTCCCTCACCGAGAGGTCCGGTTGAACGGCGTCGATGAAGCCGGCAATCCGGTCGTGATACGACACGACCCGTAAGGCGGCTTTGTCACCGAACGGCACGTTGAAGCCGAACTTTCCGTTCAGTCCAGCGGTGCCGCCGTTCACGCCAGTCACACTGGCCTCGGCAAAGGCCTTCTTGATGTTCGCCTCTGGGGGATTGGTGATATAGCGCACGGTTCCGGTCAGGGATCCGGAGCCAAAGAGTGTCCCTTGCGGTCCGCGCAGTACTTCGACACGTCTCGTGTCGAAGAGATCGAGGTCTGGGGTGAACAGAGACAACGAGATCACGGACTCGTCGAGGTACACGCCGACCTGCTCCTTGACTCCCGGCTGATCGCGCGCGATCTGCCCTGCCGACACGCCGCGTACCGCGACCTGACTTTGTCCAGGGCCGAGGTTTTGTACCGTCAACCCGGCGACGTTCGCGGCTACCCCTTCGATATCTTCAACACCGCGCATGCGCAGTGTTTCTTCGGTAGGCGCCGCGACCGAGAACGGAACGTCGAGAATCGCCTGCTCGCGCTTGGCAGCGGTGACCGTCACCACCTCGGTCAACTGCGCGTCGAGCAGGAAGTCCAGAGGCGTCGGAGGGCCGGTCGCGACATCAACTTCGCGCACCACGCGGCGGAATCCTTCGACGGTGGCACTCACTGAATACGTACCAGGCAATACCGAGATTGCATAGCCGCCATCGTCGCCCGTTGTCGCGGTTCGCGATTCCGTGGTCGTAAGGTTGGTGGCCGTCACAGTCACGCCCGGGATACCTGCTCCCGTCGCATCCCGAACCACACCGCGGATGAGGATCTGTTGCGCACTTGCGAGTTGGCTGAAGGCAAAAACCGCAACCGTGGTTGCAACAACGAGTCGGGTCACGTTGCGTCTCCTGTGAAGATTGGTCATCGGCGATCGTGGACGGCGAACCGTCCGCGACCCAGATAACGTCCGACCGTTTTTTTCGGATTGGGTCTGCGCGTGAGGCCAGCGCGCAATCCAGTTGCGGGCGCGTTCCGTAGTTCTCTAGCGTCGGTGGCAGCCGCGTTCAGCGCTACTGCGCCGAAGCGACGCCTGAGCTTCGCGGAACAGGGGCTTCGTGGGAGGAGACATGACCGTGGTCATATCGATGCTCGTCATGATCGGCACGTTGTCGGCGGCCGTTCCGCCTCCAGCCGCGCAGGCGCAGCCACGGGCGATGCGGACGGACGCGGCCCTCACCCGCTATCGCACGGTCAAAGTCGACGGGATCGACATCTTCTATCGCGAGGCCGGCGCGGCGGATGCACCGTCGATCCTCTTGCTGCACGGCTTTCCAACCTCGTCGCACATGTTCCGCAACCTGATTCCGATGCTGGCACATCGCTACCGCGTGATCGCACCCGACTACCCGGCGTTCGGTCAGAGCGGCGTACCGGACCGTCGCGAGTTCACGTACAGCTTCGCGCGCTTTGCCGAGCTCATGGACGGCCTGTTGAATCAGCTCGGTGTCGAGCGCTACGCGCTGTATGTACAGGACTACGGCGCACCCGTCGGTTACCGCCTGGCGCTCAGGCACCCCGAGCGCATCACGGCACTCGTCGTACAGAACGGCAACGCGTACGAAGAGGGACTCAAGGAATTCTGGAACCCGATCAGGGCCTACTGGGCCGACGGTTCCGACGCGCATCGCGCGGCCCTGCGTGCGGGGCTGACCCTGACCGCGACGAAATCCCAGTACCTCGACGGGGTGCGCGATCCATCGCGGGTGGCACCGGACGTGTGGCTGCACGATCAGGCGCTGCTCGACCGGCCGGGCATCGACGAGATCATGCTCGACCTGTTCAAGGACTACGGCAGCAACGTCTCGCTGTATCCGCAGTTCCAGGCATTCTTCCGCTCGCGCCGGCCGCCGACCCTCATCGTCTGGGGAAAGAACGACGTGATTTTTCCAGCCGACGGCGCACGTCCGTACCTGCGCGATCTGCCCGACGCGGAACTGCACCTGCTCGACACGGGCCACTTCGCGTTGGAGGACATGGGCGATGAAATCGCCACGCTCATGATCGACTTCCTCGATCGCAAGCTGCCGCGCAAGTGATGCACGCCAGCGATCCAACTGACATCGGCCTGCTGCAGCGAATCGCCGCGCACGATACCGCGGCAGTGGCGGAGCTCTACGATCGCTACTGCCGACTGCTCTTTGGCCTCATCCTGCGCATCGTCCGCGATCGAGAAGAGGCGGAGGACATCCTGCAAGAGGTGTTCATCCGGGTGTGGAGCCGGGCCGCGACATACGACGCGAGGATGGTCGGACCGCTGCCGTGGCTCGTACGCGTGGCGCGCAACTGCGCGATCGATCGCCTGCGGGCCCGGCGGGTCCGCGCCACGGTGGACGCGCGCGCGATCGGCTTGGACGCGGTCGAGGCCACAGTGCCCGCCGCCGGCATCCAGACCCCGGAGACAGCCGTATTGGATGCTGAGAGACGGCGGAGACTGACCGACGTCTTGTCGGGCCTCCCGGCGGATCAGCGGCAACTGATCGAGGCCGCGTTCTTCGAGGGGTATACGCACAGCGAACTCGCTCAGCGCTTCGGGCTCCCACTGGGTACGGTGAAGACACGCATTCGCGCGGGAATGATCGCCATGCGCCAACAGATGGAGCACGCCCTGTGATCCCGGACGACATCGAGGCACTGGCCCTGGCCGATGCGATTGGAGCACTCGACCCCGAGGAGCGCCGGGACTTGGAGGCCCGCCTGGCCGTCCGGCTACCCGACGTGCAAGCGGAAGTGGCTCACCTGTACAACGCGAGCGTGGAGATCGCGTCGAGCGCGAGCAGCGAGGAGCCGTCTCCAGGGATTCGGGACAAACTGCTCGCCAGGCTTGCGACGCCGTCCAGCCATACGATCACCTCCACCGATGGGATATGGGTCGAGACGGCTGTGCCCGGTGTGCGAATGAAGATTCTCTTGATCGACCGCGCGCGGGATCGGGTCATGATGCTGCTCAAGGCCGAGCCTGGAGCATGGTATCCCGCCCATCGGCACTCCGGGCCGGAGGAGTGCTACGTGATCAGCGGCTCGCTGGTCGTCGAAGGCCGCGTCCTGCGCGTGGGCGACTTCCACCGCGCGGAGAGCGAGAGCGATCACGGCGAGCAGTGGACCGACGAAGGCGTGGAGGTGCTGCTCGTCGCCTCGGCGAGCGACTACCGCGGGATCGTCACTCCAATCCCTGGATACCCTCCAGATCCTTCGCGGACCCCGTAAAGGGAGCGCACACACCTTCAACGTCTGCTCGCCCGTTACGCTCCGCCTCCTCTGAGCGGAGAACCATCTGCGACGTGCGTCGGATGCGCCAGGAGTCGCTCGGTCGTTGCGATGAGATCGTCAAAGAGCGCCGCGGCGCGTCGATGCCTGAGAAGCGGCGCTGACTGTCCTCCCCACATCGCAATCAGGTCGGTGCGGCCGTTTCGAATCGCCTCCTCGCGAAGTGCCCCGACGAGATGGCTTTGGAGCGGATACGGCAGTCGCGACTCCGTGCGAGGGTCGAATGCGTCTGCCACCGTGTTTCGAAGGCCCCTGGCCAGCCGACCCGAGAAGGCCCGCGTCAACAGCGTGTCGCCACTCTGTGGGCCCAGCAAGGCATCGCGGTGGGCTGGAGGGGCGTTCGATTCCTCGCATGCGAGGAATGCCGTTCCGATCTGCACGCCATCGGCACCGAGTGCAAGAGCGGCGACGATACCGCGGGCATCAGCAATGCCTCCAGCGGCGATCACTGGAATGTGGACGGCGTCGGATACCTGCGGAACGAGTGAGAACAGGCCCGTCAGCGATGCCTCAGGCGACCGGAGAAACGAGGGGCGGTGTCCTCCGGCCTCGAACGCCGACGCGACGACCATATCGACGCCCGCGCGTTCCAGGGCAACGGCCTCGTCGACTGTTGTCGCCGTGCCCATCGTCACGATAGAGCGGTCGCGGCATTGCTCGAGCACGCGTTCGGGGGGAATGCCGAACACGAAGCTGAAGACCGGAGGTCTCGCATCGAGGAGCCCTGCCACCTGTTCGTCGAACGCAGGTGACGGAGGCAGCGGGAATCGTGGGGGCTCCACGCGAAGCTCGGCGAAGTACCGCGCCAGCGTTTGGAGCGCGGCATCGTATCGCTCGCGCGTGACCGCCCTCGCGTCGGCATCCTCGGTAGAGACCCAGAGGTTGACCGCAAACGGCGCACCGGTAAGTGCCCGGATGTCCCGCACAACCTCGTTGATCCGTGAGGGCGTGAGACCTTGTGCGCCAAACGAGCCCAAGCCGCCGGCGTTGGACACCGCGGCCACGAGCCGAGCGGACGAGAGTCCACCGCCGAATGGGCCTTGCACGATGGGATAGCGGAGACCGAGTCGTCTCGTCGCCGCGGTGTCGTTCCACATGACGCCGGCTCCTGTCACCGAGACGGTGGAGAATCCCGGTCTTCGGAGGCCGCTCCGATCACGTCACGTCCACCACTCTTCCAGTCGGCCAGCCCGCCTTCGAACGCCTCGACGTTCGAGTAGCCGAGCTCGCCCAGCTTCTCGGCGGCTTCCCGACTGAACGGGCAGTGGGTGCCCGCGCAATACACGACGATGGGTGTCTCCTTCGCGAGGCTCGAGTGCCGCACCGCTTCCTCGAGATGGTCCAGCGGCACGCGGCGGGAGCCAGGAATCAGCTCACCGTTGAACCACTCGTCTGTCAGGACGTTCCAAACGTGTGTGCCGACGTCCTCACCAATCCTTCGTTCGAGGTCGCGTGTCGTGATGGTCTTCACTGTGCTTGTCGCCATGATGAGTTCTCCTTCGGTCGCGACCGGCGCCGCATCGGGGCGGCCCGTTCGCATGAATCGATCATGGCGTCGACACTATCAATGCGCAAGAATGCACTTTTAAGGTATATACTCACTAAAAGGAAAGTATGGCTAGCCGACGAATGGAAAGGGCGGTGTGCGAACCTGCGTGGTGCCCGATCGAAGTGTCGCTCGAAGTGATCGGCGGGATGTGGAAGGTGATCATCGTGCGGGAACTGCTGACCGGGACCAAGCGATACAGCCAGCTGCATCGCGCGCTCAAGCGGGTCACGCACAAGATGCTCGCACAGCAACTGCGCGAGCTCGAGCGAGACGGCATCCTCACGCGTAAGGTCTATCCGCAGGTTCCGCCGAAAGTCGAATACTCGCTCACGGGTCTGGGGGAGGCCCTCGCTCCCCTGCTCGACTCGATACACGCCTGGGGTGAGCGCGTCATCTCGGGGCGGCGCCGCGTGTCGCAGCGGCGCGGCGCGAAATCAGACGACCGCCACCGATCAGTCCCGCCAGCCGTCTAAGCGGCACGAGCTTCCGACGCGCGCGCGGAAGTCCAGTCCCCGCTCACCCGAATGTCCGCTGCGCGAACCAGTACGCACCTGCAATGACGATCAGCACCGAGCAGGCGGGTGCAAGGCGCAGCCGAAGCGCCGGCCGCGCGTGGAGCTGCCGCAGCGCGGGCCACACGAGCGCCGCGACGGCAATCTGGCCTGCTTCCACGCCGGCGTTGAACGAGCCGAGCGGCATCGCGATCGCCATCGAAGACGTTCCAATGCCGAGATCCCGCAGGGCGCCCGCGAAACCGAACCCGTGCACCAGGCCGAACACACCAGCGAGCAGCCAGCGCGAACCCTCTGGCCGCCGGAGACTCTCGACACCGGCCCAGACGATCGACAGCGCAATCACCGGCTCGACGATCGCCCCCGGGGCGGCCACGACGCCGAGCGCGCCGAGTGCGAGCGTGATCGAATGCCCCACCGTGAATGCGGTCGTCGTCCGTACGACGTCTTTCAGACCGCGTGCGGCGAGGAGTAGCGCGCACAGAAAGAGCAGGTGGTCGTAGCCACCCAGGATGTGCAGCACGCCCAGCTTGAAGAACGACAGTGCGGCGGACGGGCTCGCGACGGCGTCGTGGACGTCGAAGGCGATCTCACCCGTGTCGCCGTCCAGCATCCGCTCCACGAGAAGAGCGCCGTCAGCCGCATGCACTCGCAACAGTTCACGGTGCCCGCGCGGCATCCACGCTGGGATTCCCGAACGAATGGTCAGCTTCGATCCCGAGACCTGCGCGAACGTCACATGTACGCTGACGTCCGCATCGCCGGCGGTGCTGCCGGTTATCTGTCCTACCAGCCTGACTCCGCCGGCGCGTACATCGATCGCCTCCAGCGCCAGCGCGTCGAGCGCCGCTGCCCTCTCCGTCGTCAGCAGCCTCGCATCGGCGGGCGACATCGAAAGCATCGCGGTCACCTGCGCCTGCTGAACGACGACCGTCAACGAGCTCAGACCTGGATCGTGCGCGGAGAGAGGGACGGCCGGTCCAAGGCAGAAAGCCGCCGTGAGTACCACGGCGGCTTTCCACGTACCCGAATGTGTCGAGAGCGTCTTCATGGATGACGGTGATTGCGCCCGTTCTGGGGCGTCGACTCGTACGGGAACACCTTGTTGAACGCCATGTCGTTGAGGTCGACGTTGTCGCCGGCGGGGCCGCGGATGATCGGGGGGCTCTTGCGCAGGTCGCTGATGAGCGCCGTCACCGCGATGTCGACGACGTCGTCGCCGAAGCGCCGGCCGTTGGGCCAGCCACCGGGCACTACGCCGTTGCCGAAGCCAGGCTGAATCTGGCTCGTCAGGGTGTCCATGCCGAAGATGCTGAGCCGCGAGAAGCCCACGTCGTCCGGATTCGTCGGGTGCGTCGGTCCGCCGCCGGCGAGCCGCGCGGCGTCCGTGGACAAGTCGACCTTGATCGTGTCGGGGATGAAGATCCCGGCGATGTCGGTGCGGCCGGTCTCGATTCCCGGAATGTCCGGCTCGAGCACCAGCTGGTTCAGCAGCTTCGCGAGCTCGGGTCTCTCCGCGTACTTCCGGAACAGGATCCGATCGACCGAGGGCGACGTGCGGCTGTAGAGATCCTTGTCCTCGATCGCGACCAGCCCCTCGTTGAAGAGCGGATTCCCTTGCCGTGCGACCTGCACCCAGTCGCCGAATGGCTGCGACTGACGCAGGCCCTCGGTCAGGATGTTGAAGCGGCGCCGGCTGGTCGTCGCGTAGACGGACACGATCTGGCGATCGCCACCGATGTCGTCGACGGGGATCGCGAGCGCCATCAGGTGAAGATTGAAGCCGCCCTGTGAGTCCTTGCCCGGGCTGCGCAGCGTCAGCAGATCGAAGATCGACTGGATGTCTGCGTAGAACCCGTCGTCACGCTGACCGGCAAACGCGATGTAGCCGTTCTTGAGCGTCGCGATCGACTGCCGGGTGTAGCGGTCGAGCTCCGCGAACGTGGCAACGCCGTCCTTCGCCGGGTTCTCCCCGTTGTCGCCCTGGTTGTAGAACGGGGTTGCGTTGCCCTGGTTGTTGGGCGGAACGACACCGCGACCGAGGTTGGTGCGGCCGCCGTCCCGGTGGTCGACCTTGGTGACGGTGTAGAACTGCGTCAGGTTCTGCGCCGCGTCGTTCACGTTCTTGACGACGTTGGTGTAGGACTGCAGGATGGTCTTCTTGTTCTTGAACCTGGTCTCGAACTCGAACTGATACGAGTACGTCTGCTTGCCGGCCGCCACGTCGTCGCCGGTGGCGACGTGGATCTCGTAGAGGACGTTGTCGTCGAAGTTGAACTTGTTCGGCCCGATGCCCGGCTCCTCGAACGGATACACGCCGAGGGCGGTCACGAGTGTCTTGTAGCCGTTTTCCTGCTGCACGAACGCGTACACGTCAGTCGTGTTCGCCGCGTCGTCGAGCGTGATGAGCGGTGCGTCCATGTGGCTGGACGCGATAGCCGCGGCTGGCGACGCCGCGAGGAACCCCGCCGCGAGAAGCGGGACTAATCGATGCACTACGTTCATGGCACTCTCCTCGATCAAAGGACTTTCTTCAGCTGTCGTGTGAGCTCGGCGGATTCGGATGGCAGGAGCATCGCCCGGAGCCGGTCGGCTTTCTTCAGCCACGTCCTGGCCTCGCGAGGCTCGCCAGCGGCGGCGTGGATCGCGCCGGCATGCAGGAACAAACGTGCGTCTTCAGTACCTTCGGCGACGGCGCGTTCAATCAGATCGCGCGCCTCGGCGACGCGGCCGCTCGCGGCCAGCGCCCACGCATGCGCGTCGAGCGTGAAGATGTCGCCGCGCGCCTCGAGCTCCTGCTCGGCAAGCGCAACGGCCCTGGCCGGTTCGACTCCACGCGTCGCCAGATACAACGCGAGCGTACGGGGATCGAGCGCTTCGCCGCGAGCGGTCAGTTGCTGCTCGATACCCACGGCCTCGCTCTCGCGTCCTGCCAGGCGCAGCGCGTCGGCCAGCGCCCATTGATACTCGGGAAGCGGATTGCGTGCGGCTGCGTGCGTGAGCGGTTCCACCGCGGCGGAATGCTCGTTCATGGCCAGCAGCGTTCGGCCGCGAGCGAGCAGCGCCGCCGCGTAGTCCGGCTGGTGGCGCAGCGCTTCGTCGACGGCCTGGAGCGACTGGGCAAACCTCGCGGCCTGAAGCTCGTAGGCGGCGAGCCGTGTCCAGGCCCACGCCGACGACTCGGGGTCACGCGGGCTGGCTGACGCGATCGCCAAACGCAGGACGTCAATCGCTCCATCGAGATCGCCCTTGAGCCATCGCAGATGCGCGGCGCGAACGTAGGACTGATAGAAAGGCTTGAGGTCGAGCATCTTCTGATAGGCCGCACCGGCCTCAGCCAGACGCCCCTGCTCCATCAACGCATCGCCGAGGAGCCCGTAGTCGAGGACGAGCGTCCGCTTGGCAACGAGCGTTCTGGCCACCTGCTCCGCTTCGCGGAAACGGTGGAGCTGATGCAGGACGTGACCGCGCAGCAGCTGGGCGGCCGCGTCTCCGGGGAACCGCAGTTCCAGGCACTCGGCGGTGGCCTGCGCCAGCGTGTAGCCACCGGGATCGTTGGCCACGCGCGCTTCGGCAACATAGAGGTAGCCAAGCCGCTCGAGCGCGTTCTTCGCGCGTGTGCTGTCGCGCGCGTCTTCCTGCGCGCGCGCGATGTCGGACGCCAGATCGCGTTGACCTGCCTCCTTCCGCACCTGCGTTCCCGCGGGCGCAAGCGCCAGTTCGCAGGCACGCGGCGTGGCCGCCTCCGACAAAGCAGGACGCTCCTGTCTATGGCATGCCGAGATGACTGTGACGAGCGCCATGAGGGCGACGATGGAGTGAACCGCTTGATGCATGGGCATCCCTCCGCCATGCACACTACGGCTAGGAATGGAATGTGGATTGGGGGGCACCCGCACCCGCCAGCTTCTCCCGCTTCGGGTCGAAGCTCTGCCGAAGCGCCCGTATCGATCGATCTGCTGGATCGTCCTTCGACCGACGGGCCGCGGGGCCGACGTTACCCGCTCGTGAACTTGGTGGAAGGATGCGTCATCGCGGCGTGTTCGCGAACGCGTCTCCGATCGCCAGACCGAGCGCAGACGTGTTCGCGTGCGCGATGTTGGACAGCACGGCGACGACGATGCCGCTGTCACGCAGCGTCATCAGCGACATCACCATCCCGCCCGCCAGCTCGCCGTTGATGCTGCCGCCGTTCGCCAGGCCCACGCGCACCAGATCGGACGCCGTGGAATAGGACGCCATCGTCCCCGCGCAGCACGCCAGGTCGCGCATGGACATCAGCCGCCTGCCACGCAGGGGATTGTCGTCGGAGCGCGGGACGTAGAACGTCGCGCGATCGTCCCGCAATGGATACTCGGGCGGGGCGATGCCGATCGGCTGGAGGATGACGTGGCGGATGATCGTGAAGGGCGGGAAGTCCTCTCCCGGCTCGCCGACCGCCTCCGGACTCCACTCCACCGCCGAGTCGGCGCCGGTGCCGGTCAGCTTGAGCGACGCGATATCTGCGGCGGTGACGGCGGACGCCGCCGTGCCGATGTTGTATCGGGTCCTCGGCGTGACCGGCGTCCGCGTGCCAGCGTCCCTCCAGCCGAATCCTTCTGCCCAGACGATCGTGCCCTCCTTCGCCGAGGCTGCGGAGGGCAAGCCAATACCAACCGCCACTGACACCCCGGGCAGGTTCTGCTCCATGATGGCCGCGCGCACGAGCTCCCGTGCGCGCTCGACGGCCGGCAAATATTGCGGCAACGGCGCCGAACCCATGACCGATGGCACGTCCTGCGCCTGCGCGAAGAGAGACGCGGTTCGAGCGATCGTATGCGTGAGAAATGCCGCGACCACCGCGATGAGGACGCCGAGGCCCAGCGCGGTGCGCGCGGCCCAGGCCGGCAGCCGGTTCCGCGCGGCCTTCACGCCGAGCACGACCGCGCCGATCATCAGCAGCAGCCCGAGGCCGGCGGGGCCTGGACCCGAAAAGCTCGCGTCGTCGGCATCCGCGACGTAAATGCCCATGGCCCCGATGGCCAGGGCGAGGGCGATGAGGGCGGCCGCCTTCACGTTGTTTGTCACAGTGGATGTCATATCCACCACTGTGACCGAACACCGGTCGCGAAGTCCTCACCGAATCGTGAGCGAGTCCTGAGATTCGAGTGAGATGCGGAAGACCGCGGCGCCAGAAGAATTCTCTAAATCTCGCGCGTTCGGGGTGGGGACAAAGGATCTGGCGGAGAGAGTGGGATTCGAACCCACGGTAGAGTTTCCCCTACACACGCTTTCCAAGCGTGCTCCTTCAACCACTCGGACATCTCTCCGT
>JALDXQ010000220.1:0-11731 GCA_032156805.1 Acidobacteriota bacterium
GGACGTTGGTGGGTGAGCCTAAATATCGAAGCAGCCGATCTGCGCCCTGCGCAGGAACATCTTGGGAGTGCAGGAGCAGACCGCAGCGAGTGGGTCGGGATTGACAGGGGGTTGATCGCTTTCGCCGTCGCCGGTACGTCAAACGGTGAGGAGATCGCCCGTATCGACGATGCCGGGCGGGTGGAAGAGATCGTCTAAACGAACGACTGGTTCAAGAAGCCACGCGCGTCCGCCCGGTCACGTTCTGAGCGGGACCCAGCCGACGCTGCGCCGTGGCCGCGTAGTTCTGCTCCAGGTACTCGACGCCTTCCACGGTGATTTGCAGCATGGCCCCATCGGAACGTGTCACGAACTTCTTCTGGACCAGAAACCAGATCGTGAACTCGAGGTGTTCACGGGCACGGCCGATCAACTTCTCGAGGTCGAGAGGCGAGAGGCCCGGGCTGTCGAGCTCGAGCCGTCGGCGGGTGTAGAGCACTTCGAGCACGGTCAACCGGACGGTACGCTCGGAGTCGAAGTTGTTCTCGGCCTCGGCCCCGTTGGCAACCAGGCGCCAGCGCTCCTGGCGCAGGCCAGTATGCACAACGTCGTAGCGGGCACGCTGCTCCGGGTCGCTCAGCACACGGTAGGCGTCGTTCAGTATCCGGAACTGGGCCTCGTTTCCCGTGTCGGCGTTGTCCGGGTGGTACCGCTGTGCCAGCAGCCGGAACACACGGTGGACGGTTTCAGGCTCTGCGTTTGGGCTGATCTGCAGGATCTCGTAGTAATCAACAGCCTGGTTCGACGGCACACTCCCCTCCTCGAGCCAGCCAGGACAACCGCCACGGCTGGGTACCTGCTTATCGGCCCGTCCCGGAACCCGGCCCAGCCAGGCGGCCGAGTTCGCCTCTTTCGTGCGAAATTTTGCGCCGAACGGTATACCCTATTGGGCGCCCTTTCGTCATTTCTGATCCGGGAGACAACTACCATGTCCGAGTGTTACGCACGTCGACTTCTGGCCCTGGCCGCCGTCGTTCTTTTGGTCGCGTCGTCGGCTCATGCCCAGGCAACGCAGACCAAGCCTTTTGAGCCTACTGTCGGTCAGGCCGGCAAAGACGTCGTATGGGTGCCCACACCCCAGCCGCTGGTAGAGCGCATGCTCGACATGGCCAAGGTCACCCCGCAGGACTTCCTGATGGACCTGGGGTCGGGTGACGGCCGCACGGTGATCACCGCGGCCAAGCGCGGTCTGCGTGCGCAGGGGGTCGAGTACAACCCGGACATGGTGTCGCTCTCGCAGCGCAACGCCAAGGAAGCGGGGGTCAGCGACAAAGCCACGTTCGTCAAGGCAGACCTCTTCGAGACCGATTTCTCGAAGGCGCAGGTCATCACGATGTTCCTGCTGCCGTCGATCAATCTGCGCCTGCGTCCCAAGATCCTCGAGATGAGACCAGGGACCCGCATCGTCTCGAATACCTTCACGATGGACGACTGGCAGGCCGACGAAACATCGCAGGTGACCGAAGACTGCACGAGCTGGTGCACGGCGCTGCTGTGGATCGTGCCGGCCAAGGTCGAGGGCACGTGGCAGCTGCCGGAAGGCGCGCTGACATTGAAGCAGCAGTTCCAGATGGTGTCGGGCACGCTCGGCGGGCAGGCGATCAGCGACGGGCGGTTGCGTGGTGACGAGATCACGTTCACCGCAGGCGGCGCGAAGTACACCGGCCGCGTGAACGGCACCACGATGAGCGGCACCATGAGCGGCGGAAGCGGCAGTAAGTGGTCCGCGACCAAGAAGTAGCCTCGTGCCTGCCTGGCTTCTGCTCTTGAACGTTCTGCTGGCGCCGGGCGTCGGACTTCAGGTCCCGCCCGACGCACCAGCCGACTCGACGTTTCACGCCGTCACCTACGTCGAAGTGAGTTCGGCATCGACCAGGACCGCCATCGATGCGCTTCGCCGGTATCGTGATGTCAACCGGACGCGCGACGGCTTCATCCGCATCGAGATATTCGAACAGATCGGACGGCCCGGTCACTTCGTCGTGCTCGAGGCCTGGCGCGATCAAAAAGCGTTCGATGCGAAGGATCCGGCGGCGCAGAAGCAACTGCTCACGACGCTCGCGCCGATCCGCGTCAGCGGCTACGACGAGCGTCCCTACAAGACGTTGTCTACTGCGCGTGGATCGGGCACACCTGACCGCGATGCGGTCTACGTGATCTCGCACGTCGACGTGGCGCCGACCTCTCCGATCAAGGCGCCGGAACTCCTTCGCAGCCAGGCCGAGGCCAGCCGGAAGGAATCCGGCAACCTGCGATTCGACGTCGTTCAGCACACCATGCGCGGCAATCACTTCACCGTCGTCGAAGGATGGCGAAACCAGCAGGCGCTCGACGCGCACGTCGCGTCGGCGCACACCAGGCAGTACCGCGACACCATCCAGCCAGGGACAGGCAGCCCGCTCGACGAACGGGTGTTCAAAGCAATCGATTGAGCCGGAGGGATCATGTTGAGTGAGGCGACCATTGCTTCGTTCAAGGCGAGTCTGCGCGGTCAGCTGATCACACCACACGACAGCCAGTACGACGAAGCACGCAAGGTCTACAACGCCATGATCGATCGGCGTCCCGGCCTGATCGCCCGTTGCGTCGACGTCGCCGACGTCCAGGTGGCGGTGAACTTCGCGCGTGAGCAGAACCTGCTCGTCTCCATTCGCGGTGGCGGTCACAACGCCATCGGCCTCGGCGTCTGTGACGACGGACTGGTCATCGATCTTTCCCCGATGCGATACGTGCGCGTCGATCCGAAAAAGAAGACCGTGCTCGTCGGCGGCGGGTCGCTGTGGGGCGATGTCGATCACGCCACGCACCCGTTTGGCCTCGCCGTCCCCGCAGGCATCATCTCGACGACCGGGGTTGGCGGGCTGACGCTGGGCGGGGGCATCGGCCACCTCACCCGTCAATACGGCTTGAGCATCGACAGCATCCTGGCCGTGGACATGGTGCTTGCCGACGGCCGGTTCGTCACCGCGAGCGCCAAAGAGAACTCAGACCTGTTCTGGGCCGTGCGCGGAGGCGGCGGCAACTTCGGCGTCGTGACGTCATTCCTCTTCAAGGGCCATCCGGCACATACCCACTACGCCGGCCCGATGCTCTGGGAAATGGATGACGCGCCCGCGGTGATGAAGTGGTATCGGCGCTTCATCAAGAAGGCGCCCAGGGAACTCAACGGGTTCTTTGCATTCCTGACGGTCCCGCCCGGGCCGCCGTTTCCGGAGCACCTTCATAACCGGAAGATGTGCGGCATCGTGTGGTGCTACACCGGATCGCCGAAAAGCGGCCCGAAGATGTTCAAGCCGATTCGGGCCTTCAAGACTCCGGCACTCGACATGGTCGGGCCGATTCCGCATCCGGCGATGCAGAGCATGTTCGATCCGCTCTACCCTCCGGGCGATCAGTGGTACTGGAAGGCCGATTTCGTTCACGAGCTGAGCGACGAGGCGATCGCGTTGCACGTCGAGCACGGACGCCAGCTGCCGACGTGGAAGTCAACGATGCATCTGTATCCGGTGAACGGGGCGGCTGCTCGCGTCAAGAACAAGGCAACCGCCTGGGCGTACCGCGACGCCACGTGGGCCGCGGTCATCGTCGGCGTAGACAGCGATCCGGCGAGCAAAGACACGCTCACGAACTGGGCACGGGAATACTGGAACGCACTCCATCCGTACTCGGCGCCAGGTGCCTACGTGAACTTCATGATGGATGAGGGCGAGGATCGCGTGAAGGCGACCTACGGGAAGAACTACGCCCGGCTGACGAAAATCAAGAAGAAGTACGACAAGAACAATCTGTTCCGCTTCAACCAGAACATCAGGCCCGCGAAATAGGCTGGTTCTCTTGATCGCGACACACATGCCTCGCTGCGTCGGTGTGTCGTAATCGTCCAAGAATGGGAAGCATCTGGACATGGCTGGGGCTCACGACAGGTGAGCCTCAGGAACACTCGCCACTGCGCGATGTCGTCAGGGCGCTCGATCAGCTGGAGCCGGAGCGTGCGCGTTACCTCGCGCGCTTCGCGTACCTGCTCGGCCGCGTGGCGCACGCCGATCAACAGGCGAGCGCGGACGAGACCGCGGCCATGGAGCACCTGGTGCTCAACGAAGGCGGCATCACGTCCGACCAGGCCGTGCTGGTCGTGGGGCTCGCGAAAACGAGCAACCTGCTCTTCGGCGGAACAGCCGACTTCGAGGTGGCGCGTGAGTTCGCGGAGCACGCGACGTACGAGCAGAAGCTTGCGCTCGCGAAGTGCCTCTTCGCCGTCGCAGCATCCGAGGATGCCATCTCGCTGGTCGAGGAAGCCGAGATCCACCGCATCCTCAATCAGCTGAAGATCCAACACCCGGACCTCGTGGCCCTGCGCGTCTCGCATCGTGCGCATCTGCCGGGCCTGACCGATCGCACACAGAAGTAAGCCGATCGCCTCCACTCGAGTTCCGTCGCGGCGATCCGTTTTCTCCGTACACTCCGCATCGCCAACGCTGAGCTGAGAGCTTCCTGACAATCCATCCGCGTCTCCAGGCCGTAGTGGGATCGACGGCCCTTCAACACATGCAGGACACGAAACACCGGGGCCGACGGGAGGCTCGAGATGAAACGTAGCAAGAGCGGGATGGGTTTCGCTTTCGTCGTGGCAGTCGGACTGCTCGGTATTCTCGGCGCAGGCGGCAGCGTGAGCGCGGACAGACAAGACGATGACCGGTTCCATTACCGCATCGCGGACAAGCTGCGAGTCGTCGGCCTGACCGACGACGGTCGACTGGTCAGCTTCAGGTCGGACTCACCGCGCAGGGCGCGAGACATCGCGGCCGTCACTGGCCTGGCGGGAAACGACACCGCGCTGGTGGGCATTGATTTCCGTGTCCAGGACGGGAAGCTTTATGGTGTCGGGAACGGTGGCGGCGTCTATACGATTGACACAAAGTCGGCGCGTGCGCAGTTGGTCAACAACCTCACGGTTCCACTGGACGGCACCACGTTCGGCGTGGACTTCAATCCTGCGGCCGATCGCCTGCGCATCATCAGCGACACCGGCCAGAACCTGGCGCACAACGTCAACACCGGAGGCGTCACCGCACAGAACGGCACGTTGACCTACACGGCTCCGCCGGCCGCCCCAGTTCCAGCGACGGGACTCTCCGGCGCTGCCTACACCAACAACGACGTCGCGCCGAACGGTACCCCGACGGCAACCACGCTCTTCGACATCGACACGACGATGGATCAGATCGTGATCCAGTCGCCGCCTGGAAACGGCATCCTCGCCGCAACGGGCCAGCTCGGGTTCGACGCTGGACCGTCAGCCGGGTTCGACATCTATAGTCAGGTCGCGCGCGGCGTCACGGTTGCCAATCGGGCGTTCGCGACACTCTCCGTGAACGGCAAGTACTCCTTCTACAGCGTCAATCTGACGACCGGCCGCGCCGTGCTCATCGGAGGCTTCGACGACCAGGTGGTCGACATCGCGGTACCGCTCAACCAGTAGCGCTTCAACTCATTGGTGATTCATGATCTTTGATTGGTGATTGGTTGTTGACTGGAGATCGTCGAATCGACAATCAACAACCAATCCAGGATCATCAATCAACAATCACCAATGGTGTTTCTGCCCCCCGGGCGGCTGATCGACATCGGCACACACCAGCTTCACCTGCAGTGTGCCGGAGAGGGGCCGCCTGCCGTCGTCTTCGACGCGGCGCTTGGCGGCTCCTCATTGAGCTGGAGCCTCGTGCATCCCGCAGTCGCTCGCATCACGCGAGCGTGTACTTACGATCGCGCGGGGTTCGGCTGGAGCGACGCGGGGCCGCTGCCACGCACGGCGGGACGGATCGCCGACGAACTTCATCAACTGCTGCAACGTGCCGAGGTACCTGGTCCCTATGTGCTGGTGGGACACTCCTACGGCGGGCTGGTGATGCGGTTGATGGCCGCTCGCCACGCGGAGGACGTCGCCGGTCTGGTCCTGATTGAACCTGCTATTCCCGAAGAGTGGGCCAGGCCCACGGCCGAGCAGCACGCGTTGATCCGGCGCGGGGTTCGCTTATGCCGGTACGGTGCTGGCGCGGCACGCAGTGGAATTGCGCGCGTCGTCACCTGGCTCGTGAAGCTGCGCGCGCTCGCCGCCGCACGGGCCGTCGTCGCTCTCGTCAGCCGTGGAGGACTTCGACGCGACGACGAAGGCATCCTTGCCCCGATCTGGAAACTCCCGCCAGAGGCGCGGCGTGTACTCGGAACGATGTGGACACGCCCGCAGTTTTTCGAGGCGCTCGGAAGTCAGATCGAGCACGTGTGCAGCAGCGCGGAAGAAACGCTGCGTGAGGCCAATGACGATTTCGGCCAGCTGCCAGTGGTCGTCATCTCCTCGGCCTCGGCACACGAACGTCGCCTCGCGGCCGATGGCGCACTGGCACAGCGGTCAGGCCAGGGCCGACACGTCATCGTCCCAGACTGTGGTCATTGGGTTCCACTCGACGCGCCGGAGGCGGTCATCGACGCGATCAATGAGGTGGTTCGACAGGTTCGTGCCACGAGGCGTCTTTGAGCCGCGAAGGGCACGGGGGTTGTCCTCGTGTCCTTCGTGGCTATGCCTTCTTGATTTTCGTTGGCTCAGAAATCGTACTGGACCGTCAATTTCGCCGTGCGCGCGGTGAGCACTTCTGTCGGCACCAGCCACGCGCCGTTCGGAACGTAGTTGAAGTTCTGCGTGACCGCCGTGTCGAGGTTCAGTATGTTGTAGAGATCGACGGCGACGTTCAGCCGAGTGTCCCCAAAGCGCAGGATCTTGCCGGCGCGGAAGTCGAGGATGTTCACACGCGGCGAGCGCATCTGATCCGGCGCAAGCAGGTTCACCTCGACGTTCGGCGCGTTCCCCGAGAGCGGACGCCCCAGTGAAAGCGCGGCGATCGCCGACGGCACCTGCCAGTTGGCCTGAAGAGGCACACCCGGACTGCTCGTGTACGCGAAGGACAGTTGCACGTCCGCTCGCGGCAGGATGTAGGTACCGGCAGCGGTTGCCCGCGTTGTGATGCCGGGCGCGACGTGGCAGTACGGGTTGGTGGGGTTGTACGGAATTCCGCCTTGTGAAGACGCGCCAGTCGACACCTGTTCCGGCAGTTTGTCGCGCACTTCACACGAGTCGATCACCTGCTGGCCGGTACTGGTGCCACCCTGCACCGTCAGGCCGCCCCGCAGACGGGCACTGACGTTGACATCAACACCGTTGTACACCTGCGAGACGCTGCCATACGCGGGCGCATACGTCCGGTAGTTGTCAGTCTGGCCGAACTTGTTCGGGTTCACGTTGTAGAGCCCCGAGACGACGTATCCGCCTCCACCGGGAAGCCGCGGATCGTTTGGTGCGGTGACGCTGAACTGGGTGAAGTCGGACGGCGCAACAGCGAGGTTGTCAGTGACCGTGAAGTTCTGCAGCCAGCGCCGCGTGTACCCCACTTCCACCGAGACACGGGGCAGTACTTCCTGCTGGATGGTGGCGGCAATCTGCCAGTCGGACGGCCGGTTGTACCAACCCTTCAGGATCTGCTCGTCGTACGACAACACTGGCACTTCCTTGCCGAAGTTGATGTTGCTTATTTCACCGCAGAAGTCACCACCGGTGGGCCGCAGATCCTGCGCCAGGCCACTCATCAGATCGCAATCCGGCTCGAAGTTGCGATTGGCGTCGGTCCACGTCCGCGTCACGCTGTTGCTGATGCGGTTGATGGGCCTGAGCTCCGAGTAGTTGCCGTTGCCGTTGACCGCAGCCTCGAGATAGCGCCCCGCGTGCAGCTTGATGGCGGTCTTGCCATCGCCGAAGAGGTCGTAGGCCATGCCCATGCGTGGGCTGATGTCGTGGTACCCGAGCACGCCTTTGGTGTCCGGAACGTAGAGTCCCTGCGGCAGGAATCGCGTCGGACCAATCTGCTGGGCCGGATAGTAGCTCCAGGCGTGGTCGTAACGCAGTGCACCCTGCAGCGTCATCTTGCCGCGCGTCCACTGATCCTGGATGAACAACGCATCGTACCGGGTGCGCTCTTCCGTCCGGTACGGCAGCAGGTTCTGCGTCAACTGATTCGGCACTCCGTTGTTGAAGCGGTACTGCAGGTTGTAGTTGTTGGTGAACGGGTTCGACATGTTGATGTGGAGCACGCCCTGATACCCACCCTTGATACTGTGTCCACCGGTCACGTAGGTCGCCGTTGCGTAGGCGCGATTGGGTGACATCCAGTCGGCATTCCAGTTCATCGCCCGATACGTCAGGCCTTGAATGTTGCCATTGTTCGGGCACCCCGCGGTGCACTGCTCGACGACACGAATCAACTCACGATCGTTGCCGGGCCGTTCGCGCGTGTTCCAGTTCTGCTGGTACGTGCCGAGGCCCGCTTCGAGCAGCAGCCGGCTCGTCATCGTTGCGGTCCACTTTGCCTGCTGCAGGCGTGAGCTGCCATTGCCCGGCTGAATGCCGCCGGTCTCGGGCGCGTTGGTGGCGTTACCCTGGCCCGGGTAGTTCTCGCGGTTGATCTTGAAGCTCCCCGCATCCCAGAAGACACCGAAACGGTGCTTCGGAGTCACCTGCCACGTCAGGCGCATTGTCGGTGTGATCGTGCCGGCGTCGCTCGTCTGCGCTGGCCGGTTCAGATCAGGGTCGTAGGTCCACTGCGAGCGATCGCCCGCGTTCTTGTTGATGAACATGCCGGGGACGGTGCTCGCGTTGCCCTGATACCGCGTGGCATAGAGGAACCACAGACGGTCGCGCATGATCGGGCCGCTGTTGGTCAGGCTCGAATCCCACTGGTACCGCGTTTCGGCTGGCGTCCGCAGTCCCGCAAGCCGCAGTTCCTCGGAGTAGTTGCTTCCCTGCATTGCGCCCGTCAGGCCAGACGCCTGGAAACGGTTCTCGAATGTGTTTCCACCCGTGCGTGGCACGAGGTTGACGATCGGTCCGCCCACTTCCACGTCCCCGAGACCGCCAGTGCTCGTCAGCACGACTTCCTGCGTCGTGTCGAGGCGGCCGTACCCGGACACCCCGCCGCCGTTGATCGCGGCACCGGTCCCAATGCCATCCGTCTGGGCGATGCCTTCGTTACCGCGGCCGCCGCGACCGCCGAACACGATCATCCCGGTGTTCAGCTGCACGTTGTTGTTGCCGCCGCCGGAGACGACAAACGATGGAATGAGGGTGGCAATGGCCGCGTATCCCTGCGCGGTTGGAAGAGCCTCGATGAGCTCGCTCGTCATCTGCGTCTGGCGCCGCGCGCTCTGGACGTCGACGATCGGACTTTCACCAGTAACGGTCACGGTCTCTTCGAGCGTGCCCACTCGCATCTCGGCGTTGACCGTCGAGACGAAGTCGGCAGGCAATTCGAGGGCATCACGAACAAAGGTATTGAAGCCAGGCAGCTTGAAGCTGACTCTATAAATTCCGGGGCGCAGGTCGAGGATCCGGTACTGACCCGATCCATCGGTCACATCGACGCGAACCTTTTCGATGAGGACATCGCTCGCCGCTTCCACGGTCACACCGGGAAGAACGGCGCCTGAGGTATCGGTAACGACTCCCGTGATGATCGATTGAGCAGACGTCGCAACAGGAGTGAGCAGTAGCAAGCCGAGGACGAGAAGCGTCCTCCTCAGCTGGTTCCGCATGGCATCCGCCTTCTGCCGATGTCGCACCCCGCCGCACCCCCGGCCTTGCCGGAGCAACGTCATCAGCTTGAGCGAACTGGGGTGGCCGGGACACCCACTGGAACCGACGGCGAGCCGGAGTCTAGATCCGTCGTCGCCGAAAGTGAAATACCAGTACGAGGGTATCCACAGCTCTGCCGTTCAGCCCGGCTGAGAGCGTACGAGCCCGCCGAAGAGCGAGCCTTCCAAGAGAGGACGAACTGGCGCTCGTGTATTAGAAGTCGTACTGGACAGTCACCTTCGCTGTGCGTGCGGTCAGCACTCC
Organism: Acidobacteriota bacterium; assembly: GCA_032156805.1. Taxonomy (GTDB): domain Bacteria; phylum Acidobacteriota; class Vicinamibacteria; order Vicinamibacterales; family UBA2999; genus Gp6-AA40. Next base: position 9,980 of record JALDXQ010000220.1, read on the forward strand.
TGTCGGGACCAACCACGCCCCATTGGGAACGTAATTGAAGTTTTGCGTGATCACGGTGTCGAGGTTCAGCATGTTGTAGAGATCGACAGCGACATTCAGCCGCGTGTCACCGAAGCGCAGCAGCTTACCCACGCGGAAGTCGAGAATGTTCACGCGCGGCGAGCGCATCGCCCCTGGTTCGAGCAGATTCACCTGGACGTTGGGCGCATTGCCTGAGAGCGGACGCCCGAGCGAGAGGGCCGCAATGGCGCTCGGCACCTGCCATCGGGCCTCGAGCGGAACGCCCGGACTGTTCGTATACGCGAACGACAGTTGGACGTCGGCCCGCGGCACGATGTAGGACCCGGCAGCCGTCGCTCGCGTCGTGATGCCCGGCGCAACGTGGCAGTACGGGTTCGCCGGGTTGTACGGTATCCCACCCTGCGAGGACGCACCGGTGGAGACCTGTTCAGGCAGTTTGTCGCGCACTTCGCAGGAATCAATCACCTGCTGGCCGGTGCTCGTCCCACCCTGCACCTGCAGACCGCCACGAAGGCGGGCACTCACGTTGACGTCCACGCCGTTGTATGTCTGGGACACGTTGCCGTAGGCGGGTGCGTAGGTTCGGTAGTTGTCAGTTTCACCAAACTTGTCGGGGTTGACGTTATACAGGCCCGATACGACGTACCCGCCACCGCCGGGGAGACGCGGATCGTTCGGGGCAGTGACGCTGAACTCGGTGAAGTCCGACGGCTCTACAGCGAGATTGTCGGTCACGGTGAAGTTCTGGAGCCAGCGGCGCGTGTACCCGACTTCTACCGATACGCGCGGAAACACTTCCTGCTGGACCGTGGCCGTGATCTGCCAATCCGACGGCCGGTTGTACCACCCCTTCAGGATCTGCTCGTCGTATGAGAGCACCGGCACTTCCTGGCCGAAGTTCTCATTGCTCCACGCACCGCAGAAGTCACCACCAGTCGGGCGCAGATCCTGCGCCAGCCCGTTCATCAGATCGCAATCGGGCTCGTAGTTGCGATTCGCATCGGTCCACGTGCGCGTCACGCTGTTGCTGATGCGGTTGATCGGCCGCAGTTCCGAGTAGTTGCCATTGCCGTTAACGGCCGCCTCGAGATAACGACCGGTATGGAGCTTGATAGCCGTCTTGCCATCACCGAAGAGGTCGTAGGCGAGACCCATGCGTGGGCTGATGTCGTGATACCCGAGCACACCCTTGGTGTCGGGGACAAGAAGCCCCTGCGGCAGGAAGCGCGTCGGACCGATCTGCTGCGCCGGGTAGTAGCTCCACGCATGGTCGTAGCGCAGTGCCCCCTGCAGCGTCATCTTGCCGCGCGTCCACTGATCCTGGATGAACAACGCATCGTACCGGGTGCGCTCTTCCGTCCGGTACGGCAGCAGGTTCTGCGTCAACTGATTCGGCACTCCGTTGTTGAAGCGGTACTGCAGGTTGTAGTTGTTGGTGAACGGGTTCGACATGTTGATGTGGAGCACGCCCTGATACCCACCCTTGATACTGTGTCCACCGGTCACGTAGGTCGCCGTTGCGTAGGCGCGATTGGGTGACATCCAGTCGGCATTCCAGTTCATCGCCCGATACGTCAGGCCCTGGATGCCGCCGTTATTGGGACATCCGGTCGTGCACTGCTCCACGACGCGAATCAACTCGCGATCGTTGCCGGGCCGCTCGCGCGTGTTCCAGTTCTGCTGATACGTGCCGAGGCCCGCTTCGAGCAGCAGCCGGCTCGTCATCGTCGC
>JALDXQ010000221.1:0-11623 GCA_032156805.1 Acidobacteriota bacterium
ATCGGCCTCTACACGACGTTCCTGTCCGACGGCAGCCTCTTCTACTACCTGACGATCGTGCCCGAGAAAGAGGGGCAGACATTCCAGGAGACGTTCCGTCGCGTTGGTGAGTCCATACGGCTGACCGACGGACGCTGAAGGTCAAAGGACAGGAAAGCAAAAGCGGCGGGCTGAACCGGCTGACTACCCGAGGGGAGCCCACTCGCGGCTCCCCCGGCACTCTGCTACTGATCGAGACGAATGCGATAGTTCACCGCATTACCCCAGATAGGCACGAACGCGCAGTTGGTCGGTTGGAATCCCCATGAGAGGATCGACCGGGCGCGCCGCGTCGCACCGTTCATCGGCTGGACGAGCCCCAGGTTCTGGTTGGCCGCCGCGATCACCGCGAACTGCCACGAGGGCGCGACCGCCGAGTTCGAGAGATGGACGCTGTCGACACCAACGGGGTGGAAATTTCCGACGGGGTCCGCGACGCAGTTCAGCACATACTCGCGGCTGCCCGGAAGCGGCGATCCACCGAATCCGAACTGCTGCTTGATCCTGATCGGCACCGCGAACTGACGGCGCTGCGGATCGTAACCAGCGCAGCTGATCTCCTCGAAGAAGATGCTGCCCAGATTGGAGACCGTCGCGCCGCACTGGCGAGCGGCTGCCGCGAGAGCCTCTGGAACTATCTGCCCGACCGGAATGCAGTAGCTGTACTTCTTGTACAACTCGGCCTCCCGCGGGCCCTTCTCCAAGTCAGGAATGTCGACAAGCGCCGCCAAAGCCGCCAGAGCCTCTTCCTTCACATCTTGACCGCAGGTCGTGGTTTGCGCGTACGCCGACGTGGGCAGTGACAGAGCCAGCAGGGTGCCGAACGCCATCAGAACCCGGGAAACACGGACACGAACGTCATGACAAGGCTTCATTGAAATCTCCCTTTCTTCGCTGGCCGGCGCGTGTGTGACTCCGATGCGCTGTAACCAACATCCGGCTAGTGCATGGGCCAGGAAGTGCGTTACACAGGCGAAGATTCCCGCATTTCGAGTGTTGGATCGGTGAAAATACGGATATCACCAGGCCTCGTCAGTAGGGAGAATGTTGCCCCCCGTAACATTTTCGCGGGTTACGAACTCCAGCGGTCGCGCTGTGACCTGGACGATGAAGGCACTGCTGTTCCTTGTCGCTATCGTCGGCTGTCCGACAATCGCCTTCGCGCAGGCAGCTATTGTCGGCGCGGTGACCGACTCGACAGGCGCGGCAATCGCAGGCGTCACGGTCGCGGCACACAGCCCGGAGCTCATTGAAAGAGTCCGTTCGACAACGACCGACAGCACCGGGCGGTACCGCATCGAGAACCTGCGGCCTGGCACGTATGTCGTGACATTCGCGCACGATGGGTGGAGCTCCTTCAGGCGCGAGGGCATCGAGCTCACGGGATCGTTCACCGCCACAGTCGATGCGCAACTCATGATCGGACCTCTCACCGATCTCGTCACGGTCACCGGTGTCACTCCGATCGTCGACATCCATAGCGCGAAGCGCGAAGTGACGCTGACCGGCGACGTCGTCCGGTCGATTCCCACCGTTCGCAGCTATCTCGCGCTCGTGGTTCTCGTGCCCGGCGTCGTCACGAGCGGCAATGACATCGTCACAGGCACAGCGACGCAGTCGTTTCCCATTCACGGTGGCCGATCGAATGAAAGCCGGCTGCAGCTCGATGGGTTGACGATCGGGAGCCCGCCGAGCAGCAACTCCGCCACCAGCTACACCATCGATGTCGGCCAGGCGCAGGAAGTCAGCTTCACGACGAGTGGAGCCTCGGGCGAGGTCGAGACCGCGGGTCTCGTCATGAACATCATGCCGAAGACCGGCGGCAACGTGATGCGTGGGTCGCTGTTCGTCAGCGGGAGCGGTGAACGACTCCAGGGCGACAACCTGACACCAGCGCTCAGGGATCAGAATGTCTCCGCCGCGACGCCTCTGACGAAGGTGTACGACATCTCTGGCACGTTCGGCGGCCCGGTCCTCCGGGATCGAATCTGGTACTTCGTGAATGCGCACACCGGCGGCAGCACCAAAGACTCGGCCAGCGTCTTCTACAACGTGAACGCAGGCGATCCGACCCGGTGGCTTTACGCACCCGATGACGCCCGGCGGGCGTACTCAGACAGGACCTTCGAAAACGCGAGCGGCCGTATCACCTGGCAGGCGACACCGCGCAACAAGGTGGGAGTGTTCTGGGACAAACAGGTACTGTGCCGGACGTGCACGGGCGCCACTCCTGGCAACGCCGAGCCGGTCAGGACCTCGCCCGAAGCCACCGGCATCCTCGGGCGTCCACTCGACGTCGTTCAGGCAAGCTGGTCGTCTCCGGTCACCGATCGCGTGCTGCTCGAGGCCAGTTTTGGCGGTGTGTACTTTGGCGTCGGAAATTTTGAACGCGACCCCAACGTCACGCGCGATCTGATTCGTGTCATCGAACAATGTGCGAGTGGCTGCGCGGCAAACGGCGGTCTTCCAGGGTTGGCGTATCGATCGCAGGATTTCAGTACCGCTTACACCGGTTCGTATCTCTGGAAGGGCTCACTCTCGCGGGTTACTGGCCAGCACAGTCTGAAAATCGGATATCAGCACACATTGATGACCGACGACCGGACGTGGATGACCAACGATCAGAACCTCACGTACCGGTTCAACAACGGCGTACCGAACCAGCTGACGCAGTCGATCTCGCCCTGGATCAACGATGCCCGTGCCGGCTGGGAAGCGATCTTCGTCCAGGATCAATGGACGCTCGACCGCCTGACACTTCACGGTGCGCTTCGATTCGACCATGCACGCAGCTGGTTCCCGGCGCAACAGGAAGGGCCTTCCAGGTTTCTTCCAACGCCGATCACCATCCCGAAGACGTCGGGCGTAGACAGCTACAAGGATCTCACGCCGCGGATCGGCGCAGCTTATGACCTCTTCGGGAACGGACAGACGGCCGTCAGCGTCAGCCTTGGACGGTACCTCGAGGGCGTAGGGGTCACGGGGAATTACGCGAACACCAATCCAACGTTGCGAATGCCGCAGACGACCTCGGTGTTCGGGACCGCGGGCGTCACGCGCGCGTGGACCGATGCCAACGGCAACTATCGACCCGACTGCGACCTCCAGAACCCCAACGCGCAGGATCTCCGCACAGCCGGCGGCGATCTCTGCGGCGTGATGTCGAATGCGAATTTCGGCAAGAACGTCCTGACCAATAACTTCGATCGAAACATCCTCAACGGTTGGGGTGTGCGCCCCTCGGACTGGAACCTTGGTGTCTCACTTCAGCAGCAGATTCACCGGCGGGCATCGCTGAACGTGTCGTACGTCCGCCGCTGGTATCACGGGTTTTTCGCTGCCGATAACCTGTCGCTCGAGCCGTCCGATCTGACGCCATTCAGCATCACCGCCCCGCTCGATCCTCGACTGCCCGGTGGCGGGGGTTATGTCGTGTCTGGCCTGTACGACGTCGTGCCCAGCAAGGCAGGACAGGTCAGCAACCTGGTCACGAGCGCGAGCGAATATGGCGGCTGGTCGCAGTACTTCAATGGGATTGACGTCACCGTCAGTGTTCGGAACGGCGCCGGCCTCACTCTCGCAGGCGGCACGAGCACCGGTCAGACCGTCGCCGACAACTGCGCGGTGCGCGCAGGCCTGCCCGAGCTCTCGACGTCTGTCACCGGGACCAGCGCCTTCGGTGCGGGAGTGGTCGGCTCTGCGGTCACCCCGGTCAGTCCGTATTGCCACGTGGCATACGGCATCCTCACGCAGGCCAGGGGACTCGCGTCGTACCTCGTGCCCAGGCTCGATGTTCATGTGTCAGCCGCGTTCCAGAGCAAGCCAGGTGCGATGCTGGCTGCCGACTACGCCGTTCCCAATTCGGTCGTCGCGCCGTCTCTTGGCCGGAATCTCTCCGGGAACGCCCAGAACGTCACGGTGAACCTGGTCGAGCCCGGCGCCCTGTACGGTGATCGCATCAATCAGCTCGACGTCCGAGTGGCCAAGACGCTCAGATTCGGGCGTTCGCGCACGATGCTGGCCATCGATTTCTACAACGTGCTCAATTCGAGCGCGGTACTGACTTACAACATGGCCTACGTGCCCGCCGGCGCGTGGCTCCAGCCGACGATGATCCTGACGCCCCGGTTCGTCAGACTCACCGCGGAGTTGGACTTCTAAGTGGTCATGCAACACCTCTCGCGCGTTCGTTTCCTGCGATGGCTCTTGCCAACGATGATCGTCCTCGCCGATCTCTGCCTGGCGGGTTCGGCCCTTGCGCAAGTCGATCACAAGAGCGTGCTGGTCCTCTACTCGACCAGGCGCGACTCGGAGTTCGCCACTGTAAGTGAGGTCGAGCTGCCGCGAACGCTCGATGTCGGTCTCGAGCGCGATCTGGACTACTACTCCGAGTTCATCGACGTGGCTCGGTTCCCCGAGGCCAACTACCAGGTCGCCTTCGCTGACTTTCTGCGCACGAAGTACCAGGGAGTTCGCTTTGACCTGGTCATCGCGGTGGGCGACGTGGCGATCGAGTTCATCGTCGGGAATCGCGCCACGCTGTTTCAGGGCGCACCGCTCGTCTACCTCGCGAACACTCGATCTGCGCACGGTGGTGCGAATTCCACCGGCGTCATTGTCGAGCGAAACCTCGGCGCGACACTCGAGCTCGTGAAGACCCTGCAGCCAGAGGTCACGAGAGTCTTCGTGGTCACAGGTGCGGCTGCCGCTGACAAGGCGTTCGAGCGTCAGCTCCGTACGCAGATAGGGTCACTCGAAGAGCGCCTGGCTTTTACGTACCTGTCAGGGCTTCCAACTGAAGACCTCGTGCGTCGAGTCGCGAGTCTGCCCGAGCAGTCGGTCGTCTATTACTTGCTCGTCACCGAGGATGGCGCGGGCAACAGGTTTCATCCGCTGGACTACGTCGATCGCGTCGCCGCTGCCGCCAATGCGCCCACCTACAGCTGGGTCGACTCCACGATGGGTCGCGGGGTTGTTGGCGGCAGTCTGTACAGCCAGCGAGATGCCGCCATCCAGGTTGGACAAGTCGCGCTCCGGGTGTTGCGCGGAGAGCACGCCGACAGCGTCCCGGCCACCGTGCTCGATCTGAACGCCAACCACGTGGACTGGCGTCAGCTTCGGCGTTGGAATATCGACGAAGCGCGCGTTCCGGCGAGTTCCGTTGTCAGCTTCCGAAACCCGGGTATCTGGGATCGTTACCGAGTCTACCTCCTCGGCGCACTTGGTCTTCTGTTCGTGCAATCCGCATTGATTGCCGGACTCCTGCTTCAGAGAGCACGCCGGCAACGAGCCGAGCGCGACCTGTGGAAAAGCCAGACGGCGCTGCGCACGAGTTACGGGCAGATTCGCGACCTGGGAGCCCGCCTGCTGACGGCGCAGGAGACGGAACGCTCGCGAATCGCGCGCGAGTTGCACGACGACATCAGCCAGCAGGCGTCGCTCCTGGCCATCGACCTCTCTGTGATACGGCGCGACGCCCACGGGCAGCGTAGCGACCTGACAGAAGAAGCGCTGAACCGCGCGAAGAGCATCATCAAGAGCGTCCACGATCTCTCGCACCGTCTCCATCCGGCCAAGCTTCGGCTGATCGGACTGGTGCCTGCGCTCCGCGAGCTTCAGCAAGAGCTGTCACATGCGGAGGTCTCCATCACGTTCACAGACGACAACGTTCCGGAAATCCTCCCGCACGAGATCACGCTCTGCCTGTTTCGAATCGTTCAGGAAGGCCTGCAAAACGCGATCAAGTACAGCCAGGCGCACCGGATATCGGTGCATCTCAGTGGCGGCTCGGGCATTCTCAAGTTGTCAATCGAAGACGATGGTGTCGGGTTTGACGTGAATTCCGTGTGGGGCACGGGACTGGGCCTTATCAGTATGGGTGAGCGAGTGGAGCCGTTCGGGGGAGATTTCCACATTCACTCAAAAACCGGCGAGGGGACGCGGCTCGAGGCCACCGTACCACTGCGCGCCGTGGAGGACAGGGACACGGTCGCGGTTTGAGCCAACGACCCGCCACTTTCATCCCTCCTCACACTGGCACGATGAGTGCACCTCCCCTGGGGCATGCCGTTCAACACCGTGTCATCTGAATCAATCCGGGTGTTGCTCGTCGACGATAGCGAGCTGATGCTCACGTGCGCGACCGCAGCACTCACGCCTGGCTGCACGGTGGTCGGGGCCATCAAGGACGGACGGCAGGCGCTCGAGGCAGCCAGGACCTTGCGCCCGGACGTCATCGTCCTCGACATCTCGATGCCGGGCATGACCGGATTGGAAGTCGCGTCCAGGCTGCGTGCCGAAGGTTCGACGGCTGCCGTTGTCTTTCTTACCGTCCATGAGGATGAGGACTTCGTCCTCGCCGCGAAGAAAGCCGGCGGTACCGGCTATGTCGTCAAGCTCTGTCTCGCCGCCGACTTGTTGCACGCGGTGCACGAGGCGCGCGCGGGCCGTTCGTTCGTCTCGACACTGCCCCGCGCGACGGCTCCTCACGCGCCGCAAATGGCTCGCTGATCCTACGGAGCGTCGTCCTCCGGAATCGCGTCGGATGCCGCGCGCTCACGCCGGCACAGCCAGATGAAGGGGATCGCGATCGCCTGGATCGCGGCCGTGCACAGGTAGGACGCGCCGTAGCCCCACGCATCGGCGGCTCGCCCGAGAATTGGCTGAAACGCGACTCCACCAGCCGATCCCATCAGTGACTGAAAAGACAGGACGGTGGCACGCTGCTCCGACGGAATCAGTCCGTTCACAAATGCCTGGCGGACGGGCATCACCGTCGCGAACACCAGCCCCCAGATCACCAGCAGCAGGATGACGATCAGGAATCGTGGGAGCAACGCAACCGCTGCCAGAGCCATCGTGCCGGCGACGACGGCAATCAGCAGGATGGAGGTCCGGCGATCGAATGCGCGACGGAGATGCGGGACCAGGAGCCCGCCGCCAATCTGCGCACCACCGACGATAGCGGCCGCGAGCCCGGCAACGCCGTACGCCTTCGGGTCTCCGTACAGCTCCAGGAGATAAGGTTGCATCGCGTAGAAGGCGTAGATTGACACCCCGTCGATGAAGACGCCGGCCAGCATCACCCACCGTATCGGCGGATTACCGAGACCGTACTTCAGCGCGCTCGACAACACACGCTTCACTTCTCGAATCGGACGATCGCTGGCCTTCGGGGTAAAGCCGTCATCGTGCATGAGCATGAAGGCGAGCCCGAACGTCAGCACGAGGACCACGGCACGAACGATGTAGGGAACACCCAGGTTGGTGGCCTGGGCCAGGTAGCCTCCTGCCACCGACCCCGTGAGCATCGCCGCGCCTTCCACGATCTCGCCCTTCGCGAACACCGAATCGAGACGCCCCTTGAATCCACTCGCGGTGAGCGCGTCGACCAGCCATGCCTCGACCGCGCCCGAGAAGAACGTGAAGCCGAGACCGAGAAGTGCAGAGGCCAGTGCCCATGGCCAGAACCCTGCGGAGATCCACCACATCAGCAGGTAGAGGACTGTCGACAGAATCAGCGTCAACGTTCCGAGCAAGTACGAGAACCGCCGGCCGCGAATATCGGCGGTCACGCCAGTTGGCACCTCGAACAGGACGAGGCCCAACGTGAAGAAGGCGTTGGCAGCAAACGCCTGCGCGTTGCTCAGGCCGGCATCGAGCAGGAAGAGTGTGTTGATGCCCCAGATGAACGACGCGGCGAGCGTGTGCCCCAGGAGCAGCGTGAGGTAGACCCTCTGGACCTGCCTCGCCTTATCGTTCATCGTCGCTTGAAGAACTGAACAGCACGCTCGTGCTTCTCGGCGGCCGCGCGTGTCGAGAACGTTCCAAGGTTACGACGCCGGCCGGTCCTCGGGTCGACCTTTCTCGAGTAGAGACGGTACTTGCCAGACTCGAGCTTGCGGATCATTGAAGCCCTCCGTGAAAGCAAGACTTCAACCACCTCACCGCTCGCGATCTGCGGCTTCGAACGCGCGCTTGAGCAGCGTGGGTGTCACCATCGTTGTCACCATCCCCATCAACACGAGCACGGAAAAAAGTCCTGAACCAATCAGGCCGCTGCTGAGGCCGATACGAGCCACGACAAGTTCCATGATGCCGCGCCCGTTGAGTCCCATCCCGAGCGCCCAACTCTCGGCCGGCTTCATGCCGGCAAGCCATCCCCCGATGCGACCCGACAAGATCTTCCCGACGAACGCCACGGTCACCACACCGAGCGTGAGCCACAGATCGGTGAGGCCTGACGGATCGAATGCCAGCCCGATCGAGGCGAAGAAGAGCGGCGCGAGGAAACCCATGCTGACCGCCGAGGCGGTCTTCCGCGCCTGCTCGAACTGCTGCTGACCGAGCAGCTCGTGATTGAGGAGCACCGATCCGAAGAAGGCGCCGACGACGAAATGAAGGCCGAGGACTTCGGCCAACGCGGCAAACACGATCACGAAGAGGAGCGTGAGAGCGAAGACCGGCTCCTTCACCCGCAGGCGACTCCCGATCGCGTCCCTGAACCGATCGAGATGCGCCATCGCCGCAGCTTTGTTGATCGCCTTCCCGGCCAGCAGCACGGCGGCCATGAAGACGACGACCTTCACGATCGGCAGACCCGCTGACGCGAGCATCTCGCGCCAGCCTGCGCCTGTCGTGTTCGCGTTCACGATCACGCCGAGGACGAGCAGGGCGAGGACGTCGTTGGCGATTGCCGCGCCGATGATGCGCTGACCCACGACCGTGTGCAGCCGGCCGAGGTCCATCAGGATGCGAATGCTCACGGGGAGCGCCGTGATCGCGATACACAACCCGACGAAAAGTGTTCGATTGGCATCGAGGCCGAGCATTGCGCCGGTGCCAACGCCGAGCGCGAGCGGGACCACGAAGCCCATGACGGAGATCCAGAGATTGCGCCCGGTGAATGCGTCGAAGAGCTGTTTGAGGTCGATCTCCATTCCCGCGAGCAGGACCAGCATGAGCAGGCCGATGTCGGCGATCGCCGTCAGCTCGGGTGACTCGTGAATGAGACCAAAGAGGGCTGGACCCAGGATGAGGCCGGCGAGAATCTCGCCGATCATGGCGGGCTGCCCCACGCGCTCGGCCAACTCCGCGGCAACGCGCGAGACGACGAGCAACAGCAGGATGGCGATGATGAGCGTCATTCGAGCGAGCGCGGGTACCGCTCTCGCGGGACCTAACTCGAAAGCTGGCGGGTCTCCATCAAGTAGAACAGCAGATCCGTGGTCGGGGGCACGACACCAAGCTGTCGAATCATGCCCACGACCTGGCCGCGGTGCAGGGTCGCGTGATTGACGACGTGCTGCATCTGCTGAACGAGCGGCAGTGAAAAGGGCTCGCCGGTAAACCGTCTGTAACCCAGCTCGCGCGCGAGATCAGCGTCCGAGATCTTGTCGAGATACTCGTTGCGCCTGCGCACGACCGGTTCCCACTTCTCGCGCACCTGCTGGAGACTGCGCGCATCGCCGGGCGTCCATCCCGCCCAGACATCGGGACCAACGGGTGAGTTGCCATTCCAGCGTTCGAGCCATATCCATTCGGCGCCAGCCATATGCAACAGCGTGCCGAGGATCGACTTGTAACTGATGTGGACATCGCGCAGCAGGTCTTCAGGCGGCAGCTTCTCCGCAGCACTGAGCACGCGCTCGTTCGCCCATTCGGTGTACGTGAACAGGTGACGAATCTCGGCAATGGTCATGTTGCGCATGATCCTTGGCCGTCGTCGAACAAGTCAACCTCCCGGTTGGCGGGCGGAACCATTGACTCGCAGCTTGATTGCCCTTGTCATCGGCCGGCGATACACTCCGGACGCGCGGTTGCGGAGGAGGACGAATGGCTCGACAGACGGTACTGGTATGTGCGGCACTCGCGGTCGTGTCGGCCTCGTTGACCGCCCAGTCCCAGGCACCTCGCAACGATCTCCCGCAGCCCTACAAGACGACGCGCGACTGGGGGCAGCTGCCGCCCGGCGTCGTGTGGGCGGCGGTCACGGCCATCGAGCCCGCACCCGACGGGGCGATCTACGTCGTCCATCGCTGCTTCGAGAACTCCTGCGCGGGTCGCAGCGAGGCCCCAATCATCAAGTACGACGCCAGCGGGAAGATCCTCGCGACGTGGGGACAGGGGATGTTCATCTTCCCGCACGGCGCGACGGTCGATCGCGAGGGCAACCTCTGGGTCACCGATGCGCGCGGTGAGAACGGCAAGGGACACCAGGTCTTCAAGTTCAACCCGCAGGGCAAAGTGCTCATGACGCTCGGCACGGCTGGCGTCAGCGGATCGGGTCCCGATCTGTTCGATCAACCCACGGACGTACTGGTTGCCCCGAACGGCGACATCTTCGTCACCGACAGCCACCGCAACGGCAAGAACAATCGCGTGGTGCGGTTCACGAAAGACGGTAAGTTCATCAAGGAGTGGGGCAAGAAGGGATCCGGCCCTGGCGAGATCAGCGAGCCGCACACCATCGCGATGGATTCACGCGGCCGCCTCTTCGTCGGTGACCGCGAGAACAACCGCATTCAGATCTTCGACCAGGAAGGACGCTATCTGGCCGAGTGGCGGCAGTTCGGCCGGCCAAGCGGGATCACCATCACCGCCGACGACACGATCTACGTCACCGATTCCGAGTCCGGGCCGGACACCGGCGCGCGCGAGCTGCCCGGCATCAAGAAGGGCATCCGCATCGGCAGCGCGAAAGACGGGACGGTGATCGCCTTCATCGAGGACAGCGAATCGACCGCCGCCGATCACTCCGGAGCCGAAGGCGTGGGCGTCGATGCACAGGGCAACGTCTACGGTGGCGTCGTCCGCAGGCGGATGCTGGAACGGCACGTGAAGAAATAGAACTGTTCGGATTTCGCGATCTTTGATTTGCTGATTCGTTGTTGATTGGTGATTGTTGATTGGAGATTGACATGCGTCGCATTGCTTTTTGCTGCGCTCTCGTGGGCCTGATCGGAGCAGTGGGAGTGGCCATGGCACAGAACCCGGGACCGAATGCTCCGGTGCCCGATCCGAATACGGTCAAGCTCGTGGGTGATCGGTTCAAGCCGCTCACCTATCGCGAGATGACACCCGAGCAGAAGAAAATGTTCGAGGGTCTGATCTCCGGCGAGCGCCGCGGCGCCGGCGGTCCCTTCAACGTGCTGCTGCGCAGCCCGGAGATGGGCGACCTCGCGCAGAAGTTCGGTGCGTCGATGCGTTTTCATTCATCGATTCCACCGCGCCTGAACGAGCTGGCGATCATCATCACCGCCCGCCACTGGACGTCGCACTACGAGTGGTATGCGCACAAGCGCGCCGCACTGCAGAACGGCGTGAGCGCGGCGACCGTCGAGGCGATCGCGGCTGGACAGCGGCCAACGACGATGCAGCCGGATGAAGAGATCGTCTACAACTTCTGCACGGAGCTGCTCACCAACAAGCAGGTCAGCGATCAGACGTTCCAGGCGGCGAGGGACAAGTTCGGCGAGCGCGGCATCGTCGACCTGGTCGGTGTGAGCGGCTATTACGGGCTCGTGTCGATGCTGCTGAACGTGGATCGCTATCCGCTGCCGGATGGTGTACAACCGGAATTGAA
>JALDXQ010000222.1:0-11245 GCA_032156805.1 Acidobacteriota bacterium
CGCTCGCGCAGGTAGTCAACCGCGGCTTCGATGTTCTCCGCTGCCGAGCCGAGCGACACGAACACCGTGTCGGCATCGTCGGTCTTGTACTGCGAGACCAGCCCGTAGTGGCGTCCGGTCAGCTCGCCGAAGTCCCGGTAGGCGGCTTCGAAGAAGTCGAGGATGGGTTCGGTGAAGTTGTCGCGCCGCGCGACGACTCCCTGCATGTAGTGCTCCTGGTTCTGTACCGGACCAAGCAGCACGGGATTGGTCAGATCGATCATCTTCGGCACGCGCCGGCGGCGAGGTCCAAAGAGGATCCGCTGGCTTTCCGTCGGGCAGTCGATGATGTCTTCAGGTGCGCCGAGGTACTCGCGGATTAGCGCCGACTCGTGTTTGTAGAACGTCCGCTCGAGATGTGACGTGAGGAAGCCGTCCATCACGTTCATGCCCGGCGTCAGGCTGAGCTCGGTCACGCGGCGCAGGATGAGCGCCTGGTCAGCGGCTTGTTGCGCGTCCTTGCCAAAGACCATTATCCAGCCGGTGTCGAGAGCGCCGTAGACATCGTCGTGCCCGCAGTGCACGTTGAGGGCATGCTTGGTCAGCGCTCGCGCCGCCACCTCCAGCACCATCGTCGAACACTTGCCGGGCGCGTGGTAATACTGCTCGACACCATAGACCACGCCCTGCCCGGACGTGTAGTTGACGACACGCTTGCCGCAGACAGAGTGAGCGATGGCACCACCCTGTGCCGCATGCTCACCTTCGGCTTCGATGGCGATGGTGTTTCGTCCAAAGGCGTTCAGCTTGCCCTCGGCGAACGCCTGCTGGTAGAGCTCGCCACCTTCCGTGGAGGGTGTGATCGGATAGAAAACGCCGGCGTCTGCGATACGGGTTTCCGTGTGGTAGGAGACCAGCTGGTTGCCGTTGGCCGTGATACGAATACCGGGGTAACGAGGCCTAGAGTGCATCACACGACCTCCCCGTGATCGACGACGAATTGTGGACGGCGGCTGAGCCGAGACTCGAATTCTAGATCAAAAGAAATCTGGACGCTCAGGGTGCGGACGTGCTATGAAACCGCCCTCGCGAGTCGGCGTCCATTCCAAGTCGAAAGGGGCGTTCCATGGCCTTACTCCCCTGTCTCGCCGAAGTGCTCAAGAAAGAGCGCGTACCCTACGTCACGCTGAGACATCCGCCAGCCTTTACCGCGCCTGAGCTGTCTGCGGTCGCGCACATACCCGGCCGGCGATCCGCCAAGGTCGTCATTTGTATTGCCGACTCGAAGCCGGTGCAGGCGGTGCTGCCGGCTCATTACACCATCGATTTCGAAGCGCTCAGAAAGCTGGTGGGCAGCACGACGCTCCGGCTGGCGCGAGAACCGGAGATTGCCGCGCTCTACCCGGAGTTCGAGGTCGGCGCGATGCCACCTTTCGGCATGATGCATGGCCATCCCGTATTCGTCGAACGATGCTTCGTCGGCGAGCCCGAGCTGGTCTTCAATGCCGGCACACATACTGACTCGCTCTGTATGCACTACGGCGATTTCGCAGATATGGTCCATCCAACTGTCGGCACGTTCGGCGTGGCACCCGGCAAACGAGGCGTGGTGTTTCGGTCCGAGTAGGGGGGTCTCTATGAGCATCGTCAGGCGACTGGGGTTCGCGGTGTGTCTTCTTCTGGCGGCTGAGTCGGCCGCCTGGGCGCAGGACGGCGTCATCACCGGCCGCATTGCCGATCCGTCCGGCGCGACGTTGCCGGGTGTTGACGTTGCTCTGACCAGTCCGGCGCTCGTGGGTGGGAGATCAGCGGTTAGCGACGAGCAAGGCACTTATAGATTTGCGCTGCTCCCGCCCGGGGTCTATAGCGTCAGGTTTCAGCTGCAAGGCTTCGGGACGGTGGTCCGGGAAGGCATCACTCTGACACCTGGTTTTACGTCCAACCTCAATATCGTGATGGAGGTGGGCGCCGTCGCTGAGACCATCACGGTGGTCGGGGAATCGCCCATCATCGATGTCACCAATGCCGTTGTCGCCACCAACTTCTCCAAGGAGTTGACCAACGTGCTGCCGACCGGGCACGACGTGTTCTCAGTGCTGGCAATCACACCAGGCGTGCAGGTGACGGCGCCCGACGTGGGCGGCAGCCGCGCCGGTCTTCGCGCCCAGTTCCGCGTGTTTGGCAGCACGTCGCAGTGGAACGTCATCGAGGGCGCGATCATGGCGTCGCTGCAGTACGAGGATCCGGACGTCTACGAAGAAGTCCAGGTTGCCGGTGCCAGCAAGGGCGCCGATGCGCCGGTGGGAGGCTCATTCAACAACTTCATCGTCAAGAGCGGCGGCAACGACATCCATGGGTTGTTCTTCTACGATCGCGAGCCGATCGATCTCCAGAGCTCCAATCTTTCGCCCGAGCTCGAAGCGCAGGGAGTCACCAACACCAGCTCCGTCGCCCGCTATCAGTCGCTCCACGCCGACATCGGCGGTCCGATCATCCGCGACAAGTTCTGGTGGTTCTACGCATTCCGAAACCTGAACTCCGACAACTGGACGCCGGGCTACTACAACACCGACACCGGCCTGCCCGAGCCCGTATACACCACGCTGCAGAATCATGCGACGAAGTTGAATTTCCGTCTCAACTCGAGTCACACGCTCACCTACTCGGGTCAGTACAACAGCAAGTCGCTGCCCAACTCGGGCGCCTCGGCATTCGTGGATTCGGCATCGACATCACTCACTGACTTTCCGTACTGGATTCAGGGAGCGACGCTCACGTCGATTCTCAACAACCGATCCACGCTCGAGGTGAAGTGGGGCGAGTTCGGATGGAAGTGGTGGCAAAGACCGGGCGCGGACGAGATTGCCCGCATGGATCTCGACACCCAACTCGTACGAGGTGGGCGCAATGCGCCATTCATCGACCGCAGCCACCACATGAACATCTCCGGTGTCTACTCGCTGATCACGTCCGGTGCCAGGGGCGGTGACCACAACATTCGCGTGGGGTACGGCTACCTGTACGAAGGCGCGCCGTATGAATTCATTGCGCCGAAAGACAGCGTCCGCACGTTCTGGCGTGGCGGGTTCCGGACACCTGCCGAGATCGAGACCTACGACACGCCGCTCTCCTTCGAGAACGAAGTGACGCATCAATGGGCGTTCATCAACGACACCTGGACGACTGGCCGATTCTCCTTCAACGGAGGCGTCCGGCTCGATTCGTTCAAGCCGTACTACGAGGAGCAAGGCAAGGACGGGTCAGGTCCGTACCAGGATGCGGTGACCTATCCGGGCTTCGAGTTCCATACCCTGAATGGATTCGTGCCGCGCCTTTCCGTCGTGTACGACATGTTCGGAACGGGCCGCACGGCACTCAAGCTCGCCTACGGCCGCTACTCCTACAACGCCGGCACGATGACGAACGCCAACTCGATGATGGCGGGGTTCGTGAACCCGATGGCCCGGACCGTCAAGCGGTACCGGTGGGATGGCACGTTGCCGTTCGTTCCAAATCCGGCCAATCTCCTGTCGACACAGGGCGGAGCCAATCGTGAGCTGAATCCGAATCTGAAACTCCCATACACGGACGAGTTCGTCGTCGGCCTCGACCAGCAACTCATGCGGGATACCACGCTGCGCTTCAACTACGTCCGAAAGCTCGAGCGCAACCGCATGAAGCTGGAGAACGAGGCGATTCCCTTCGAGGGGTACAACATCCCGGTGGCGTTCACCGATCGAGGCCGTGACTTCGCATCGGCTGCTGACGACCGCGTGCTCACGCTCTACAGCCTGGAACGGGCATATGTCGGGCAGCGCGCGGACGTCCTCATGAACGATCCACTGTTCACAGCCGACTACGAGACCTACAACGTCGAGGTCGTCAAGCGTTTGTCCGGCCGGTCACAGGTGCTGACCGGGTTCGACATCAGCCACTACGACACCTGGGGCTTCGCGTCGGCGATTTCGCAGGACATTGCCACCGACACGAGCAATTTCGGTGTGCCGCAGGATCCGAACCGCCTGGCCTACAACAACCGGCAGGACTACTGGCACTGGCAGTTCAAGTTCCTCGGCAGCTACGAGCTGCCCTGGGACATCTCGACGTCGGCGTCGGTCCGGCTGACCAAAGGCGAGCCGTACGGACGCACCGGGAACACGACAGGCCTGACACAGGGCACGGTCAATCTGACCCTGGAACCGATCGGGACGTTCTTCTATCCGACCGTGCGGCTCCTCGACCTGCGGTTCTCGAAGAGCGTCAGGCTGGCCAACACCAAGCTCGAAGGGCTGGTGGACATTTTCAACGTCAACAACTCTCCCGCGATTCTGAGCGTCAACACGCAAACCGGCGCGAGCTTCGGTAACGTCCTCACGACCGTCAACCCACGCATCGTGCGGCTCGGCGTGCGCTGGAGTTTCTGAAACGCATTGTTGATCGGGCGATCTTTGATTGTTGATGTGTTGATGATGTTTGATTGTGGCTTGTTGATTGGGTGAGCTCCAATTGAGGATCAACAATCTGCAATCAACATCGATTCGATAATTCAACGATCACGACATCAACAATAGAAGACAGGCTGATTCTTATCGGCCTGTCCTCGCCTGCGCCAGCCCTTCGCGCGCCGGGATCGAATTCGGGTCGAGCGAGAGCGCTTCGGCGAACAGGCCGGCTGCCGCATCCCGCTCGCCGGCTGCGAGTTCGAGTTGCGCGAGGTTGACGTACGTGATCGCGTCGCGCGGATCGAGGCGCAGGCTCGTGCGAAAGGCATCGCGGCCGGCGCTGGTGTCCCCTGCAGTGCCGTGGATCGCGCCCAGCAGGTTGTACGCGTCAGCGTAGTTTGCGTCCAGCTCGATGGCACGGCGTACCATCGGGAGCGCGGCGGCGACGTCGCCGCGCAGGAAGCTCTCGCTGGCGGCAAAGTACCAACTCGCCGCGCGCTGTGGGAACTCACGGCGCAGCACGTTGACTGCCGCGGCCAGGCGAACGACGTCGCCGCGGTCGGTATGGAGCGATGCCAGTTGCTCCCATGCCGCCGGATTCTCTGGCGCGAGCCGGGTTGCGTCGGTCGCAGTTGTCAGCGCTTCGTCGAAGCGCCCGCGTATCCCAAGCAGTTCTGCGAGTGCCACTCGGGGCCCAGGCTCCGCGTCACGCGACTGAATCAGCGCGCGCAGCCGACGCTCGGCATCGTCCTCCTGGCGCGCCGCGGTGGCTGCACGCACGAGTCCGTCCAGCGTGGCGTCGTCAGTCGAGTCGAGCGCCAGTGCTGTCGCGTAGTCGCGGTAGGCCGAGTCGAACGCCTGAGCATCCATCAGCATGCCGGCGCGGTTGCGCCATTGCGAGGCCGTCGCGCCCGTGAGCGCGCGCATGACTGCGGCCGGCCTTTGCCCGTCATCGATCAGCGCACGAAGCGTGGTGGTGTGATTGGCCTGAGTGGTGCCAAAGACCGCCAACGGTCCTGAGAACTCGAGCGCGGTCCGGTCGTCGGTCTGGATGATTGCGCCGGCGCCATATCGCGACATCTCGCCGGGACCGCCGGCGAAGAGCGAGAGCAATGCAAACGGATCCTGCATGCCGACGGTGCGGAGGTCCTCTGACACCCCCGGTCGTTGCCACGCCATCGAGATGCCATCCAGGCGCGGCTCGAGAGGCGTCTCAGATCCGACGAGGAGCAGGTCGCCGTCTCCTGCCAGCCACATCGTTCCTTCGGGAAACACCGACTGGAACGTGGCGACGATGGACCTGAGGTCCGCGTCGCTGATGTCATAGGTGTGTGCCCACTGGCAGAAAATGCCGCCGGGTGAGAGCCGGTCGCGCACCGTTTGAAAGAATTCCTGCGTGAACAGAGCGGCCACGCCGGCCATCCAGGGGTTCGATGGCTCAGAGATGACGACGTCATAGCGCCGCGAGGTCAGTGAGAGGTGGGTTCGACCGTCGCCGCGCACCAGTCGCGCGCGGGGATCGTCGAGTGCGCGCCGGTTCTCATCGGCGAAGTGGGCGGAGGCCTCCACGACTTCGGGTGAAATCTCAACGACATCCACCGAGCCGATCGGGTGCACGAGCGCGGACGCGAGCGTGACGCCGCTGCCAAGTCCCACGATGCCGACGCGCTGCGGGTCCGGATGGAGCAGTAAGGGCAGGTGTGCGAGCAGCCTCTGCGTGAGCATGTCGCGTGATGTCGATGCGTCGACCTTGCCGTCGATCGAGAGCGACCGTTCGCCGGTGAGTGCTTTCACAGAGACCGTGCCGGTTGCGCCCTCACGGTAGTACAGAAGAGTGCCAGCGGTGAGTGCAGCACGACGCTCGACGCCAGCCGGCACGAAGCGCGTGTACAAATAACCGCCCGCGGCCATCCAGTCACGATCCCAACTCGGGCTCACAGCGATCCACGACACGATGGCCACAAGTGGAACAAGCACTGCGCGGCCGCGGCTTGTCGAGGCGCGTGCGGCCAGCACGGCAGCGCCCAATAACAGACTGGTTGTGGCAAGCAGCAAGCAGCCACGCAAGCCGATGAATGGGATCGCGACGAAACCGGCTATCAGCGCGCCAATCACCGATGCGGTGGTGTTGACGGCGTAGAGAATTCCCAGTCGCCGCGCGGGTATCGCATCGCGGCCGCCGGCGAGCTCGAGCGACAGCGGAAACGCCACGCCAAGGCCAACTGCGATCGGCAGCGTCAGGCCCACCGCGATCGTGAGATGGGGCAACGGCATTGCAGCGAACGTGGCTGCCGGTTCCGATGCGCCGATCCAGATTATGAGGTCTGAGCTGCCGACGAACGCGATACTCACACACGCGGCTGTCGCAGTGGCGACCAGCGTCACCGCAAGCGCGATGGCTGGATGTCGAGTGCGCTCGGCGAGAGAGGCGCCGGCGAAGGCGCCCAGGGCGATGCCTGTGATGAACGAAGTCAGCGTCGTGGCAACGGCATAGATCGAGGGGCCAACGACCATGGCCAGCACCCGCGTCCACGCAACTTCATAGACGAACGTTGCAAACCCGGTTAACGCGAGCGTCGTCGCGGCAAGCTCGTAGCCTCGCCCGATATGCTTTCCTTCGACATTCATCGAGACACGCCGAGAACGCTGCTGCCGGGAACTCTTGTGCCGAGCGTTCCGCGGCTTGGCAGGTAACTCGACGAGGTCCGCTGGCGCTTCGTCACTGAGATCGCGTCTGGCAATGTAGAGCGCGAGCGCGATGCTGACGGCACTTGCTGTCATGCCGGTGATCGTCGTGCCTGTGAGGCCGAGGATCGGAATCAGGAAGAAGCCCGCTGCCAGCGCTCCAACCGCGGCTCCAACCGTGTTTGCGCCATATAACCGGCCCGTCGTTCCGCCCGGCCGCGTGGGAGCAGGGACGGCGACGCGCACCGCCATTGGAAACGTGGCACCAAGCGCGAGGCCAGGCAGCAACAGCAGTGCGAATGCGCACACGACTCTCGCGACCGAGAAGAGCGGGTTGGAGCCGTCTTCGGCGTACGCCCACGTGAACACGGGTGAGAGCAACGTCACGCCGGCGGCAATCGACAGAGCCGCCAGCGCCACGACGAATTCGAGCAACGCGTAGCCCCAGAGGGCTCGTCGTCGGCTGAGCCGCGACGCGACCCGCCCGCCCAATACACCACCGAGTCCAAGCCCTCCCATGAAAGCTGCCGTGACCGTGCTGACCGCCACGGTTGTGTGTCCGAGATGAAGGCTCAGCAGGCGTGTCCAGGCGATCTCATATATGAGCCCGGCCAGGCCCGAGCACGCATAGGCCGCCAGCAGCCATCGCTCGGTCGTCATCGCCGGGAGTGTACGCGCAAGCTGAGCACGCGTGGACGTGGGCGTACTGCCGTAGTGTCCGGCTTCAGCCGGATCCGTACGAATCGGCTCACGTGCGCTCCATCCACCCATCCGGCATCTGCACCGCTTCGAGAATCTGCGCGACCGTATACGTGTCGGAACCGGCGAAGGTAATGGGTGGGCAAGGCGCGGCCCAGCGGGTGTAGACTCCGCGGTGCGAGTTTTCGGTAACCACCAATCATGGAGAGGAACATGCGCAAAGCGCTGGGTGCTCCAATGGCTATCGCGGTCGTGATCCTCGGGGCGTCGATCATGGCGCAGCAAGCTGCTCCTGCCCCGACAGGGCCCATCCCTGCCGGCCTCCCGGAGTGGGCGTACACACCGCCGCCACCGGCGGGGTCGCCACCGCCACCATCCGCGCTCCCGGCCGACGACAATGCGGCGGTCTCGATCCCGGGGACCACCAAGACGTTCACGCGTGGGCAGCTCCGGGCGCAAAAGGAAACGATGGACTGGTATCCCGAGGATCGTCGCGGGACCTTGCCCGACATCGCCCGCTTCGGGAAAGAGGGCGTGCGCCAGTGCACCTTGTGCCACCTCCCGGACGGCTCCGGGCGGCCGGAGAACGCTCCGATCAGCTCCTATCACCCGACCTACTTCATGCAGCAGATGCAGGATTTCAGGGACGGACTGCGGAAGAGCGCCGACCCGCGAAAGGCGAACACCAACTTGATGGCCGGCTTCGCCAAGGCGACGACCCGCGAAGAGGATCTGGCGGCAGCGGAGTATTTCGCGCAGCAGCCGTACCCGCGCCGCATCAAGGTCGTCGAG
This sequence comes from Acidobacteriota bacterium, assembly GCA_032156805.1. Taxonomy (GTDB): domain Bacteria; phylum Acidobacteriota; class Vicinamibacteria; order Vicinamibacterales; family UBA2999; genus Gp6-AA40. Next base: position 8,598 of record JALDXQ010000222.1, read on the forward strand.
TCGAAGACGGCGCCGAAAGTACGGCTTCAGGGCGGGATGCACATGGCCGTTCCAGCCGGTGACGGTGGTGCGATGGTGCCACTCCATGCCGACGAGATCGTCGAGATCCCGGACGACAACCTGCGAGCCGAGGCACGTGACACGCGCATGTCCTGGACGGCATACGTGCCGCCCGGCACGCTGAACCGCGGCAAGCAGCTGGCAGCGAAGTATCAGTGCGCGACATGCCACGGGGCTAACCTCGAAGGCATCGGCCCGGTACCAGCGTTGGCGGGGCGCTCGCCGAGCTATACGATGAGGCAGCTCTTCGACATGAAGACCGGGGCACGGCGCGGCCCGTGGGCAGCGTTGATGAAGTCGGTGGTCACCAGCATGTCGGTGCAGGACATGGCGGCGGTCTCTGCCTTCGCTGCCTCGACACCCGCGGCGGTGGCTCCGACGACGTCGACCGCTGCGCGTTGAGAACCGGCGTTTCGACGCGGGCTCTGGACTCTGGTCGTTGGACTTCTATGCGAATCACGGCTTGTACGAACTCACGCAACGAGCCGCATAGCGGTCCAGCGACCGCCATCAGGAGGCTGTGATGTCACGCAAATTCTGTGCGGTTCTGCTTGCGACGGGCGTTGCCGTGCTCGTTGCCATCGCCCCACTCGTCGCACACCATTCCGAGGCGGCCGAATTCGACGCCACCAAGCCGGTGAAGGTCAGCGGTGTGGTCAAGAAGGTCGAGTGGACCAATCCGCACATCTGGTTCTACGTCGAGGGCAAGGACGAGGTCTCGGGTCAATCCGCGGTTTGGGGATTCTCGGGTGCCGCGCCGAACGGGCTCAGGCGACGGGGGATCACGAGAGAAACCTTGAAGGTCGGTGACAAGGTGAACGTGCAGGGCATCAGGGCCAAGGACGGCTCACCCAACGCCGCCAGTCGAGGCGTGACCTTCGCCGATGGCCGGCAGGTGTTCACGGCATCGGCAGAGACACCGACTCCCAAGTAGAGCGGAAAGAGAGACCGACATGAAGAACATCCTTGGCGCGTGCGCACTCGCGGTGCTCGCCTCGATCGTGATCAGCGCTCAGGCCTCGAAGCCTGCTCCCAGACTCTCGAACGGCAAGCCGGACTTCACCGGCGTCTGGGATCATCCCCGGGTCGGCAACATCACGGCGGCCGTCAAAGGCGCGTGCGCCTCTGGAGGCCGCGGCTGCACGAACGTCGTGACCGGCGAGTTGTTGTTCACACCGGCGGGGAAGGCCGAATGGGACAAGAACAACAAACCGACCACGTATGACTACGGGGCGCGCTGCCAGCCCTGGGGATTCGTTCGCGCGTACAACACGCCCTACCCGCATGCCTACGTCCATCACCCCGATCGCCTCGTGATCTTGTGGGAGCAGGACAACCGTTTCCACATGGTGCCGACGGATGGGCGCGAGCTGCCGAAAGATCTCGAGCCCACGTGGATGGGAACGTCGGTGGGACGATGGGAAGGGGATACGCTCGTGATCACGACGGCGGGCTTCAACGGCCGCACGTGGCTCGACACCGCCCAGCATCCGCACAGCGATGCGTTGCGGCTGACGATCAGGATGACGCGCCCCGACTTCGATCACCTGAATTTTGACATCACGATGGAGGATCCGAAGTACTACCAGAAGCCAATCAGGAACACGCGGACGTTCGTGCTCATGGAAAAGGGCTCGGAGCTCTTCGAGTACGCGTGCGCCGAGAACAATCGCTGCGAGGGCGGCAAGTGCGTCGACGCCGACGTGCAGAAGGGCCAGAAGCCATAGGCGCGACGTTGCCACGCGTTGAGGCGTCGAGGCGCGTCACGTGGAGGACTCGCCATGAGGCAATCACTCTTCACGGTCTTCCTGGTGGTCGCGATTCCTCTGGCTGGCGGCGCCTGGCTCGCGGTTGCGGCCCAGGACAAGACACGCATCGACGTCACCGGCACGTGGTCCTTTCAGGTAACGACCTCCGCTGGTTCTGGTACCCCGACCGTGACCTTCAAGCAGGCCGGCGAGACGTTGACGGGGCATTACTCCTCCACGAACCTTGGCGAAGCCGATCTCACCGGAACCGTCAGGGGGCGTGACATCGCGTTCAAATTCACGGGCAGCGTGCAGGGCACATCCGTTGACGTTGCCTATACCGGGACGATTGAAAGCAACGACGCAATGAAGGGCACACTGGATATCGGAGGGTTGGCACAGGGCACTTTTACTGGAAAACGACAGTAAGCAGCCTCCTCGATTCTGCTGGAAGGAGTGAATCATGTGGCGACCCATGCGGCGTAGCGCGCTCGTGGTCACGGCACTCGGCACTCTTTGGCTTTCGGTGGGCACCTCAGGGCAGTCGACGCCCGCACCATCGACCAGGAACGGGGAGTGGCCGCATTACACGGCCGACCTTCGCGGCACCAAGTACTCACCTCTCGATCAGATCAACGCGAGCAATTTCAGCAAGCTCGAGGTCGCGTGGCGCTTCAAGACCGACAGCCTCGGGACGCGGCCTGAATACAAGCTGGAAGGCACGCCCTTGATGGTGGGCGGCGTGCTCTACACGACCGGTGGCACGCGCAGAGCCGTCGTCGCACTCGACGCCCAGAGTGGTGAACTGTTGTGGGTGCATCGCTACCCCGAGGGTCCGCG
>JALDXQ010000223.1:0-11178 GCA_032156805.1 Acidobacteriota bacterium
CCTCGGTACTGGCGCCCGGCTCGTCGCTGAAATGGTGCCGTGCGGAATGTTAAATAAAGGCCGGTCGCCGACCGGTGTGGTGTGGTGTACATTCCAGGCCAGGGAACAGCCATCGCGTTTCGGAGCGATACTTACGTTCGACGACAAGGATCAGCCGCCGGGACGACCGGACCGTAAAGCTGCCGAGAGGACGAGTCGATGAAGCCAGTCATGCGAGGCTCTGCACCGTGGGTCGTCGTGTTCGGCATCCTGGCCGGCACCGCCGCGTTTACGCAGTCGGGGCTGCCATCATGGACGGCGATTCCGTCAGAACGGTTGCTCAAACCGGAGGCGGGTGACTGGATGTCCTATCGCCGGACTTACGACGTCACGGCATACAGCCCGCTCGATCAGATCAATCGCACGACCGTTCGGCAGCTTCGCCCGGTCTGGTCGTACTCGATGCGCGACAACCGTCGCTGGCTGGCCACGCCCATCGTCGCCAACGGGCTGATGTACGTGCCTGAAGGGAGCGGCCGCGTGACGGCGTTCGATGCCGTCACGGGTGACGTCGCGTGGATTCACGAGCGCCGGTTCCCCGCTGACATCTCGATCTCGGAGGGCTATCCGCGCACGCGCGGCGTTTCGATCTACCGTGACACGCTGTACTGGGGAACGGCCGACTCCTACCTCGTCGCGCTCGACGCGCGAAGCGGCACGCTGCGGTGGGAAGTGAAGACGGGCGATTACCACACGGGCGAGGGACACGCCCATCCACCGCTGATTGCCGAAGGCAAGGTTTTCCTCGGGCACGCGGGCGGCGACAACGGCGCGCCCGGCAGGTTTCGCGCGTTCGATGCCGAGACCGGTGCGCTGTTGTGGACGGTGAACACGGCTCCAGGTCCGGGCGATCCAGGTTACGACACGTGGACTCGCCGCGACGTTCCACCGCTGGGTGGCGCACCCTGGAATACCGTCAGCTACGATCCCGAGCTGCGGCTCGTCTACTTCTCTACCGGTCAACCGGCACCGTGGTCCACGGCGCTGCGCGGTCCCGGCGACGCGCTCTACACCAATACCGTGCTGGCCGTCGACGCCGCGACTGGAAAGATCCGTTGGCACTTCCAACTGAATCCTGCCGACGACTGGGACCGCGCTGGCTACGAGAGCATGCTCGTCGATCTCGTGATCGGCGGACGCTCACGCAAGGCCCTCATCCAGACCGGCAAGATGGGCTGGGGTGTCGTGCTCGACCGGCAAACTGGTGAGTTCCTGCACGCGTTCAAGACCGCGTACGACAACGTCGTGACGGGATGGACGCCGCAGGGACGTCCGAACGTCGACCCCGCCCTGATCCCAACGGCCGCCGACATCGACTCTGGAAAAGTGTTCGAGGTCTGTCCGCACCTGCACGGCGCGAGAAACCTGCAGGCGCCGAGCTTCAGTCCGGTCACGCAGTTGTATTACGTCGGAATCAACAACGCCTGCATGGACGCGAAGGTCGTGTCTGTGCCGTACGTCCTGGGTCGCGGCTATACCGGAGTCACAATCACCGCCAAACGCGCCCCCGGGTACGACTACGTCGGCGAGTTCGTCGCCTTCGATCCGGTGACCGGCAAGCGGGCGTGGGCGTATCGTTCGCCGAACGGCGCGGCGATGACAGCGTCAGCCCTGGCCACGGCGGGAGGGATTGTCTTTGGCGGAACGGTCGATCGCGAGTTCTTCGCGCTGAACTCCGAGACCGGTGCGCTGCTCTGGCAGACGCGACTCAACGGCGACGTCTCGGGCGCGCCGATCGCGTTCGAGGTCGGTGGCAACCAGTACATCGCGATCACGGCAGGAGGCCGCACCGGTCCATCGACTTCGTTCGGACCGCTGACCAACGTCACGATTCCCGAGGGCAGCGGCGTCGTGTGGGTCTTCGCGGCGTCGAGCGACGAGAAACTCCAACTGTCGCGCAGCGGCCAGCGGGCACCGGTCCACATGTCGTCATCGGGTGTCCCGGCGTCGGTCGCAGGACGATCCGTCGCGGCCATTGGCGGTTCCACGCCGGGAGCACGGCCTGCCGCATCGAATGGACTCTTCACCAGCGCCCAGGCCGCGCGAGGTGAGCAGCATTTCAAGCGCACCTGCGCGATGTGTCACTCGATCGACGAGCAAGCGGGCAGCCTGCGCACGAAGTGGGGCAACGGGACGCTCCGCGATCTCTACACGGCCATCGCGACGACGATGCCGCAGAACAACCCTGGCGGCCTCACCGCTGATGAGTACGCCAGCATCGTGGCTTTCTATCTTCAGCACGGCGGATATGCAGCCGGTGCAACGGAGTTGCCTGCCAATCCCGCAGCACTCGGTGAGATGCGACTCGCCCCCTAGATCAGGTGGGCTCGACAACGACGTTTGAGACGGCTCGTCGTCGCCGCACGACTCTGCTCCACCACATCAGCACTCCGGTGATGAACATGATGGCGGGCACGATGCCGATGAAGGCCCAGAACGCCTGTAGCCATGGGCCCCACACCGGATTCCGCCAGCGACCGAAGTGAAGGCGGGGCAGCCACTCGAGTGCAATGTCGCCCGGTCGCTGGCCGTAGGGCCCTTCCGGATCTGAGATGCGCTCGACAAGATTCGTGAGCGGCTCCGGCATTCCCAGGTACCAGCCTGAGATCCCCCACATCAACATGAAGAAGAACAGCCAGAAGCCGAGCGCGCTGTGCAGATCCCAGGTGAAGCGCCGCCATCCGGCGGCGACCTTCACCCCGAGGCTCCGTTTCCAGCGCGAGACGCCAGGCCACCACACTACGCCGCCAGTGAGCACGATCACTGTGAAGACCAGGCTGAACAGTCCATTCCACCAGGGACCGTCGGGGCGCTCGAGCAGCAAATCGTCGTGAAGGCGGACCAGCCACAGGAGTGAGCGCTCTCCCTGGGTGATGTAGTCGCCGAGATCCGCGCCGGTGTACGGGTTGAAGAGCCGTTCTTTTTTCTGGCCGTCGCGCTCGAGGCCGATCGATGCCGTCGGATCTGGCGGCCGCCGCGCGCCGCCGCGCCCGCCGCCCGAACTGGCACGCGCTTGGTAGCGGCCTTCCTGGACTTCGCTGACGGTCCATCCCGGGTATGCGCGCTCCGCGGCAGCGCGCAGCTGATCAACGGTCATCGGCGTCGCCTGTGCATCCAGTGTGGCTCGCGGCGACGCCAGGAACCGACTCAGTTCAGCGCGATAGACGAGCACGCTGCCGGTAAGGCTGAGCACGACGACGTAGAGACCAATCGCAAGGCCGGTCCACAGATGGACCTGGAAGATCGCGCGGCGAAGCCACACACGCTGCGGCTGCCGCAGCCAACGAGTCACGAGGTTCATCTGCATGCCGCGTCCACAAGGGCCTTTCAATAAAAGGTCAGCAGTGTATCCCTGAAATCGCCTGGCCACATCGGGATCCAGGGCGAGGCGGGCCAACCGCTACACTGCGCTGCATGACCACATGCTCGTTCGTCTCGACTCTGGTGCTCGCTCTCGTGGTTGTTCCCAGCGCGGTCGTCCTTGCCGACTCCGCTGCCGGAATCCGATGGACCGCTCCCGCTCAATGGAAAGCAGAGGCGGCGCCTGGCTGATCCTTGGTCTGTCACCCGGGGCGCTGTTCCTCACCGGGCTCGTCATGTGGTGGACACGTGTCGTGCGCCCGCGTTGGAGTCGAGTGCCTCGGCCGGCAACCGAGAACGTGGGATCGTAATGCAGCCCGCATGGCGCACGACTTTGACAAGAACAGCCTCGAACGTCTGACGCATCGCCCCTGGCCAATGCCGGACGGTCCATGGCTGATGACGCAGACGTGGAACGATCTCCTGTTCGCACATTGGCCAGTAGCCGCTGACCGGTTGAGGTCGTTGGTCCCGCACGCGTTCGAGCTCGACCTGTTCGAGGAGCGCGCGTGGCTCGGAATCGTTCCCTTCAACATGACGAACGTCTCTCCGCGCGGTGTGCCTTCGTTGCCCTGGGTCTCTGAGTTTCCCGAGCTGAACGTGCGCACCTACGTCCGCGTTGGCGATCGGCCGGGTGTCTACTTCTTCAGTCTCGATGCCGGAAACGCGCTCGCGGTGAAGACCGCACGCGCGTTGCTGAACCTTCCCTATTTCACGGCGACGATGAAGGTCACGCGACAGGGCGAGAGCATCTCGTACGACAGCAGTCGTACTGATCCGGCAGGCGCAGCACGATTCGAAGCCGCATATCGACCCATCGGCGCCGCATTCGAGCCGCGTCACGGCTCGCTTGAATACTTCCTGACCGAGCGCTATTGCCTCTACCACCTCGACCATTCCGGCCGGCCGTACCGCCTGGAGATTCACCATGCACCCTGGGCGTTGCAGAGCGCGAATGCAAAGATCACGCACAACACCATGAGCGAAGCGGCAGGAATATCACTCCCCGCAACCGCCCCCCTCCTTCATTTCGCGCGGCGTCAGGACGCAGTCGCGTGGGCGCCGCAGCGGGTCGACGCCCCTCCCCTGTAATTGGAATTGCACAGACACTCGGCTCGCGTATAGCCTCGCGCAGTCACACTCCAGGTACCCAAGGAGACTTTATGAGGTACGCCCCTCTCGTCCGGACTCTCGTCTGTACGAGTGCGCTGTTCGCTGTTGCCGGCGCTGGCATGACCGCACAGCGCCAGGTTGGTGTCGCGCGCACGCCGCTCGGCGACGGACCGTGGGTGTTCGACACAGCCGAGCAGCACAAAGTCCGCGTCGTTGTCGTGACGAAAGGACTTGCCAACCCATGGAGCGTCGCGTTCCTGCCGGGTGGCGAGATGCTCGTCACCGAGCGGTCAGGCCGGCTTCGAATCATCCGGAACGGAGTGCTCGACCCTCAACCGATAGCTGGTGTCCCGCAATCGAAGATGCAGCGCCTCGGCGGCCTGATGGACGTCGTGCTCCATCCGCGCTTTGCCGAGAACCACTTCGTCTACCTCACCTACTCCAAGCCTGGCGAGAACGATCTGATCGCGACCGCGCTCGGACGCGGCACGTGGAATGGATCCGCACTCACCGACTTCAAGGAATTGTTCGTCGTCGAGCCATGGTGGGACGGACAAGGAGGTGCCGCGTCCCGGATCGCGTTTGGCCTCGACGGCATGCTCTACATGACCACGGGCGCGTCGGTGACCAACATGAAGGACGCCCAGGATCCCAGCCATCACAAGGGCAAGGTACTGCGGCTGCGCGACGATGGCACGGTGCCGCCAGACAATCCGTTCGCCGGGCGTCCCGGGCACAAGCCGGAGATCTATTCGCTTGGTCATCGCAATCAGCTCGGGCTGGCCATCCATCCGGAGACGGGGGCGGTGTGGTCGAACGAGAACGGCCCGAATGGCGGCGACGAGATCAACGTGATTCTGCCGGGACGTAACTATGGCTGGCCGGACGTGAGCCTCGGGCGCAGCTACGAAGGACCGTGGCAAGGGAAGTTCGCACGAGAGGGCATCGAACCACCGCTCGTGTACTGGATGCCGTCGATCGCGGTGTCGGGCATGGCCTTCTACACCGGCGACAGGTTTCCCGCATGGCGCGGCAACGTGTTCGTTGGCGCACTGCGCTTCGGCGAGATCGCGCAGACCGGCCACCTCCAGCGTGTCGTCTTCAACGAACGTGGCGAGGAGATGCGGCGCGAGATGCTGTTGACGGAGCTTCGTCAGCGCATCCGTGATGTACGTCAAGGCCCAGACGGGCTCCTGTATCTCCTGACCGACGAGAACCCTGGGGCGCTTCTCAGGCTCGATCCGGCTTCTTGACCTGGCGTTGATCGGACTCATTCATAGAGGGCGTGTCATGACAACACGAGTGCAGTGCAGATGGATCGTGGTAATGCTCCTCGTGTGCTCACCTGCAAGCGCTGCGGCACAGAGTGGCAGCGCAATCGCGGGAACGGTGAGGGACGCCAGCGGAGCGGTGATGCCCGGCGTGACGGTCGAGGCCGCAAGTCCTGCACTCATCGAGAAGGTGCGCGTGGCCGCCACCGACGAAGCCGGGCGCTACAACATCATCAACCTGCGGCCAGGCAGCTATTCAGTGACGTTCACGCTGCCTGGGTTCAGCACCGTCAAGCGCGAAGGCATCGAGCTCACGGCGTCGTTCACGGCAACCGTGAACGTCGAGATGCGCGTCGGCACGCTGGAAGAGACGATTACCGTGTCTGGCGAGGCGTCGACCGTGGACGTGCAAAACGTCCTCCAGCAGCGGGTGATGACCCGCGAAGTGATGGACGCGATTCCAGTCGGGACGAAATCGGTGGTCGCGCTCGGCGTGCTCATCCCCGGCATGACGACCAACAGTCAGGATGTCGGCGGCACGCAGTACGGGTCGGCTGCAATGGCCATACACGGCAGCAGGCTCTTCGAGCAAACGCTGCTCTACGACGGCATGTACTACAACAACGGCGCTGGCCGCGGCGGCAGCTTCGTTGCGGTATCAGTCAACGACGCCACGGTGCGCGAGGTCAGCCTGGAAACCGGCGGGTTGTCAGCCGAGAGCGAGCTCGGCGGCGTCCGGGGGAATGTGATTCCGAAAGACGGAGGGAACTCGTTCGAGGGGTTCCTTGCTGGAGCGTTCACCAACCATAACCTGCAAAGCAGGAATCTCTCCGAAGACCTGCAGGCGCAAGGGCTGACCTCGGTGGATCGCGTCAACTACATCTACGATTTCAATCCCGCCGCCGGCGGTCCGATTCGCGCCGACAAGCTCTGGTTCTTCGGCGCGTACCGTCAATGGGAGACGAACCAGTACATGGCGGGCCTCTACTACAACAAGAGCACCGTGCCCTGGATCAAGGAGGACGATCTCACCCGGCCCGCGTACGAAGGCGACACGGACTACAACGGCAGCCTTCGATTCACCTGGCAGGCAACGCCGCGCAACAAAGTGAGCGCCCAGCATCAGGAGGCGCGGCAGATTCGCGACCACTTCTACACGCAGTCGGCGACCAACCGGACGCAATCACCCGAGGCCGTGATCAATTACTACGCGGACCCGAGCCGGCTGACGCAGATCGGCTGGAACGCGCCGTGGACCAATCGCGTGCTCTTCGAAGCGGGCTGGGCATACGCGGCAAAAGACTTCCAGTTCAGGCTGCAAACGCCGGACGGCGTCACGGAAGACGATGTGCCGTGGCGCGATCTCGGCACCGGATTTTCCTGGGGCAATCTGTCGTCCACTTACGGGCACAACGACACCCATCAGTGGAACGCACGGTTGGTCACGTCGTATGTGACCGGCTCGCACGCGGCCAAGGTCGGCTTCACCTTTCAGCACGCCTGGGTGTGGACGACGCAGGACGTCGCCAACGACGCCGTCACACTGCAGCTTCGCAACGGTGTGCCGACGCAACTCACCCAGTTCGCGACTCCGCTCGAGTTTTACGAGAACACCAAGGCCAACATCGGCATCTTCGCGCAGGATCAATGGCGTCTGAGCCGCTTGACATTGAATCTCGGCGTCAGGTTCGACTACCTCAACTCGTACGTGCCCGAGCAGTACGTCGGCCCCGGTCCGCTCGTGCCGAACCGCAGCATCAACTTCGACAAGGTCGAGGACGCGCCCAATTGGAAGAACGTGTCGCCGCGCCTGGGCGTGTCGTGGGATCTCTTCGGCAACGGCCGAACGGCGGTGAAGGTGAACCTCGGACGCTACCTCGAGGGGCCGAACCTCACGACGTTCACGCGCCGCGTCAACCCGGCCGCCGCAATCGTGACGCAGGCCACACGCACATGGAACGACTCCTTCTACCCGGTGGGCGATCCGCGCCGCGGAAACTTCTCTCCGGACTGCAATCTGCTTTCGGTTGCGGCCAACGGCGAATGCGGGGCAACGAGCCCATCGAACTTCGGCACGACCAACCCGACGGTCCGCTATGCCGACGACGCGCTGACCGAGCGTGGGTTCAACTGGGAAGCCTCCGCGGCGATCCAGCACGAAATCGTGCCGCGAGTGGCCGTGAATGCCGGGTACTTCCGCCGCTCGTACGGCAACTTCCTCGCGACCGACAACCTGAACATCGGGCCCGCCGACTATTCGCCCTACTGTGCGACGGCACCTGCCGATTCACGGCTGCCCGACGGCGGCGGCTACCAGGTGTGCGGGCTCTACGATGCCAATCGGATCGTGGCCCAGAACAACGTCTTTACGCTGGCGAACAACTACGGGGAGCAGACCGAGATCTACAACGGCGTTGACCTGAGCATGAGTCTTCGGTTGCCCAATGGCGCGGTCCTCCAGGGCGGCACGAGCACGGGTCGCGTGACCACCAACAACTGCTTCGTCGTCGACTCGCCACAACAACTGCTGAACTGTGACATCACCCCACCGTTCCTGACACAGGTGAAGGTGTTGGGTGTGTACCCGTGGCCCTGGTGGGGCATCCAGACGAGCGCCACTCTGCAGAGCCTTCCAGGGCCGGAGATTACCGCGGGGCGGTCGTATACGAGTGCCGAAGTGATCGGATCCCTCGGCCGACCGTTGACCACGGGCACCGCGACGGTTCCGCTGATCAAGCCCGGAACAGAGTACGGAGGTCGTTTGAACCAGGTCGACTTCAGGTTGTCGAAGGTGTTCCGCTTCGCGTCCAGCACACGCGTCGCGGCCAACGTCGACCTCTACAACATGTTCAACGCAAGTCCGACGCTGGCATTGAACACGACGTACGGATCGGCGTGGCTGCGGCCGCTGCAGATCCTGCAAGGGCGTCTGCTGAAGTTCAGCGCGCAGCTCGATTTCTGATCCGCAATTGGGGACGATGCTATGGCAACTCGAACACCCATAGCATCGCATTCCGATCAGGTGGACTGGTGAGTTCAGGAACGAGTACCGCGTAACTCGCGGCGTGGAACCCACCCTGCCCGGTGGCGATTGCGAGGTATTGTTTGCCACCCACGCTGTAGGTAATCGGAGTTGCGCTGCTGACGTCGTTCAGCCGCGCCTGCCAGAGCACCTTCCCGGTTGCATCATCGTAGGCGCGGAAGAACCGATCGAACGCGCCGGCGAAGACCACGCCACCGGCCGTGGCGAGGACGCCCGATGTCATCGGCGCGCGATCGCGCGTTACCCAGGCCTGCTTGCGGGTATTCAGGTCGATCGCTTCCAGGCGTCCGTACTTCCCGTCGCTCTCCGGATGTGGACGGATTCCCCAGTTCACGCCCGAGGAGAGCGCACCGCGGCCGGCGCCGCCGGGGATCGGAAACACGTCCATGCACGCCTCGGTGAGCGGCGCGAACACGACCCGGCTCGTCGGGTTGTACGACGCCGGCGGGTAGTTCTTCACGCCGGCACCGTGCGGGCACACCAGCTTCATGTTCTTGTCGTCGGGAATACGGCTGGCGTCGATCGACTTCTCACCGCTCTCGGGATCGATCGCGGTGACGATGTTCTGAAGACCGAGATCGATGGAGAAGATGAAGCGGCCAGTGGCGGCCTCGACGGCATCGTAGATGCCGATCTTTCCCGCCGTCAGAACCAGCTTGCGCACCTGGCCACGCACGGGCACGTCGACGATCTGCCGCTCGAACGCCCAGTCGAGATCCCACAGCTCTCGAGGATGATGCTGGAAGTGCCAGACGATCTTCCCGGTGTCGGGATCGATCGCCAGCGTCGTGTTCGTATACAACGCGTCGTTGGTGACGCCAGGTTTCGTCGATGGCGGCAGGAGCGGACCCGTGTCGTACGTGTTGCCGGTGCCGAAGAACGCAAGTCCCGTTGTGGGCTCGTAGCTGCCCGTGGTCCAGACCGAGGCGCCGCTCCTTCTCTCGATCGGGATCTCGTTCCAGCTGTCGCCGCCGGGTTCACCGGGCTGCGCGATCGTGTTGACCCGCCACGCAATCCGTCCGCTGTCGGCATCGAGGCCGACGATTTGCGGCCCGCCCGGCTTGGCGCCAACGCCGGTGCCCGTGGTGCCGACCATGATCTTTCCGCGCGCGGCGAGGACGCCGCCGGCAACGCCTTCGCGCACCCGTGTGTCGCCGATACGCGTATCCCACACGAGCTTTCCGCTCTTCGCGTCGAGCGCGATGACGTTGGCGTCGGACGTGCCGATGTACAGCCGATCGCGATAGAGCGCCATGCCACGCTTGACTGTGGGCAGGACGCCCTGCGGCAGCTGGCGACGGTACTCCCACAGGAGATCGCCGCTCTGCGCGTCGAGTGCCTGAACGCGGTCGCCCATCCCGTGCACGAAGAGCACGCCATCGTGCACCAGCGGCGTCCCTTCGTTGGATCCTGGCGGCAGCGACCAGCTCCACGCCACCCGCAGGTTCGCAACGTTGGCCTTGCTGATCTGGGTCAGCGGGCTGAAGCCGTGTGCGTCCCACGTGCGCCGCCACCCGAGCCACTCGGACGGGGCTGGCGCCGCGAGCATCTCGTCGGTCACCGGCGTGTAGCGATCGAGCGGGTTGGGACGGGTTACCTTCGGTGCAGGCGGTGTGTAGGGAGAGAACGCCATGAAGCTGAAGCCGCCCTGCGGGATCGTCATGCCCGCCAATCGCGACGGGTCGGACGGCAGTTCTTCGTTGCCTGCCACGATGGCGTTCTGCTGGAGGACGTAGGCGACGATCTGCGCGTAGACCTCGGGGCTCAGCGACGCAGGCGCCGTCGTGGGCATCCGCGTCGCGGTGACGGTGTAAAGCGGTTCGAGACTCTTCCCCCCGTACTTCTGAATGAACAGCACACCCTTGAGCGGCGGGCCGAACGCACCGTCATCGAGATTCTCGCCGTGACACGACGCGCAGGATGCCCGGTAGGCAGACTGGCCGAGCGCAGCCTGGGCCGTCGTGTACGTCGGCGCACTGCGAACACCTGAAGTCCCCTGGCCAACCGGTGTTTGCGCGGATGAAGATGCCTGCCATCCAACAACGAGAAATGGAATCAGTGCAACGAGCGCGAACGAGATCACACGCATGAGTGCATCCTCTCACGTTCTCCAGCGCTGATGACCCGCGCCCGCTATACTGCGTTTCATGATCACACGCTCGTTCGTCGCACTCCTCGTGCTGGCGTTCGTTGTCGTTCCCGGCTCCTTCGTGTTTGCCGAATCCGCTGCCGGCATCCGATGGACCGCCCCTGCGCAATGGAAAGCGGAGGCAGCACGCCCGATGCGTGCGGCCACCTATTCGATCGTGCCCGCCGCCGGGGATCGTGGCGTGGCTGAGTGTGTCGTGAACT
>JALDXQ010000224.1:0-10907 GCA_032156805.1 Acidobacteriota bacterium
ACGATCGCGCCGCCGATGACGTACACGGGATGCGGGCGGCCGCGCGTACGCACGTCGTAGACAATCGCGGCCAGGATCAGCAAGTCGGCCACCAACGTGGACATGAGCACGCTGTCCACCGTCCGAGGGGGACCCCCGCTCGGGCGCACTCCTGGCCCGATGCCGACGCTCACGGCGAAGAAGAGCCGCGCCACCGCCGGAGGGAGGATGGTGACGGTCGCGAGGATCATCAGCCGCTTGTGCATCTCCGGCCGCGAGACACTGACGAGCGCGGTCGCGATGAACAGGGCGAAGAGCACCATCATCGACATCGACACGATGTGGAAGGCGCGTGCGGAATCGCCGTAGCCGTCCTCGAGCCTCGTCACCAGCACGCCGTTCGCGACGCCGATGCCAACGATCACCATGGCGGTCGCGAGGGACACGCCGAGCAGACCGCAGGCCCGGTGGCGTGCGACCTGCCCCCGCGCCGCGAACAGAGTCTGCACCAGGAAATACAGCGGCCACGCCGAGAACAGCCACGCGTGCAGATGGACCAGCGGCGGGCCGTCGAACGTGCCCGGGGCCAGCTGCAGCCAATAGGTGGGCATGAATCCCACGACAGCCACGGCAAGGCACACAGCCGAGAGGCCGACGTAGAACCGGCGTGAGCTGCTGCGTACTCGAGTACCGCCGATCGAGACGCCCGGCTTCAGCATCCGTCGCAGCACCGCGTCATGGGCATTCACAGCTTCCTCAGATACGCGAGTAATGCAGACCGCTCTTCGGAACGCGGAGCGCGATCCCAGTCAACGCCGTTCGTGGAGCCGACTGGTGAGACAGTTCCGGGCGGCGTGATGGCCACCACGCGCTTGAAGAACTCGATGTAGTGATCGACGACCTCCTCGAGCGTGGCAGCGCTGTTGTTATGGAAGTACGGAGCGGTGCGGCTGATGCCGCGCAGCCCCGGCACGTCGAACTTGTCCCAGTCGTCCTGCGGACCGGGACCGCCGACGAATCCCGTCAGAAGCGCGCGTCCCGGATCCGAGCTGGTCCGCCGCACTTTGGTGCCGGCGGGGATCACTCCGGATGGACCTTGGGTGGGAAGCGACAGCGTGATCTCGTATGTTCGTGCGTTCCGCAACAGCCGTGACGGACAGGGCGCGAACGCAAAGCGGGGAGGCGACGCCGTGTCGACCGGACGCGGGCATTGGCTCGAGATGTTCGTGAACCGGTTTACCGGGAATGCCGGAGTCGAGAGTCCGGGGCCACCGTGACACTGGGCACAGGCGCGCTCGAACACCTCCTTGCCCTGCCGCTCCAACCGGTTGAGCGGCGGATCCGGATCGGGCAGCTCCGCCGAATGCGTCCGGATGGCGCCAGCCAGCGTGCGGACGCGATGGTTTGTGAAGAGCACACGCTGAAAGGACGTCAAGTCGTCGAGCAGACGCGGCGGCGCCGCTTCATGAGTTTGCGCATGATTCACCAACGCCCCCAGCGCCTGTTCCTGCAACGTCGGCAGACGCGCATCGAGCTGATAGCCCCCCCTCGGATTCGGGTCGCGCGGCCAGACCGATGCACCGCTGTCCGGGCCAGTGAGCGCGACATCGTTGACACTCGGCACCATGCGCCAGACGTCGACGAACGACTCGCCAGACGCCGCGTTGGTCGCCGGGTCGATCACGCGGACGTTCGGCGGCAGTGGAATGGTGATCCTGACCAGGCCGTTCTGGCGAAGGTTGCTGAAGTCGCTCGCGGCATCACCATTGACACGGAAGTCGTCGGCGTCAACGGGCCGAAACAGCGGATCATCGGCATTCGGGTTCAATCGCCGCCGCCACTGAAGGAGGGTGAATCTGGCCTCCGCGCTGGATGGTGACAACTGGAACTGGTCCCCTGGCATGTGGCAGTCTGCGCACGCCCGCCCGTTCCCCGCGAGACCGTCGAGCCGTCGGTCGAAGAAGGCCACGAGGCCGCGCGCAACGGCGTCGCAGGATTCCCCATCGCACTCGATGCGCCCCTTCGAGATGATGCCCGTGTGCGGATCACCGACCTCCTCGGCGACACCCGTGGCGCGAGCCATTGGCAGCAGCAACCCGGCGAACATCAGACAGCAGGCGACGACGAACGATGACCGAATCATGGCGGCCCTCCCGGAGGGATGGTTGACCAGGCGCTCCGCGTGCCGGCGACCCCCGTTCTGACTGACGCGGAATCCACCGGCAAACTGCCTCATTCGCCGATCGGGCCGTATACTCTGGCCGGTTGGCCGGAATCGAGATCATGAAAGTCGCACGCGCCGGAACCGTCAGCGAGCTGCTCGTCGCCTGGAGCGAGGGCAACATGGACGCGCGCGACGCGCTGGTGCCGCTCGTGCATCGCGAGCTGCGGCGGCGCGCCCCCGCCTACCTGCGGCGCGAACGCCGCGACCACACGCTCGAGCCGACCGCGCTGGTCAACGAGGCCTACGTGCGCCTGCTCGGTCAGCAGCGCGCCAGCTGGCAGAACCGCGCGCAGTTCTTTGCGGTCGCGGCGCAGGTCATGCGGCGCGTGCTCGTGGACTACGCGCGCGAACGACAGGCGGCCAAGCGTCCCGGCGGCATTCGGGTCACCCTCGACGATGCCACTCGGGTCGAACCGCCCGTCGAATGCGAGCTGCTCATGCTGCACGACGCGCTGGAGACGCTCGCGCGCCTGGACGAGCGGCAGGCGCAGATCGTGGAGTTGAAGTACTTCGGCGGTCTCTCGGAAGAAGACGTCGCAGCGGTTCTCTCGCTGTCGCGTGCAACGATCACGCGTGAATGGCAGTCGGCTCGGGCGTGGCTGTACCGTCGGATGACGAAGGGCCGCCGACATGACGGATGACGCACGGCACTGGCCGCGCGTGAAGGCGCTGTTCGGCGACGCGCTGAGCGTGCCGCCCGAGCGAAGGGCCGACTTTCTGCGCGAGGCGTGTGACGACGACGCCGAGCTGCAGAGCGAAGTCGAGTCGCTGCTGGCGGCGCATGCCGAGGCGGGGTCGTTCGCCGAAGGCGCCGCGGTGGATGCATTGGCGAGCGATCGGGCTCTTGGCGGGTCGCTCGGGCCCGCACTGGCGTCTGGCGACGAGCTCGGCGCCTATCGCATCTGCGGGTCGCTCGATGCCGGCGGCATGGGCGAGGTGTATCGAGCCCTCGATACGCGGCTCGAGCGCGAAGTCGCCGTCAAGGTGCTGCCAGCCGCGCTCTCGGATGATCCCGAGCGCGTCGCCCGCCTCACGCGGGAAGCGCGCCTCCTGGCCACGCTCAATCATCCCAACATCGCAACGATTCACGGGTTCGAGGTCGCGGGTCACCGAAAGGCGATCGTGATGGAACTCGTCGAAGGCCCGACACTCGCAGAGCGCCTCGCCGGGGGACCACTGACATTGGACGCGACTCTGGAGGTGGCACGACAGGTCGCATGGGCGCTCGAGGCGGCGCACTCGAAGGGCATCATCCATCGCGACCTCAAGCCGGAGAACATCAAGTTCACTCGTGGCGGAGCCGCGAAGGTACTCGACTTCGGCCTTGCGAAGGCTTCGTACGCAGGAGTGGACGCGACCGAGAGCACGCGAGCTGATGTAGCGAAGCGCCGCGGCGGAGTGGACGGCACACCGGGCTACATGAGTCCTGAACAGGCGAGCGGTCTCGAGGAGGATGCGCGCAGCGACATCTGGGCCTTCGGCTGCGTGTTCTACGAGATGCTGACGGCGCACCGAGCATGCGGCCCCGCCTCGTTCGACGAGTCGATCCCGGCTCCGGACGCGCGTCAGCCGGACTGGACCCGCCTGCCGCCTGGCACCCCAGCGGGCGTTCGCCGCCTGCTGCGTCGCTGCCTGGTAGCCGACCCGACGAAGCGTCTGCACCACATCGCCGATGCGCGCCTCGAGATCGAAGATGCGCTCGCGAATGCCGACCAATCCGACACAGTGCCGGCCGATGTGGCCAGCAAACGCCGCATCCGCCTGCTGACCCTGACCGCGGCGGGCCTCGCTTTGGCGCTGGCCGCGGCGCTCACCGCCGTGTGGTGGGCACGGTCGGAGAACGGCGAGCTGCGAGTCGCCGAGATCACCACGCCACGCACGCATGATCCGTGGTCATTCGCCCTGTCACCGGACGGGCGGCAGCTAGCCTTCGTCGCGGAGTATCTGGGACAGCCGACACTCTGGGTGCGCTCGTTGGACTCCTCGGAGGCGCAGCCGCTGCCTGGAACCGAACGGGCACGGCGCCCGTTCTGGTCGGCGGATAGCCAATCGATCGGGTTCTTTGCCGACAGCTACATGAAGAAAGTCGAGGCGCGAGGCGGGTCGCCGCAAACAATCACCGACGCGCTCGGCGAATCGACTGCCGCGTGGGGACCTGACGGAACCATTCTCTTTTCCAGCGTAACGGCGCCGACGTTGCGCCGCGTGGATGCCGCCGGCGGACCGGTGCAGCCGGCCTCCGCAGCGACGCGGGACTCGACCGGGCATCGCCATCCACAGTTCATCGCCGGGACCAGATCGTTCCTGTTCTTCGTTGGCGGGCCGGACGCCGTTCGCGGCGTGTACCTCGGCGAGCTCGGTTCCCTCGAGGCGGTGCGTCTCGTGGCATCGGACGCGCAGGGCGAGTACCGGTCGGGCCGCCTGTTGTTCGTCCGCCAAGGCACGCTACTGGCCCAACGTCTCGATCTCGACCGGCGTCGGCTCGATGGCGACGCCGTAACGGTTGCCGACTCCGTTGCCGTGGAGCCCACCACAGGCGCGGCCGCGTACTCGGCATCGGATGACGGGGGCATCGCATACCGGAAGGCCGTCGCACCGTCAGCCCGCCTCACGTGGTTCGACCGCAGCGGACGTCTGCTCGGAGTCTTCGGATCGGCCGAGCAGGCCGGCGCGGTCAATCCCGGTCTCTCGCCAGACGACACGCGCGTCGTCGCGAATCGGACGATCGCAGGCCAGACCGACGTCTGGCTGCTGGACGGCACTCGGCAAACTCGCCTCACGCACACCTCGGGACGGCACATGACGCGCTTGCCCCTCTGGTCACACGATGGTGCACGGGTGGCGCTCGAATCCGTGCAATCGAGCTCGGTGACCTTGTCGGCCCTGGCGCCCGGCGGAGACAGCGTCGAAGAAGTGCTCGTGGAGTCACCGACAACCAAGATTCCAAACGACTGGTCACCGGACGGACGATTCTTGATCTACTACATTCCGGCGCCGAAGACAGGCACCGACTTGTGGGTGCTCCCGCTGGACACGCGACGTCCGATGATCTTCCTGCAGACCGACGCCAACGAACTGTGGGCGCAGTTTTCGCCGGACGGGCGCTGGGTGGCCTTTCAATCCAACGCGACCGGACGGTATGAGATCTACGTCCGGCGGTTTGAGGGTCCAGGAGGAAACGTTCCGGTCTCAACCGCCGGCGGAGTGTATCCGCGATGGTCCCACGACGGTCAGGAGCTGTATTTCATCGCTCCTGACGCTCGGATGATGGCGTCTCGAGTTCACGCCACGCCGACCACGCTGAAGGCAGACATACCGGTGGCGCTGTTTGCGACGCAGAAGCTCGGCGGCGGACAGAACGTCATCGCCCACGGCCATCAGTACGACGTTGCCAGGGATGGACGGTTCCTCATCAACGTGGACGCGGAAGAGACCGCGACCCCAATCGTGCTGATGATGAACTGGCAATAGCGGTCCTCTTAAATCCTCACGAAACTTCCCTCGCCCTTGGCGAAGACGTCATGGCCCCCTATTCGGCGCGCAGCGCAATCACCGGATCCACCTGCATCGCGCGCCTCGCCGGCACGTAACAGGCGAGGACTGCGACGGCAACCATCCCGATTGGAACCGCCGCAAAGGTGACCGGGTCGGTCCGCGACACGGAGAAGAGGAGGCCTTCCATCAATCGTGTCAGCCAGATGGCACCGACGACCCCGAGCATTGCGCCGGCCGCGGCGAGCGCGACGCCGCGACCGATGATCACGCGGAACACCTCTGCGCGCGGTGCGCCGAGCGCCAGCCGTACCCCGATTTCGCGAGTGCGCTGTGAAACCAGATACGCCATGACGCCGAAGAGCCCGATCGCCGCAAGCGCCAGTGCCACGATGGCAAACAGCCCGAAGAGATACAAGTTGAAGCGGCGCGACCCGAACGAGTCGGATAGCCGTTCCATGGCCGGTGTGATGTCATGAAAGGCCGCCTGCGCGCTCACGCGGCGTATCGCGTCGCGAATCGCAGGGACCTGAGACTGCGGGTCCACGGCGCTGCGCCAGACGAGATACATCTGCCCGAAGACCGGTACCTCCATGGCCGGGTAATAGACCATTGGCCGTATCTCATCATCGAGCCCGTACCTGCGGAGGTCACTGGCGACCCCAATCACCGTCCGTGTGCGATTGCCGAGGCTGCGCACAACGATCGTCTTGCCAATGGGATCGTCGTTCGGCCAATACAACCGCGCGAGCGCCTCGCTGACGATAATGACCGGTGGGGCGTCTGGTCCGTCGGCTTCCGTGAAGTCGCGGCCCCGCAGCCCAATGCCCATCGTCGCAAAATAGCCGGGAGTAACCACACGCCAATTCGCGGACGGTTGAACGCCTGGGATGAGGGGTGCTCCTGGCACAACGATCTCCGTGTTTGGCGTGCCGCCTTCGGCAAACGGGATACCGCTTCCCGTCGACACGTGCGTGATGCCCGGCAGCGTAGCCACTTCCGCGACCATGCGGCGCCAGAAGTCGCCCCGTTTGTCCGCCGTATCGAACACGGTGGCGCTCGCCAGCATGACGCGTCCAGTCATCACGGCGTCGACAGCGAAGCCCGCATCCACACGTTGAAGCGTCACGAGGCTGCGGAACAGCAGCCCTGCGCCAATGAGCAGCGCAACGGACAGGGACACCTCTACCACCGTGAGCGACGCGCGAATCCGCTGACGCCCGCGCCCGCCCGTGGCCCCTCGACTCGCGTCGTGCAGCGCGTGTCCCTGTTCCCGGGCGGCGTGCAGCGACGAGAGCAGCCCGAATGCGGCGGCCGACACGAGCGCACAACCGAGCGCAAAGCTCAACGCGATCCAGTCGATAGACGCTTCGTCGGCGCGAGGCACGACGGTCGCGGCGTACACCGAGAGCACGCGAATGGTGATGGCCGCCAGGCCGACTCCGGCAGCGCCGCCGATGAAGGCGAGCACACACGACTCCGTCAGGCTGTGCCACACGATTCGCCCGCGTGATGCGCCCACCGCGACACGAATCGCAAGCTCCTTCTGACGAGCCGCGCCTCTCGCCAGCAGCAGGTTCGCGACGTTGATGCACGCGATGAGCAGGACGAGCAGCACGGCGGCCTGGAGCACGAGGAGCGACGCTCGCACCCGCTGCGGAACGAGCCAGTCGTAGAACGTCACGAGACGGACGGTCCAGCCTTCGTTGTCCTTCGGGTACTCCGCTGCCAATCGTGCGGCAATGGTGGCGAGCTCGGCGCGCGCCTCGCTGAGCGTCACGTGCGGCTTGAGGAGTCCGATTACATCCAGCTGATGATCGCCGCGCGAGCGGTTCGGATCGATCAATCGCGGCCGCAGCAGCTCAGTTTCGCCCCAGTCGAATTGGGCGGGCAGCACGCCGATGATCGTGTGAGGGGTGTCGTTGAGGCGCACACTGGCGCCGATCACCCTCGGGTCGGCGCCGAACACGCGCCGCCACAGCGTGTCGGAAATGATCGTGACGTTCAGATTGCCGCCGGGCCGCGCTTCGTCGGCTTGGAAGTCTCGGCCGAGCGCCGGTGAGAAACCAAGCGCGGCCAGAAACTCCGATGTGACTCTGAGGGCCGGAACGAGCTCGGCGTCGGCGCCGGTGGTCACCGAGACCGTGCCTTCTTCAAACGCCGCCAGCGCTTCCCAGCTTGTTGCCTGCGCGCGCCAGTCCAGGAAGTTCGGGTCGGATGCCGAAAACTCCGGCCAGCCGCGCGCCTGGTTGCTCTCGTAGATGCGCACCAGGCGATCCGGATGGCCAAAAGGCAGCGGCCGCAGCATCGCGGCGTTGACGACCGAGAAGATGGCCGTATTGACACCGACGCCGAGCGCAAGCGTGAGGACGGCCACGGACGCGAATCCTGGACTCTTGCGCAGCGCGCGTCCCGCGTAACACACGTCTTGCCACAGTCGCTCCATGTGTGTCTCCCACCCGACATCGCGTACACGGTCTTTGACGCCTTCGACGCTAACCAGTCCCAGTTCGAGTCGCGCGAGACGAGTCGCCTGTTCGCGGGCCAGGCCGTGGCGCATCTTCTCCTCGACGGCCGCCTCCAGGCATGCGCGCAGCTCCTCGTCCAGATCGCGTTCTGCTCGCTCGCTGCGGGTGAACGCGTATGCGCCATTGATGACCCGCTTGAGCCACCGCATCACAGCTCTCCGAGCGAGGCTTTCAGGATTCGTCCGATGGCAGTGGTCTGGACCTCCCACGTGCGGGTCTCGCGTTTGAGCGTGGCGCGCCCGGAGCTGGTAAGCGAGTAGTACTTCGCACGCCGGTTGTTCTCCGTCGGTCGCCACTCTCCGCGGATCAGCCCGTCCCGCTCCAACCGGCGCAGGGCCGGGAAGAGCGAACCCGCGTTCACCTGGAAGACCCCCTTGCTGATTTGTGCGAGCCGGACGCCGATGCCGTATCCGTGCATCGGCTCCAGATCCAGGGTCTTCAGGATGAGCATGTACAGCGTGCCCTGTACGAGCCCGCTCGGCTTGTCGTCCGGCACAGATCGCCTCCACTCCTCTAGCGCGACTAGACAAGTTACACAACTCTCATCTAGCCGGTCAAGAGGAGAGGAGAGAGCGGCTTGCGCCAGCGGCGTCCAGGCTCTCAAGATGGGGGTGGAGGTTGATCGGATGCGCGTGTGGACAGCGCTGGCGTTTGCTGCGATTTTCATTATCTGGGGCTCGACGTACCTGGCAATCAAGTACGCGGTTGCGGAAATTCCTCCGCTGTTGACCGCCGGTCTCCGTCACCTCATCGCCGGCGCGGTATTGCTCGTCTGGGCGCACGCAAAGGGGCTGCGCGCGTCGGGCGTCGAATGGCGCCACAGTCTGGTCGTCGGCGTCCTGTTCTTCCTGATTGGCCACGGCACGCTGCATTGGGCGGAGCAGATCGTGCCATCAGGTCTGTCCGCGCTGCTTGTTGCCACCGAGCCGGTATGGATTGCGATCCTGCTGGCGCTGACCGGGCGAAGTCCGTTGCAGAGGCGGACGCTTGCCGGTCTGTTGCTCGGTCTGATTGGAGTCGGGGTCCTCGTTCGATTCGACGACAGCGCCGAGCCGCGTGTGCTGCTCATCGGCAGCGTTGCAATCCTTATCGGCGCTGCATCCTGGGCGGCGGGCGTCGTCTATGGTCAGCGCGTGCCGCTTCCTCGTGATCCCCTGCTGCGAACGGCGACCACGCTACTGTGCGGATCCGCCCTGCTGCTGACGACGTCGGCTGCGGTCGGCGAGCTCGCGCACGTGCAAACGCCGTCGGTGCGTGCACTCGGATCGCTCGCGTTCCTCGTCGTATTCGGCTCGATCGTGGCGTTCTCCGCGTACTACTGGCTGCTCGATCGCTTTCCGGCGACGCTGGTAGCCACCCACACATACGTCAATCCTGCCGTGGCGGTGGTGCTTGGCTGGGCGTTCGGCGGGGAGGCGATGTCCGTTTCGCTGATCGTGGGATTGGCAATCGTCACGAGCGCGATCGCGCTCGTCAGCGCCAGTGAGGCGGCGACGTGACGGCCGACGCTCAGCGATCGGAGACGCGAAAGCGCCGAGCGGTGGTCGCGCCGCTGACGACAACCCAATCAACTAGCGGCCACTGAACAGCGCGTAGCCGTAACGGCACGGCTCGACCGCGCAGCGATACATGGTCACTTTCAGCGTGTGGTTCCCAGTGTGGCCGTACGGAACTGTCACGATCGGCAGACTGTCGCGGCGCGTATCCTGGTCGACCCTGGTCCCGTCCGTCTCGTAGAGCTCCAGATCGATATCCGCGCAGTCTTCGTCGCACGCCGCCACGATCTTGTAGGTGCGGCTCTGATCGCTGCCGACATTCAATGTCCA
This sequence comes from Acidobacteriota bacterium, assembly GCA_032156805.1. Lineage (GTDB taxonomy): Bacteria > Acidobacteriota > Vicinamibacteria > Vicinamibacterales > UBA2999 > Gp6-AA40. The sequence goes on from JALDXQ010000224.1 coordinate 10,050, forward strand.
GCGGTGATAGCGCCCTTCGCCCAGCTGGCCCTCTCTGAAGAGATCCAGTTGATAGCTGTCCAGGCCCATCGCGGCGAAGGCCACGACCATTTGAGCCTTGACCTGATCCTGCCAGCGGTCGGCGTACGCGAGGGCCGCGCCGGACAACAGAGCGACGCAAACCGCTATCCCGATACCGATGTTCTTTCGCATAGCATCCTCCCCGCCGAGCGTCTTGGTGGAAGACATACAGAGATGGCTCACGTCCGTGATCGCGTGGTGTACCTTCCGTTCGTGACCAATTCGTCTCTGATTTCTATAACGGGCAGATGACTGCCTGCGAACGCGCGCGCGATGCACGCACCGCCAATGTGCGTTTGTTTGAAGTTGGATGCTGCGCGACCCACGGCGTCGTTCGACTTGGCGATGAGGGAGAGTGCCAACATGACATCCGCGTTGATCGCCTACTCGGGCTGGAGCTGCGGCGGTCTCCAGGCCTTGCAGGTCGCGAAGGACCCGCGCGTGAAGACGCTCGTGATCCACAACAGCGGCGTGCTGAACAACGGTCCGAGCGCGATTCCCGGAATGAACGTCGGCAAAGACGTGCTGCAGACGCTGCACACGTCCGTGATCTACGTCCAGGGAGGCCCCACGGACATCGCGTATGAAAACGGGATGGACGACTTCAAGCGAATCTCGCACGTGCCGGCGGCGATCGCCAATCTCCCGGTCGGCCACGGCGGGACCTTCAATGAGCCCAACGGCGGCGCGGCAGCGTCGGTCGCGGTGAGCTGCCTCGATTGGCAGCTTCGCGGCGACGCGCAGAGCGCGAAGCGGTTCGTCGGCGACGACTGCGGGCTCTGCAGGGACACGCAGTGG
>JALDXQ010000225.1:0-10861 GCA_032156805.1 Acidobacteriota bacterium
CAACGAGACATGTGACGCATGCCACGCGCAGTACCAGCGGGAGTGAGAGGGTGTCTGACAGTGAATCGTGAACCAGTTCGGAATTCAGAAACAGCCATGACACATACACAAGCGAGTCAGCGGCGGGCACTGACGACCATCGCGTGCGCGGCAATGCTGGTCGGAGTCTTCTCCGGCGTACTGAGCGCGCACGGCGTCTCGGGCAAGGATGCGGTGTTCCTGCAGGGTCTCGACGGCCGCGCGATCGTGCCGCTGATGTACCTCGGCGCCAAGCACATGGTGACCGGCTACGACCACCTGCTGTTCCTGGTCGGCGTCATTTTCTTTCTCTACAGGGTGAAGGACGTCGTGCTGTACGTCAGCTTGTTCACGATCGGCCACAGCCTGACACTACTGCTCGGCGTGCTCGGCGGCATCCACGCCAACCCCTACCTCATCGACGCCATCATCGGATTCTCGGTCGCCTACAAAGCCTTCGAAAACATGGACGGCTTCAAGCGATTCTTCGGGGTCCAACCCAACACGCGCATCGCCGTCCTGATTTTCGGCCTGTTCCATGGCTTCGGTCTGGCCACCAAGCTCCAGGAGTTCGAGCTGTCGCCCAACGGGCTGGTCGCCAACATCGTGAGCTTCAACGTCGGCGTCGAGCTCGGGCAGGGGCTGGCACTGACCTTCATCCTCATCGCGTTGAGCTACTGGCGGACCAGAAACGGATTCATGCACTACGCCTTCGCCACCAACGCGATTGTGATGGCGTGCGGTTTCCTCCTGGTGGGCTACCAACTTTCCGGCTACTTCCTCGCAGCGTGACACCGATGAGCACAACCAACGATCAAACCGTCGAAGCCAGACAGCGCATCCTGGTCGCCGCAGGAGCGGCACTGCTCGCGGCCGGACTGATTCTCGTGATGTTCGTGCTGCCCGCCGAATACGCGGTCGATCCACTCGGCACCGGCGCGCGCGTCGGCCTGCTCGACCTGGGTGTCGTCGGTCAGCAGGTGGAAGCACTCTCCAACGGGGCGGCGACAGGAACCGCTGGCGCCGCCGATGCCACGATCGTCGTGCCGCAGGACAAGGCGTTCACCGAGGAGACGGTCGAGTTCAAGGTCGCGCCGCGCGAGGGGATGGAATACAAGTACCGGCTCGACAAGGGCGAGGTCCTGCTTTACTCATGGAAGACCACAGCCCCGGTCAACGTCGAGTTCCACGCCGAACCCGATGGCGCACCTCGTGGCTACGCGCAGACCTACGAGAAAACCGATCGCCAGAGTGAAGCATCCGGTACGCTCACGGCTCCCTTCTCCGGTATCCACGGCTGGTACTGGGAGAACACGACGGATCAGGAAATCACCGTCACGCTGACGTCGGCGGGCTACTACAACCTGTCGCACGAGTTCCGCAGCGGACAGACGACGAAGAACAAGACCTTCTAAAGCTTGCGGTCCGACGGGGCGGGGCGCGAGGGTGCGAGGGTCCGGTCTGACGGTGCGGGGCCGGACCGTCGGACCCGGACGTCGGACCATCGAACCTTCGGACCGGACCCTCGCACCTCCGCACCGTCGCCCCCCGGACCGCTTGCCTTCAGGCTTCACTGGTACGCGCAAGCCAACCGTGCACCTGTAGATAGAACGTCGGCAAGACGAGCAGTGTAAAGAGCGTCGACGTAATCAGACCTCCGATCATCACGACCGCGAGCGGACGTTCGATCTCGGTCCCATGCAGCTGCAACACGAGAAGAGGCAGCAACCCGAGCGTCGCAGTGCCAGCGGTCATCAGCTTGGGTCTCACTCGACCGATGCTGGCTTCGCGAACGGCATCCATCAGGCTTCTCCCTTCGGCAAGCAGACCGCGCGTCTGCGTCACCAGCACCAGGCTGTTCTGGACCGCGATGCCGAACAACCCGATCAAGCCTACGAGCGACGACACGTTCCAGGTCTCACCCGCAATCAGCAGCGCGAGGATCCCGCCGACGAAGGCAACAGGGACGGTGCCCAGGATCAATGCCGCCTCGAGAGCCGAGCCGAGAGCCATCAGCAACAGGATGAACACCCCGAACAGTGCCGCACCAATCGCGAGCGTCAGGGCCCGGGACGCGCGCGCCTGACTCTCCACTCTCCCACCGAGGTCGAAGAAGTAGCCGGCCGGTAGATCCAACCGGCTGGTCAGAATCTGCCTCACTTCAGCCGCGGTGCTGCCCAGGTCGCGTCCGGTGACCGACGATTCCACGGCAATCCGCCGCGTTCCGGCCTCGCGCCTGATCGCTGCGGGACCGAAGGTCTGCGTCACGTCAGCGAGCTGGCCGAGTGGAATCTTGCGGCCGTCGTGCCCGTCGATCAGCAGCGTGCGAATGGCCTCGAACGAGTCGCGCCGATCGTCGCGCAGCCGCACCACCAGGTCGAAGCGGCGCTGGCCGAGCCAGATCTGTGACTGCTCTTCTCCTACCAGTCCGATCCGCACCGCTCGAATCACGTCGCCCGGCGCCAGCCCCACCCTCGCGGTCGCCTCGCGATTGACCGCGATCTGCAACTGCGGAAGACCAGTCAACTGCTCCGCACGCAGGTCGGCGATTCCATCGACACCGCGGATCAACGCCTCGGCCTCTTCTGCGAGACGGGACAGCTCGTCGAGATCCGGACCAAAGATCCTGACGGCGAGATCCGCCGGCGTTCCTCCCAGGCCTTCGTCGATGCGCATGCCGAGCGGCGTCGTGAACAGAACCGCCACGCCCGGCATACCCTCGAGGCGTTCCCGCATGTCCGCTTCGATCTCTTCGAGCCCGCGTGACCGATCGGTCTTGAGCACGACCAGCACGTCCGACACGGTGTGCGGCATCGGATCCTCCGTTCGCTCCGCCCGTCCCGTGCGCCGCACCACATCCTCGACTTCCGGGACCATGCGGAGCAGATCTTCGACCTGGTGATTCAGGCGATCGACCTCGTCGAGCGCAGCTTCGGCCGGAAGCACGGTCTGCAGCAGGAACGCGCCCTCATCGAGTTGCGGCATGAAGTCACTGCCGATGCGCAGACCAAGGGCGATGCTCGGAATCACGAGCGCCAGCGTCGCAGCAGCCACGAGCAGCGGGTGACGCAAGCATCGGTCGAGTGCCGGCGCGTACCACTGCTTGATCTTTCTGAGAACGGCCACGTCTTGGTCGCCACCGTGATGCGAAGGCTTCAGGACCAGGGCCGCCACGACCGGGACGAGGGTGAGGGCCAGGATCAACGCTGCCACCATCGCGGCGATCACGGCTGCCGCCAGTGGCTGATACATGCGCCCTTCGATGCCGGTCATGCCGAACAATGGCAGGAACACCACGATGACGATCAGCGTTGCAAAGGCGATCGGACTCGCGACCTCCGCCGCGGCGTGAAGCGCGCGCTCGCGGCGTTCGCGCCGAGTGGTCGCGCCTTGCAAGCGATGCAGGATGTTCTCGACCATGATGATCGCCGCATCGACGAGCAGGCCGACGGCGATCGCCAGGCCGCCCAGTGTCATCGTGTTGAGGCCCACGCCGAGCGGCTTCAACAGCAACCCCGCGAGCGCGATCGACAGCGGGATGGTGAAGGTCACGACCAGCGCGGCGCGCACGTTGCCCAGCAGCACGAGAATGACCAGCACGACGAAGACGCCGCCGACCATGACTGCACGCCCCACGCCGCCGAGTGCCGACGACACCAACTGCGACTGGTCGTAGACCACGCGCAGTTCGACGCCCTTCGGCAGCGTGCGCCCGATGTCCGCGACGGCGCTTCGGATTCCCGCAGCAACCGCGACCGTATCCGCGCCGAACTGCTTGATGACACGGGCGCTGACGACCTCGCCATTCAGCCGGTGTGCAATGCCGCGGCGAACGGCGGCTGCCTCTCGAATATCCGCGACATCTCCAAGCAGCACGGGAACATCGCCGCGCGTCGTGACCACCGTGCGACGCAGATCGTCAACCGTCTGCGCACGGCCCAGCGCACGCACCGTCCACTCGATCGAGCCCTGCTCGACGATCCCGCCCGATGCATTCAGGTTCGACTCCTCGACCGCATGCATCACATCGTCGAGGCTGACGACGCGCGCGGCCATCCGCTCTGGATCGAGTTGCACCTGGAATTGGCGGAGATAGCCGCCAAGCCGCTCGACGGCGGCGACGCCGGGCACGGCAAGCAGGCGATTGTTCACCTCGAACTCGGCGATGTCCCGCAAGGTCATGAGGTCGGCGGCGCCCGGATCGGCTTCGAGGGTGAACTCGAAGATCTCGTTCAGACGGCCGGTGAGGCTGGAGATGAGCGGCGGGTCCGTTCCCGCGGGCAGCTGACCGGCGACTTGTGCCACTCGTTCCGCGACGAACTGGCGCGAGCGGTAGTAGTCGGCGTTCGGCTCGAACTCGATGGTGACCTGCGCGACACCGAGCTGCGAGGTCGATCGCACGCGTCGTACGTCGGGCAGGCCGGCCAGCGCCACTTCGAGTGGAATGGCAATGGCGGTCTCGAGCTCTTCTACTCCCATCGCGGCGTTCTGGGTGATGACATTGAAGACCGGCGCGGACAAGTCGGGAAAGACGTCGCGACGAAGGTCCTGTATCCAGAACGCGCCAATCGTCGTCCCCGCTCCCACGAGCAGCACCGTGAGGAGCGGGGCATGAAACGACTCGCGAATCAGCCGGCTAATCATCGGTGGTGACTCCGCGCATCTGATTCGCCCCTAATGAGCGTCATGATCCGTTTCGCCCTTCTCGGCCTGGGCCTTCAGCAGGAACGCGCCATCGACGACGACCATCTCGTCGGCGCGAAGTCCTGACAGCACTTCGACCTCGCCCGCGAGATCGCGCCCACGGCCGATGCGCCGAATCTCGAAGTGGCTTTCATCCCTCGGCAGGAACACGCACCACTCGTTGCGAACGCGCTGGACCGCGGCGACCGGAACCGTCAGGATCGCCGCATCCGTCATCCCGACCGGCAACGCCGCCGTAGCCGACATGCCCGGTCGTAGGAGATTGGCGCTGTTGCCGACGTCGATCCTCACCGGCACCGTCCTCGATTCGCGCTCGACATGACTGCCGACCGTGGCCACCCGCCCCTCGAAGTCCTGCCCTGGGAGTGCCGGGAACGCGACGCGAGCAGTCACGCCTTCCTGGATACGAATGGCATCGCGCTCGAACGCATGCACGGTCAGCCACAACGTGGAGAGATTGCCGACCCGGAACGCCGGAGTCGCCGGGTCGAGCATCTGTCCGACCACGGCCGTGCGCTCGATCACCGCGCCACTGACCGGAGCGCGCAACGTGAACGTGGACGAGATCGCATCGCCGGCATCGTCCTTCGGCGGATCCACGCCGAACGCGGCGATGGCGGCGCCGGAGGCACGCAGCGCGGCGCGCGCCTCTCCGGCCGCCGACTCGGCTTCCTGCACTTCGCGCAGCGGGACGATCTTTTCGGCAGCGAGTGAACGCTTGCGCTCGAGCGCGGCGTCGGCAAGCGTGAGCCGTGCCATGGCCGAGAGATACGCTGCACGCTCGCGACCAAGCTCGGGGCTGGTGAGTTCAGCAAGTGCCTGCCCGTTGCGCACCGAATCGCCGGTATTCACGAGCAGGCTCGTGATTCGGGCCGCCACCGGCGTGCCGACTTCCGCGTACGCGCGTTGATCGACCGCCAGCTCTCCGAGCAACACTACCCGCTCTCCACCCGGCCGGGACTCGACCGGCCGCGTCGTGATCCGAAGGTCACGCAGCATCCCTGCGTCGACTTCGACGACGTTGGCCTCTTCCTCGTGTGGCACGGGGTCGGACACGGGCGACCGTTGCGCTGGGGCGTTGGCGTCATCGGCACGACGACCGCAGGCACCCACGGTCATCAGAGCCGCAGCGAGGATGACGAACATTTTGACTGTCATCGCAGAATCGCAGCGCTGGCATCCAGGTTCGTCCTGGCCAGTGCTGCCTCCAGTAGCGCATCGAGGTATTGAGAGCGGGTATCGATGATTTCGCGACGGATCAGCAACAGCTCCGGCAGACCGAGCTGGCCGACCTCGAAGCTGCGCGTGGTGAGTTGTTCGTTCTCGTCCATTCCCGCGATCGCATCCGTTTCGAGCACGCGCACCGCGGCGAGGCGCCGGTTGAAGGCCTCGAACGCGGAACGGACTTCCCGTTGAACGCGGACCTGTGCCGCAGTGAGCTCGGCACGAAGCCTCGACGCGCGCGCGGTACTGACCGCGCGCTGCTCCTGTCCTTTCGAGAACATCGGGAGGGTCACCGTCATGCCGCCAAGGATGATCTGATCGCCCTCTTCGCGCGAGTAGCGGACACCGACGCCGTACTGCGGCTTCGAGTAGCTCGACCCGACACGCAGCTCGGCATCGGCCTCCGCGATCTCGGCTTCGAGGGCGCGCAACTCCGGCCGTTGAGCAACGGTCTGCAGCGCGCTGTCGAGATCGACGTTCTCCGGACGAGAGAGGGCGCCTGCGACAGCCACGTCTTCGCCGACCTGCAGCAACTGTCGCAGCTCACCGAGCGCGAGCGTCTTCGACGCCTCTGCCGCTTCGCGCTCGGCTCTCACTCTCGCCAGCGAGGCGCGCGCGATGTTGACGTCCAGCACCGCGATGTCGTCCGCCTTGAATCTGCGCTCGGCTGTCGCATAGACGCTCGCGGCCAGCTCGGAGGAGGCGTCCAGTAACCGGATTCGCTCGTTTGCGTGCAGCGCGCGATAGTACGCAGACGCGGCGTCACGCAGCACCGTGCGCGTCACTTCATCGACGTTGGCAGAGCCGTGCGCGATCGCAGCCTCGGCGCCGGCTATTCGCGCCGCGCGCCTGGCGCCCGGCTCGAACGCCTGATCCAGGCCGAGCTCGTAGTCGGTGAACCGCTGATCCGGACCGTTTCGGTTACCGAGTGCACCAGTGAGCTCCGGGTTCTCCTGAAACCGGAGCGACGCCCCCAGCAGGCGTCCACGTGCTTCCTCCATCGCCAGCCGTGCGCTGACGATCTGCGGTGCCTGCTCGCGTGCGCGCGCCAGCACGTCGGAGAGCGTCAGCATGCGCTGAGCGGCTCCAGGACTGGCGTGACAACACACGATTGCGCACACCGCAATGGTTCTCGTACCCATGCGCATGCGAAATCCCTCTGCCGAACCTGTCGGCCCGAGTGTTAACGAGATCGAACGAGGGGACTACGCCAGGCGCGGTTTCGGAACGTGCAGGATGTCGTGAGGTAGCGATTTCGGAAGGCGTGGAACGACGGGACTGATGTCAGGAACGTGAGGCTTCTGCGTGCTCGGAACGAACAGGACCACCGGCTCGATGCTCTGGGCGCAGCACCCGCAGGTGACGCAGGTCGGCGGGCAGGTGCCATCCTGTGTCGTTTCGCGCTCGAACCCGGCGCAGGGCTCCCCAATCGCCAGGACCGGGATCCCTGACGCGCTGAGCGTCAGCAGTGCCACGCAGAGGGAAAGAGCGAACTGCCGCACGGCCCTAGTGTAAACCACGAGCCCCCACAGGACGGGAAGAGAGACGATTAAAGGCCGGCAGCGGCCGGAGGCGCAGCAGGAACCTCGCCTTCCTGCAACTCCATGTCGATGCTTCCGCGGTCGTCCGTGGTGAAGATCCCCACTGGCCGATCGTCGATCACGACCGCGAAAGTCTCCCGTGCCGGCAGCCCCATGATGTCGACCTCGAGCTCGACGCGCCGATCCTGGCGATTGCGCGCCGGCACTTCGAGCTCGACTTCACCAATCACGCTCCGTCCGCGCCGATCGATGAGGGCCGCGTCCTTCTCGGTGTTCCCGAGCGGGTCGACGCTCGATCGAAACTCGCCCGAGACAACGACCTCACCACGCTGGTCTCGAATCTCCACGATGTGCGCTTCGGATACGTCGCCGAGCACGAGCGCAGAGGGATCGGTCCGTGCCCCCGAGAGGAACGGCACAGCGATGCCGGCGGCAATCACCAATCCGCAGATGGAGGCGAGCAGGCCCAACAGTTGCAGCTCTCCGGAACCATCCGCTCTTCGGACCTGACATCGCAGCGGCATCGCCCCTCCTTCGTTCGATCTACTGAAACCTGTTCAACCAGCGGCGTCAAGCTCTGGCTCACTCGAGTCAGACCAATCGATCGTCACAGCTGAGCAGAACAAATCTTTGCGACGGCTGTACAGGCGCACGCACCTCGGCGTTTGTTCCCTCGGCGCCCCCGAGTCACTCATCAGCAAGGGAGCACGTCCATGAAGACCGCGACGCTTCTGATTGCCGCACTGTTGTGGTTCGTCGCCCTGACGAGCCCTGCACTCGCAACCACCTACGGGTCAGTGGAACCAATCGCCAGTGGCGATGTCATCGACACCACGCCTCTGAGAAACCTGCGTCTCGGCGTGAAGGCCGTCTTCGCAGAGCGATTCCTTGAATGCAGCATCGTGAACAAGGTGATTGCGGTACTCATCTCGAACGGAAGCATCACAACGATCAACGGACTCAACACCTTCCTGGAAGTCGGTGCAGGAGGCTTCGCGGGAGAGAGCAATCCGTCCTACGTCTTCACGATCCTGGACGAAGGGCCGAACGCCGCGACCCACGACGACATCGCGATCCTGACCAATAGCCTTGGCTACGTGATGTCGCAGGACAGCGCGTTCCTGCTCGATGCGAACAACGCGGCAAGCTTCGACTTTCCTGCCAACTACATCGTGCTGAACTTCGACACACCTCCCCCGCTGAGGAAATCGGCCGCGCTCTTTGAAACCGTGGGCCGGATCGATCCGGAACTGTTCGACACCGACACCAGCGGCTACACGCAGTTCGGCCGGGCCTACCTGTCACTGCAGTCCTTCGTGCCCAACCAGCAGTTCATCGACGGATACGTCGAGGCGGCCGACCAGTTCGGCGTCGAGTACACGCCGATCGTCATGGGGCAGCCCGGTCTGTTCGAGGGTGGCGCAGCGTTTCCCGACAACGACTGGGGCCTGAGCCCTAACGGTGAGCAGTACCTCGGACGGATTCCGGCGGCAAACCATCCCCAACTGCGGAAGCTCCGTCTCGACCATCTTCGGTTCACGCAAGATGCGCTCCGCCTGATCGGGCGACGTGATGAAGGAACATCACACCAGGGACTGCGTCACCAGATGGCTCAGCTCAGGTGTCCGTAGTCCGGAAAGGCCCAAGAACACGGTGGCCAATCTCGAGAACGTGGCGTCATCAGGCTACCCTGCATCGCGTGACCCAAGCAGGGCCTGCTTGATCTCTTCGGACACCGGGCGTTGACCGAGCCAGTGATCGAGGAACGCCAGCACGAGATCGTGATTGACCCCACCGACGGCGACAGCCTTGTTGACGCGCACGGTTGTGCCCCGCCCCGGCGCGTACTCAATCAGCACGACGTCGCCGCCTCTCAAGGGGGCGAAGGTCCCGCGCAGGTGTGCGGTCGCCGCCGATTCGAGCTTCGGGACGAGCTCTCCGCGCCAGTCGATCCCGATTCGATACCGCGGGTCCTCTTCGAAGACGATCTGAATGCGAAGGACCTTTGGCACATCCGGTGACAGGAGATTCTCGCGGCTCGTCGAGCCGGTGACGTAGAGGGCGAGACCGTACAGGTCGACCTGACCGAGCAGGTGCGTCCGCATAGCTTCGCCTGCCTTGGGGACCGCGCTGCCACCCTCGGGTGTGATTGATTGCGGGTGCTGGATCGGCTGTGCGCGGACGCTGACGCCAAGAACTAACGCGCCAAGAACTAACGCAATGAACAGTGCACTGAGCGTGCTTCGCAACATTGATGTGCCTCTCGAACGACGACGTGGGTTCCTGCGCCCCATCATGTTCGGACGAATCTGGACACGCGCCGGTTTCAGACCTCTGCCGCAGCACCCCGGAGTCGCCCGCTGAATCGGCACGCCGTTCGCACACAACCTCGCGCTCGTTTCTATAGGCGCGGGGCACGATATTCTCAGTCGAGCGACGGCAGTCGAACACATGACGACGACCCCCACGACGGATACGCAGACTGAACTGGGACGCCGCAGACCCAGCCCGACATTCTCGCGAGCAAGGCGCGTATGGGTGTGCCTGGCGCTGTCTCTCCCACTCGCCCTGTTCGCGCACGCCCCGGCTGAGATTCCCAACGAGCTCCCCGCGCCGGCGACCGCTCAGTTGGGCCGAAGCCTGGCTGAGTCACGCACGTACGGCAAACACCTGTGGCGCGACACCCCTCCGTTGAACGACGACGGGACGGTGAACGGATACGTGGAGATCTCGCGCGGTGACCGGCGCAAATGGGAATACAGGATGGCCATGAACAGGCGCGCCATCGACCGCATGATCCCCGAGCAGGTGGGTGGCTACCCGGTCAACTATGGATTCGTCCCGCAGACGGTTTCGTACGATGGCGACCCGTTCGACGTGCTGGTGCTCGGGCCTCCGATTTCCGGTGGGAGGATCGTCCGCGGTGTCATCGTCGGACTGATGCTGATGGAAGACGAAAAAGGATACGACGCCAAAGTCGTAATCTCCCGCGCGACCGGCGGCCGTCCCGACTATCAGCTGACCGAACGCGATCGCCACGAGATCGCCGACTATTTCGATCGATACAAGCTGTTCGAGGTTGGAAAATTCTCGAGAGTCCCGGGCTGGGGCACGATCGACGAAGGCCTTGCGCTCGTGAAGATGACCCACGCGTTCTTCGAAGAGTGTCAGAAGGTCGCGGAACCGACGTGCCGCATCACACCGCTCGTCGCAGGAACGGGGCCACCGCCGGCAGCGAAACCCGAGTGAGCGTCCGCGATTTCCCGCGGCCTCACCCCTCACCAGATCGTGATGAGGTCGTGACTACCGAGCCGTCCGCGATGCCGGTCCCCGCGCGCTGACACCTCCGTCGTACGTAGTGTCCGGCTTTAGCC
>JALDXQ010000226.1:0-10842 GCA_032156805.1 Acidobacteriota bacterium
CAAGCCGATTCACCTCGGCTGCAAAGTGAACAGCGCAGGCGACGAGGCCAGTCCATTCCTCGTTGAGTTCAACAACGGGCGCACCGAACTCTACTTCTCGAGCACGAGAGCGGGCGGATTCTCGGCCGATGCAGCCGGCGCCGTCGTCGGAGACGGTGACATCTACGTGAGCGCTGTTCGTTCGAATGGAAGAGTGGAAGCACCGCTCCTCGTCGATGGCGTCAATACCTGGTCGAACGATCTTCGACCACACGTGCGTCGTGATGGCCTGGAGTTGTTCTTCGACGAATCGCCCGGGCACGATCGGCGGGTTCGATATCTGGTCGGCGGTGCGCGAGCGCGTCACCGATGCGTGGTCGATGCCGGCGAACGCCGGCCCGAACGTCAACAGCATCGCGAACGAGACGCGGGCGTTCCTGTCCACCGGCGCCACGACGTTGTATTTCGGCACGACGAGGGCCGGCGTCGAAGTGCCGAACCGTTGCCGACCCCGGAGCCCGCCCCTGCGGCGGACATCTTCTTCAGCAAGCGTCTGAAGCAGCCGACCGCTCAGTTGCCCTGACGCTTCTGGCCGGCCAGCGTCATGCGGTGCCCGAAATGCCGCTCGACCGTCAACCACGGAAGACCTGCGGCAGCCGCCAGGTGTTTCATTTCGCCGGGCTTCAGGGCGCGCCTGATCGAGAGGGGACCGTCGTGATGAAGGATGGGATGGAATGGCCACGTGAAGAGCCAGGTCCAGACGTACGCGCGCCGCGAGCGCACGAGATCGTTGACGACGATCCCTCGCCGGGCGAGGTGTGCGAACGCGCGGAGTGACGTGACGATCTGATCGTCGGTGAGGTGGTGAAAGAAGAGCCCGCACGTGACGTAGTCGAATGCGCCCGGCTTGAACGGTGGGCGAGTGACGTCAGCGCAAGCCAGGCGCAGGCGCTCGTCTGCGGGTCCACTGCGCCGCGCGTAGTCGACGGCGCTCAGAAGAATGTCGGTCGCCGTGACGCGCAGGTCGAAGCCCTGCGCGCGTCCCCAGGCGACGAGCGCGCGAGGCACGTCGGCCGCGCCGCAGGCGATCTCGAGCACCTCGATGCGCTCGCCGGGACGCCACGAACGACTGAACGCCTTGAAGCGAGCGATCGTGCCGCTCACGCCACCGAAGAGCCGATTGATCGAGGCGAGGTAGCGATAGATCTCGTCGGCCGTCTCCTGGTCGACGGTCTCCTCGTCCATGATCTCGGGTTGGTAGATTCGCGACTTCATGACGGTGCGGTCCGAGGGGTCGGCGGTGCGAGGGTTCGACGGTCCGGTCCGATGGTCGAATGGTGCGAAGGTACGCCGCCTCGGGCCGGCCGTCGGACCCTCGGACCGGACCCTCGCACCCTCGCACCGTCGACCCGCCGGACCGCTGTTGCCGTCATCACCGAAGCACCGCCCTGAGAAGCGTGCCCGTATTCATCTCCCGTCGTCCAAGCGCCACATCGAGCAGCGTCGTCACGAGCGATCGTTTTCGCAACAGCACGTGCGCCGCGCGTCCTTCGGCGCGAGACACGGCGAGGAGCAGGCGCCCCAGTCGATCGGCGTTGCGACCCATGGTGAGTCTCACGCGCTGGTAGGGAGCAAGGTCGCCGGAGACGATCGCGTCGGCTGCGGGTTTGACCGAGGCCATGGCCATCGCAATGCCGTCACCAGTGATTGGATCGGGGGCGCCGGCGGCGTCTCCAATCAGCAGCAGACGGTCATCGACAATGCGCGACAGCCGCAGTCCCAGCGGGGATGCCGCCAGGACCGGCGTGGTGAACTCGACGCGCCGCGCGCGATCGCGTATCGCGGGAATCGTCCGGAGCAGGTGAGTGATGCCGTCGCGACGAAACCTGTCGCGATGAAAGAGCGCCGCCACCAGTGTCTCGCCGCCACCGGTGGGCGCGACATAGAGCTCGCCCTCCCGATGAAAGAAGACCTCGACACGATCGCTGACACCTTCCAGCCCGAGCGCGTGCGCAGAGAGGCCGACGCGAGCGCTTACGGGTCGCCGTGCCTCGAGCCGTCGATGAAAGATCGAGTTGCGTCCGTCGGCACCGACGACGAATGGTTCGCCTTCCGGGCGGAAGGGGGTTCCCATTCGCGCATCGACGTTGGGTGTGGCCGCGGCGCGCTCGAAGAGCCAGCGATCGAACCAGTCGCGCCGGACCACCAGGCCAAAGCCTTCAGGGAAGTCGGCATCGGTGGACGCGTCGCCTGCCACGAATCTCAATCCGCGAACGCGAGACGCATCGGGCAGGCCGGCGATGTCGCTGAGGGCCGTCACGCCGTGAGGCAGCAGGCCCTCGCCGCATGCCTTGAGACGCGGGTAACGTGCTTTCTCGTACAGATTGACGCGAACGCCGCGGCGGCCCAACTCGATCGCGAGCGCGGCCCCTGCAGGTCCGCCGCCGGCGATCGCGACGTCGGCTACCACACGATGGCCAGCATTTCCGCGGCGAAGCCAGGCCCGAGCGCCAGCATCAGGCCGGTATCGCCGGATTGCGGCACGCCGCTGGCGACGAGGTTGCTCAGCATCACCAGCACTGCGGCGCTCGACAGGTTACCGAACTGACGCATGCACTCCCGCGCGATCGAGAGCGCGTCATCGGGGAGGCCGAATGCCGATCGATAAGTTGCCATGACCTTCGCGCCACCGGGATGCAGGATGTGATGCTTGATGTTCTGGAACGACAGGCCCGCATCGCTCAGGAAGTCGCGGACCACTGGCGCCACACGTGTTCCCACGAGAGATGGGATGTCCCGTGACAGCACGAGCCGCATGCCATCGTCGGTGAAGCGCCATCCCATGAGATGGCGTGAGTCCTTGAAGAGATGCGTGCGCGTGTGCGCGATACGGATGCCATCGCCTGCGACATCATCGCCGCCAAGCAGCACGGCGGCGGCACCATCACCGAACAGCGCGACGCCGACGAGATCGGTCGGTGTCTGTGCCCGCTTCGAGAAGATCAGGCTGCCCAGTTCCACTGACACGACCAGCGCTCGCTCGCCCGGACGCGCCGAGAGCACATCGCACGCGCGTATGAGCGCGCCGGCGCCACCCGCGCACCCGAGGCCGAAGAGCGGTGAACGTCGTACGCTCGCGGGCAGGCCGAGGCAGCTGGCAAGCAGGGCGTCAAGGCTCGGGGTCGTCAGCCCGGTCGTCGTCACGACGAAGATGTGGTCGATCTCGTCGGTCGTCGTACCCGATTGCGAGAGGCAGGCGCGCACAGCCTTTTGCGCCAGTTCGAGTGCCTTGGCCGCGTACTCCTCGTTCCGCTCCTCGAAGGAGCGCGACTCCAGATACCACTCGGGTTCGTGAACGAGATGCCTGGTGTCGACACCCGTTCGGTCGAACACCGGAATCAGTCGCTCGAGATGGGGCTGACCCTCGCACAGCCGCGCCATCTCGCGGCGCGCGAACGACTGATCGAGGCGATGCGGCGGGATCGCCGAGGACGCTGCGAGGATTTTGGGCATGGGTTCTGCGGAGTCTATGCGAGATGGTCGTTCAGAGAACAGCTCAAGAATGTCGATCCCGACCGGTCAGTGCATCTTTTTGGACAGGGATCGTCAGCGCGATTGGACTTCTCCCGTGCGCCCGTCCGGATTCCTGCGGAACTCATGAAGCTCGAGACAGGCACAACTATTGCCAGTGGCTCCGCGGCTTTCGATAAGGAGAGACATGTGACAACACGGCGAGAACTGCACACGATCATCCAGGTATCGTCGCAACCGGTCTCAGACCCCTCGCGGCGCCAATTCTGCGCGCACGCCTGTCAGGCAGCATCGCTGGTCGCCGTCAGCGCTCTCCTCCCTGCCTGTGGCGGCGGCGATGATGGAAACCCGACCTCGCCCTCCGATGCCGCGACCAATCAGGCTCTCCCCATCGTGAGTGGCTCGGTGAGCGGCCGGACGGTCTCGGTCCCGGTGGGCGGCGCATTGGCGTCCCCGAACTCCGTGGCGCTGGTGACGGCCTCATTGGGAAGCTTTCTCGTCTTCCGGAACTCGCTGACTTCCTTCACGGTGCTGACGGCCGTCTGCACGCACGAGGGATGCACGGTCGACCAGTTCAACGGGCAACTCTACGTGTGCCCGTGTCACAACTCGAAGTACACGACCAGCGGACAAGTGGCGAACGGCCCGGCCAATCGCGCCCTGACGACGTTTCCGTCCACGCTGTCCGGCGACACGCTGACGTTCAGCGCATAGCGGGGTCTGGGCCGAGAGCCCAGAGCCCCAGAGCCTAGAGCCCAGAGCCCAGAGCCGAGTAGTAGTATGAGTCCATGCTGACTCTTCGAAAAGCTGGAGACCGCGGCCACACCGATCTCGGATGGTTGAACAGCTACCACACGTTTTCGTTCGGCGGCTACCACGACGCGAATCACATGGGGTTTCGCGCGCTGCGCGTGTTGAACGACGATCGTGTTGCCGCGGGCAAAGGTTTCGGTGCGCACGGACATCGCGACATGGAGATCCTGTCCTATGTTCTCGAGGGCGGGCTTGCCCACAAGGACAGCATGGGCGAGCAGCACGTGCTCGGCCCCAACGAAGTGCAGGCGATGAGCGCCGGTTCGGGTGTCATTCACAGCGAGTTCAACGCATCGGCGACGTCTCCAACGCACTTCCTTCAGATCTGGATCATCCCTGCGGTCGAGGACTTGAAGCCGTCCTATCAGCAGTTCGCCTATCCATCGTCGGACAAGCGCGGCACGCTGCGGCTCATCGCGGGGCCTGATCGGACGAACAACCCGCCTGCCGCGTTCATCAACCAGGACGCGCGGATGTACGCCGCCGTACTTCCCCCGGGCGTCTCGGTTGATTACCCGATCCGGCCGGCACGTCACGCCTGGGTGCATTGTGCGACCGGAGCGATTGAGGTGAACGGTGTCGCGCTCGAAGAAGGCGACGGTCTGGCTGTGAGCAACGAAGCAGCGCTCCGGCTTCAGGGAGCACATGCTGGTGACGCGGAACTATTGCTGTTCGACCTGGCCTAGAGCCGGGAGCCCGGAGCCAAGAGCCTCACCATGTCAGACGTCAACGTGCTGATCGTCTTCTACTCGCGCTACGGGAACGCCGAACGCATTGCCCTCGCGGCTGGCGTTGGAGCGATTCAAGCGCGGGCCAACATCCGCCTGCGGCGCGTGGCCGATCACGCGGATGCGAAGACAATCGACGCAACACCCGCATGGCGCGAGAACCTCGATCGAATGAATCGCGATTACGTCGCTCCTCGTCCCACCGATCCTCCATGGGCCGACGTGATCGTGCTGGCGACGCCGTCGGATACCTGCGCGGAGATCGAGTCGTTCTGCGCGTCGCTGCCTTCGATTGCCCCGATGAGCGGCAAGATCGCCGCGCCGCTTGCACCAGGCGATGAGGAATCTTCGCTCAGGCCGATCTATGCAGCCGCTGCCTGCGCCGGCCTGTTTGTCGTGCCGGCGAAGATCAGTTCCGCCGATCCCATCACCGCTGCACGCGAGTACGGCCAGCGCGTCACCGAGATGGCGCGTTCGCTCAAGCAGACCGCCCGAGCCTAGCTTCCTGAGCTGGCTGTGCGCCCGACGCACAGTCTTTGGAAGGCCGCATCATCGAGTACGTCGCGTCGAATTTGGAGTCGACGGAGATTGGCGGAGACTACGGGTTGCCGCGGAGACGCGAAGACGCGGAGCACAGGCAGATCTGTCCGTGCGTCACGCGGGTGGGTCCGCGCTTACGCGCGGACAGGAACGAGCGAAGCCCGGGCGCGCAAACACAACGGGGATCAACGAGTGCTTGCGCGCCGGGCTCCGCTCGTTCCCAGTCGCCGGCTAAAGGCCGGCGACCCCCCCGCGCTCCGTGCCTCCGTGTCTCCGCGGCGAGGTGTTACCTCCGTACTCTTCGTTTCCGGCGCAACTCGACCGGCCGCCGGCGCGAACTTGCGCCGGTAGTAGCGCGTCCAGATCGCAATCGTCGGCACGCCAATGACCGTTGGCGTCAACCACACCACCAGCGAGAACGTTTGCAACCCAAGGTTGCCGGCGTTGACCACGAGGAACGCGGTGGTGGCAGCAATGCAGGCGCCCAGCATGCTCGACATGTGCTCGAACCACCAATGCATTGGATGCGATGGGGGCGTCATCCAATAGGCGAGATTGCCACCACCGCCAAGCAGGCCGATGACCGAGAAGGCGGTGAAGAGCTGGTTCCCGGTGCTGAATCCATAGAGCGCGGCTGCGATACTCGACGCCACCAGGAGAGCAGGCAGTCCCAGGTCCCAGGGATGACGGTGCGCGCCGGTTCGCGTCTTCGCACGCAGTACTCTGACGCCGGCTGAAACGCTGGTTGCCGTCAGGATCGACACGAAGAACAAGAACGCGCCGGCTTCGCGCCCCCGCGGCGTGGGGTCGGACATCCATCGCGAGCCTGCCAGCAGCAGCGCGGTGATGGACACGATGGTCATTCCTACGACGAAGACCCAGCCGGCCCGCCGATGGGTCCGTCCGCCCTTCTTCGTGAGCAGCGGGATGAACATGGACAGCAGGGCGGCGGCGCCGCCGGCGATGTGCAGGTAGAGAATCGAAGTCAGCATGCCCACATCATGCGAGTGTTGCCAGTGGAATACATGTGCCGAAGGTCACCATGGTGATCCATGACTTCCGGCATACGCTGCGGCACCACGTTGGCCTCTAGAATGACCGCATGCGGGAAGGGCGGTGGCTGAACGTTGCAGCACTGGCGACATGGCTGATCTGCGGCCTGCCCCAGTGCGTGGCAATCGCAGGAGGCGCCTTCGGCGGCTGGCAAGCCACACTCTGGCTGACGGCGTATCTTCTATTTGGCGCCGCGCTCCTGGTGCTTCTCGGGCTGGCCGGGGCGCCCCTGCTGCGCGCTCGCTACTCGCGAATACTGTTCATCGCCGTCGAAATCGCGACGGCGTTCACGGTCATAACGCTGGCGCTCCAGCACCGGTTCGGCGCCAACTCGACGCCGGCGCTCCTTGTGATCGTGGCCGCGACGTTGCCGTATCTTGCGACATCGAATCCTCCGTCGGCCCGGCCGGTGACTCACGTCACGCTGACGCCGGCTTGGGTCTGGTCGATCGTTGCCGGGCTGGCGGTCGCCAACACGATGATCACCTTCATCGTCGATCAGCGATGGACCGCCGCGTTGACGTTTGGACTCAGCATGGGCGGGTTCATGTTATTCGCCGCCGCCAGCTCGTTTCTCGTGCGCAGCGAAGCGGCAGCCCGCGATCAGTTGGCTGCCGTCAATGCTGAACTCCTGGGCACTCGCGCGTTGCTGGCGGAGAACAGCCGGGCAGAGGAGCGCATCCGCATCTCACGTGATCTGCACGATACGCTCGGCCACCATCTGACCGCGTTGAGCCTTCAGCTCGACGTCGCATCGCGGTTGTCGGATGGCAAGGCCGCCGAGCACATTCGCCAGGCGCATGCGATTACCCGCCTGCTGCTTGGTGACGTGCGCGACGTCGTGAGCCGGCTGCGCGAGACCGGCCAGATCGATCTGGTGCAGGCCATTCGTTCCCTTGTCAGTCACGGTCCGGCGAAAGCCGGACACTACGACATCTCGATTCATCTCGATCTCCCCGAGACCCTCAACGTCGATGACGTCTCGCGCGCGGAGACGTTGCTTCGAGGCGTGCAGGAGATCATCACCAACACAGTGAGGCACGCGCAGGCCCGCAACCTGTGGATTCAGTTGGAAGCGAGGCCGGACGGGATCGCCCTGCACGCGCGTGATGATGGCCGGGGCGCCGACATCGTGACATGTGGCCACGGCCTGACCGGGATGCGTGAGCGCTTCGAGATGTTTGCCGGTCGTGTGGAGTTCAACACGGGCCGCGGCGCCGGATTCGAGGTCCGCGGCTTTCTTCCCACGGTTGCAGTTGCATGATCCGCATCGTGCTCGTCGACGATCAGACGCTCGTGCGGCAGGGCATTCGCTCGCTGCTGGGGCTCGTGTCCGATGTGTCGATCGTTGCGGAGGCTGCCGACGGCGACGAAGCCGTGGCCGTCATCCAACGTGAAAGGCCTGACGTCGTGCTGCTCGATCTCCGGATGCCAAAGAAAGGCGGTGTCGAGGTACTGCGGGACCTGCAGTCGTCATCGACGCTTCCACCCACCATCGTGCTCACGACGTTTGACGATGACGAAGCCCTGCTCGATGCGGTGAGGGCAGGTGCGAAGGGGTACTTCCTGAAGGATGTGTCGCTCGAGCGGTTGACGGATGGCATTCGCGAGGTGGCGCGCGGCGGATCGATCATCCGGCCGGCGATCACCGAACGTGTGCTCAAGGGGCTCGAGCATGTGCGGCGCGAATTCGATTCGCTCAGCCCACCCGATCCGTTGACGAAACGCGAGGTGGAGATCCTGCGGCTCATGGCGGGTGGCTACAGCAACCGCGAAATCGCCGAGGCGCTCGGTACAGCCGAAGGCACGGTGAAGAATCACGCGTCGAGCATCTTGTCGAAACTCGGTGTCCGCGACCGCACGCGTGCGGTGCTGAAGGCGCTGGAACTGGGCTACATCTAGGCTCCGGGCGTTGTCTCTGTGGCCGTTCTATCGCGACAGGTCGTGTCGATAGGTTTCCTTCAAACCCAGCGTCGACAGCCACGAGATGAACGACATCGCCGCGATGTACACGGTGATCAGCGTGGAGTTGCCGGTCGTGCCGAAGAGAAACGCGGCAATCGCCGGTGAAAGTGCGCCGCCGAGAATGGTTCCCAGCGTCAGGCTGAGCGATGCGCCGCTGTAACGAGTCGCTGTTGGAAAGAGTTCCGAGAACACCGCCGGCTGCGGGCCGATATACGCCCCCTGAATGACCAGGATTCCGCAGAGGGCGATCCCCGCCAGCAGCACCGATCCGGTGTCGGCGAGAGGAAAGAAGACCAGCGACCAGAGCACGAGCGCGCCATTGCCCCACCGCATGATCCGCAGACGCCCGATGCGATCGGACCAGACAGCGGAGATGAAGATCGAAATGGCGAACATCACCGCTGCCGTCAGCAGGAGCGCGAGCGTGGTGGTCAGGGGAAACTCGAGCTCACGCGTCGCGTACGAGACGAAGTACACGATGACGATGTAGCCGAGCGTGCTGATCCCGAGGTAGCTGCCGGCGGCCAGTGCGACGGCGCGAGCGTCGTGGCGCAGGACATCGACGATGGGCATGCGCCGCGCCGCCTGCGCCTTCACGACCTGCGCGAAGATCGGGCTCTCCGCCAGGCCGACGCGAACCCACAGCCCGACCGCCACCAGCACGGCGCTCGCAATGAAGGGAATGCGCCAGGCCCATTCGGCAAAGGCTTGCGGCGAGACAGCGGTGGACGTGATGAGGAACACCAGGTTCGACAGGATGATCCCCGCGGGCAAACCAAGTGCGACGAAGCTTCCGAAGAATCCTCGGCGAGACCGCGGGGCGTGTTCGACCGACATCAGCACGGCGCCACCCCATTCGCCGCCAAGCGCAAACCCCTGAACGAACCGGAACGTGACGAGCAGCACCGGTGCCCAGACGCCGAGCTGGTTGTAGTTCGGCAACAGGCCAATGCCGAGCGTTGACAGTCCCATCAGCATCAGCGACCAGACCAGCATGGACTTGCGGCCGAGTCGATCGCCGTAATGCCCCATCGCGATGCCGCCGAGTGGACGGGCTATGAAGCCGATCGCGAACGTGCCAAAGGCGGCCAGCGTTCCCGCCAGCTCCGACACCTGGGGAAAAAACTGCGGTGCGAAGACGACGGCCGCGGCGGTGCCGTATATGAAGAAGTCATACCACTCGATCGTGGTCCCGATGCCGCCGGCCAGGGCGACGCGGCGCGCCTCGGCCGCGGGGCGATCGGGCCCGGAATGGGTTTGGGTGATTGCCATGCGCGCCTATTCTGCCTCGCCTATACTGATTGCCTCCGGAGGAAGCATTTTCGCTATGAGAAGGCCACGTCTGCGATACGAATACCGCCTGTTTCTTGGTCTGGCTGCCGTTGCGACCGTGGCCCTGGGGGCTCACGTGCGAGCGGGTCAGCAGACGGTGCCGTTCAAGGGCGGAATCCCCGTCGCCCCCGGCGGGCTGGCGGGGAACAAACTGCCGGCAAAGCCGGTGGAGTTCAACACCGGGGAGGGCCAGCGTATCCGCGTCTCTGCCGTGACACGCGAGTTGGAATTCCCCTGGAGCCTGACGTTCCTTCCGGATGGGACGATGCTCGTGACCGAACGAGCCGGCCGCTTGCGAGTGATTCGAAACGGCGTGCTCGATCCTCAGCCGGTCGCGGGAGCGCCAGCAGCGTACTGGGCTGGCGAATCGGGTCTGCCGGGCGCCGTCCATGGTTACATGGACGTTGCACTCCATCCCCAGTTCGCACAAAACCGTCTCGTCTATCTCTCGTACACCAAGCCCCTGGATGAGAAGAGGCGGACCGTGGCTATTGCGCGAGGGCGCTTCGACGGCAAGGCGTTGTCCGAGGTCCGAGACATCTTCGTGCTCGAAGCCGCTGGAACCTCGCGCATCGCGTTCGGTCGTGACGGCAAACTCTACGTGACGGCCACCGGCAACGACCCTGCGGACAAGGACCCGAACTTCCCGCAGAACCCAAACAAGCAAGGCGGAAAAGTTCTGCGATTGAACGACGATGGTACCGTCCCCACCGACAATCCCTTCATTGGCCGACCCAACCATCGTCCTGAGATCTACACGCTCGGTCACCGCAACGCCCTCGGTCTTGCCGTTCATCCCGGTACTGGCGAGATGTGGCAGAACGAAAACGGACCGAACGGTGGCGATGAGATCAACGTCCTGAAGCCGGGCGCCAACTACGGCTGGCCGCTGGTGAGCTAT
>JALDXQ010000227.1:0-10805 GCA_032156805.1 Acidobacteriota bacterium
CGCCGGTCATCAAGCTGGTGAACGTCATCCTGATGTCGGCGATCCAGAAGGGCGCGAGCGACATCCACATCGAGCCCTACGAGAAAGAGCTCCGCGTCCGCTACCGCATCGACGGCATTCTCTACAACATCATGCAGCCGCCGATGAAGTTCCGCGACGCGATCACCTCGCGCATCAAGATCATGTCCAAGCTGGACATCGCGGAGAAGCGGCTCCCGCAGGATGGCCGCATCAAGATCCGCTTCCAGGACGGCGGTGAGATGCGAGACATCGACTTCCGCGTCTCCTGCCTCCCGACGCTGTTCGGCGAAAAGATCGTCATGCGTCTGCTGGACAAGACGAAGCTGATGCTCGACATGACGAAGCTCGGATTCGAGTCCGAGTCGCTCCAGCGGTTCGAGACCGCGATCTCGAAGCCATGGGGCATGGTGCTGGTCACCGGTCCCACGGGGTCCGGCAAGACCAACACCCTCTACTCGTCGATCGCGCGCATCAACACCGTCGAGACCAACATCATGACGGCTGAGGACCCGGTCGAATTCAACCTGATGGGCGTCAACCAGGTCCAGGTGCGCGAGAACATCGGCCTCAACTTCGCCGCCGCGCTGCGCAGCTTCCTGCGTCAGGACCCGAACATCATCCTGGTCGGCGAAATCCGTGACTTCGAGACGGCCGAGATCGCGGTCAAGGCCGCACTCACGGGTCACCTCGTTCTCTCGACGCTGCACACCAACGACGCTCCGAGCACGATCAACCGATTGATGAACATGGGCATCGAACCGTTCCTGGTCGCCAGCTCACTGAACCTGGTCTGCGCCCAGCGACTGGTGCGCAGAATCTGCAAGAACTGCACGGAACCGGACCCGACACCGCCTCCCGCGCTGATGCAGGCCGGCTTCTCTGCCGAAGATGCAAAAAGGGTAGTCCCCAATCGCGGCAAGGGTTGCGAGAAGTGCAACAACACCGGCTACAAGGGGCGCGTCGGTCTGTACGAGGTGATGGAGATCACCGAGGAGGTCCGCGAGCTCGTGCTGGTGGGGGCGTCCGCGCTCGAACTCCGGCGTAAGGCCGTCGAGGAAGGGATGATCACCCTGCGCAACAGCGGGCTCAGGAAGGTGAAGGAAGGCGTGACGACTATCGAGGAGATCGTCAGGGAGACGGTGAAGTAATGCAAACACTGCCTGAACTGCTGCAGACGATGGTGCAGATGGAGGGTTCGGACCTCCACATCACGACCAACACGCCGCCGCAGGTACGCGTCCACGGTCACCTCACGCGTCTCGAGGGCGCGGCCCTGTCACCGTCCGAGACCAAGCAGCTCGCCTACAGCGTGCTGACCGACACGCAGAAAAAGCGGTTCGAGGAGACGCTCGAGCTCGATTTCTCGTTCGGCATCAAAGGACTCGCACGCTTCCGCGTGAACATGTTCAACCAGCGCGGCGCCGTTGGCGCCGTGTATCGATTGATTCCCGAACGAATCCGGAGCTTCCAGGAACTCAGTCTGCCGCCCGTGCTTGCCACGCTATCGGAGCGGCCGCGCGGGCTGGTCCTGGTGACCGGGCCGACCGGGTCGGGCAAGTCGACGACGCTGGCGGCGATAATCGACAAGATCAACAAGGAGCGGAAGGATCACATCCTCACAATCGAGGACCCGATCGAGTTCGTGCACCAGCACCAGGGCTGCCTGGTCAATCAGCGCGAGGTGCACAGCGATACCGAGAGCTTCAGCAACGCGCTGCGCGCCGCGCTCCGCGAGGACCCCGACATCGTCCTCATCGGCGAAATGCGCGACCTCGAAACCGTTGAAGCGGCGCTCCGCATCGCGGAAACGGGCCACTTGACGCTGGCGACGCTGCACACCAACTCGGCGTCGCAGACCATCAACCGCATCATCGATATCTTTCCGGCACATCAGCAGAGCCAGATCCGCACGCAGCTGTCGCTCGTGCTCGAAGGCATCGTCTGTCAGGCGTTGCTGCCGAAGGTTGGCGGAGGGCGCGTGGTGTCGCTCGAGATCATGATCCCCACGGCCGGCATCCGGAACCTGATTCGCGAGGACAAGGTCCATCAGATCTACTCGGCGATGCAGACCGGTCAGGAAAAGATGGGCATGCAGACGATGAACCAGTCACTGGCGACGCTGTATCACAAGCGACTCGTGACGCTCGAGACCGCGATGATGGCGTCGTCGCACCGCGACGAGTTGCAGGACCTGATCAATCGTGGTGTCGGCGTCGTCCAGGGCGCCGGGCTGCGGACGGGAACGACGGGCAGACCGGCGGGTCGGTGATGCGGGAATCGAGAATGCGGAATTCAGAATTCAAAATTCAGAAGCAGCATGAGGTACGCGATGCATTCTGCATTCCGAATGACAGCGCAGTGAGCGTTAGTGAGCGGAGTAACAAGTAATGGCCACATTCGCATATAGCGGACGCACGCGTCAGGGACAAACGGTCTCCGGTGAACGCAGCGCTGAGACCATGGACGGCGCCGTGGCGGCTCTGCGTCGAGAGCAGATCCTCGTCACCCAGATCAGCCCGGTCAAGGAAGCGCCGGCCAAGACTGCTCCCAAGCTGACGGGCAAGAGAGTCAAAGCCAAGAACCTTGCAATCTTCACGCGCCAGTTCTCGGTGATGATCGACGCGGGCCTTCCGCTCGTGCAGTGTCTCGAGATCCTCGGGACGCAGGAAGAAGACAAGAACTTTGCCGCCGTCATCCTCGCGACGCGCGCAGATGTCGAAGGCGGTGCGTCGCTGGCCGACGCGATGAAGAAGCATCCCAAGACCTTCGATCCGCTGTTCACGAACATGATCGCCGCGGGTGAGGCCGGCGGTATCCTGGACACGATTCTCAAGCGACTGGCGACGTACATCGAAAAGGCTGTCAAGCTCAAGGGCCAGGTGCAGTCCGCGATGATTTACCCGGTCGCGGTCATCGTCATCGCGGGGCTCGTTGTCGGGGTCATCCTGTGGAAGGTGATTCCTACGTTCGCAAACCTGTTCGCCGGCCTGGGCGCGGAACTGCCGCTGCCGACCCGCATCGTGATCGCGCTCAGCAATGGGCTCGTCCGGTTCATGCCGTTCATTCTCGTGGGCATTGGCGCCGGCGTGTTCGCGTTCCGCTCGTATTACGCATCACCGGGGGGGCGGAGGACGATCGACAGCATCACGCTCAAGCTGCCGGTTCTCGGTCCCTTGATGCGCAAAATCGCGGTTGCTCGGTTCTGTCGTACGCTGTCGACGCTGCTCGCATCTGGTGTCTCGATTCTGGAGGCGCTCGACATCACGGCCCGCACCGCCGGCAACGCGATTGTCGAAGAAGCCATTCAGACGACCCGCAAGAGCATCGAGCGAGGCGAGACGATTGCTCAGCCGTTGAAAGAAACCAAGGTCTTCCCGCCGATGGTGGTGCAGATGATTGGCGTAGGCGAGGCCACCGGCGCCCTCGATACCATGCTCTCGAAGATTGCCGACTTCTATGAAGAGGAAGTGGACGTGGCGGTGGCCGGCATGCTGACACTGTTGGAGCCGATCATGATCGCCTTCCTCGGTGGCGTGGTCGGCGGTATCGTGATCGCGATGTATCTGCCGATCTTCGACCTGATCAGCAAGCTCACGGGGTAGAAGAGCGTTGGAGATTAGTGACTGTAGATTGGTAGATTGGTCTGTGGTTGTGGATGGTCGATCGATGATTGATGGCGTCGAACCATCACGAAATCGCCGATCCTCAATCAACAATCACCAACGAATCAACGATCACTAGTCGCAGATCTGCAATGAATTTGAGATCCCGCCTGTCCACGCTCATCGCCGCGCGGGTCATCCTCGTGACCCTCCTGATGGGCTCGGCGATTCTGATCCAGATCAGTCGCCCGGGGGCATTTCCCGTCGACCCGTTCTTCGCGCTGATTGGCCTGACCTACGCGCTGAGCGTCTTCTATCTGGCCACGCTCAAGTTTGCCGAGCGGCACTCCTGGCTGGTCGACATGCAATTCGCTGTCGACGCTCTGCTCGTGTCCGCTTTCATTCACGTGACGGGTGGTATCACCAGCAATTTCTCCTCGCTATATCTGCTCCCGATCATTGCGGCGAGCATGATCCGGTATCGCCGCGTGGCAGTGCAGTTGGCGGCGTTCAGTGCCGTGATGTACCTCGCGCTCGTCGCGGTTCAGTACATCGATCTCGACTTGCCGCTTGCCCGCCGGTTCTCACCGGCCGTCGACCTGCCAACGGTTCGTGTGGCCCAGTACACGGTCGCGATCAACCTTGGCGGGTTCATTGCCGTTGCCCTGCTTGCCGGTTCGCTGGCCGACAGCCTGCGCTCGGCGGGAGCGCGGCTCGAAGATGCGTCGCACCGTATCCGCGATCTCCGAGCCTTCAACGAGTACGTCATCAACAGCCTTCTCAGCGGGCTCATGACCACCGACGACCGAGGCCGGGTCCTGACGTGCAACCGCGCCGCGACCACGATCATCGGCGTGCCCGCCAATCAGGTCATCGGCCGGGACATCGTGGATCTGATGCAGATGTCGGAACCGGTCCGCGCGCGCATGGCGGCACTGACCGTGGGACGCAGCCTGAAGATCGACTGCCAGCACCGCACGCCGGAGGGGCGGGTCATCGACGTTGGACTGACTGCGAGCACGCTCACATTCCCGGGGGGCGGGACCGGTTATGTGTGGTCGTTTCAGGATGTCACGGACGTGAGGCGGCTCGAGCGCGACGCCCGGCTTCGTCAACGGCTCGCCGCAGTGGGCGAGATGGCCGCCGGTATAGCCCACGAGATTCGAAATCCGCTCGCCTCGATGTCGGGATCGATTCAAGTACTGCGCCAGGAGTTGCCACTCTCCGAAGATCAGGCACAGTTGATGGACATCGTGCTGCGCGAATCCGAGCGGCTGAACGACACCATCAGATCGTTTCTGGCGTACGCGCGGCCGCAGCGGTCCGTCATGACCAAACTCGACGTCCGCAAGGCACTGCAGGATACGGCGATTCTGCTGCGCAACAGTGCCGAGGTTCGCAGCGACCATGTGATCGACGTCGAGGTGCCGCCTGACCCGGTCTGGTGCGAAGCCGATGAGAATCAGGTTCGACAGATCGTGTGGAATCTCGCCACCAACGGATTGCGGGCGATGCCGAGCGGCGGCCATCTGCGATTGGCGATCGCATCGGAACTTGCGCCCCAGGGTGACGAGTCGATCGTCCTTGCCGTTCAGGATGAAGGCTGTGGGATTGCCCCCGAAGATCTCGAGGGAATCTTTCAACCGTTTCGCAGTTCCTTCGAGCGGGGTACGGGACTCGGACTGGCGACCGTGCACCGTGTCGTCACGGACTACAACGGCACCATCCACGTGTCTTCAGAGGTGGGTGTCGGGACCGTCATGCGTGTTCGGCTGCCGGCGCTCGCCGGCATCACGGCCGCGGCTGAGTCCGGACGCCGGAGCGTGACCGCATGACTCGACACTCCACGGCGGCGTCATCGACCGACAACCAGACGAGCGCTGAGGGTGGCGCCAAGCCGCGCATCCTCATTGCCGACGATGAGCCCTCGATGCGCGAGATGCTGCGCATCGTCCTGCGTCGGGACGGATACGACGTGACGGTAGCGGCCAATGGCAAACAGGCGCTCGAGATCCTGCAGCGCGAGCGGATCGATCTTCTGCTCTCCGACATCCGGATGCCCGACCTCAGCGGCGTGGAAGTGCTACGGATGGCGAAAGAGGCCAATCGCGATCTCGTCGCGTTCATGATGACCGCCTTCGCATCCACGGACACGGCAGTAGAAGCCATGCGCCTCGGTGCGGTCGACTATTTCACCAAGCCGTTCAGCATGGACGAAATGCGCCTGAAGGTGCGTCAGCACCTCGAGGCACTTCGTATCAAGCAGGAAAACGTCCTGCTGAAGCGCGCGCTGAATACCTCGAACGAGTTCTGCAACATCATCGGCCGCAGCGAAGCGATGCTCGAGATGTTCAAGATGATCGAGACCATCGCCAGAACCAACAGCACGGTGTTGATCACCGGTGAGTCTGGCACCGGCAAGGATCTCGTGGCGCGGGCAGTGCATTACAACTCGCTGCGCCGGGAGCGCCCTTTCGTCGCCTTGAACTGCGGCGGTCTGCCCGAGACGTTGCTCGAGTCAGAGCTCTTCGGCCACATGCGCGGCGCGTTCACCGGCGCGGACTCCAACAAGAAGGGGCTGGTCGAAGTCGCCGAGCACGGCACCATCTTCCTCGACGAGATCGGGGAGATGAATCAGACGATGCAGGTCAAGCTGTTGCGGGTGCTGCAGGACCGGCGATTCCGGCGACTGGGTGGCACCGAGGAGGTCCAGGCCGACATCCGCGTGATAGCCGCCACGAATCAGGACCTGCAGAAGATGGTGGCCGAGGGGCGCTTCCGCGAGGATCTGTATTACCGTATCAATGTGATCCAGGTGCACCTGCCACCGCTGCGGGATCGCCGCGAGGACGTGCCACTGCTCGCCGAGCACTTCCTGACGAAGTACGCGAAGGCGGCGGAGAAGGCCGTGCACGGCATCTCACACGAGGCGCTGGAACTCCTGTCGGCATATGCGTGGCCGGGCAACGTGCGTGAACTGGAGAACGCGGTCGAACGCGCGGTGGCACTTGAACAGACGCCCTTGATTCTTC
Source organism: Acidobacteriota bacterium (assembly GCA_032156805.1). Lineage (GTDB taxonomy): Bacteria > Acidobacteriota > Vicinamibacteria > Vicinamibacterales > UBA2999 > Gp6-AA40. Next base: position 6,656 of record JALDXQ010000227.1, read on the forward strand.
CTGAAAGCCTGCCGACTCACGTCGGGTCGCTGGCCGGGGCGGCGGTGAGAGATGGCAGTGCGTCATCTGCGAGTCTCTCTCCGGCCGACGCAAGCTTCCCGGACATCAGGGAAGGCTTCGATCTCGAGGCGCAGGGTGAGCAGTTTTACCGCCACTACATCGCACTCGCGCTCGAACGGAGCGGCGGCGTGCAAACCAAGGCTGCGGAGCTGCTCGGCATGAGCTTCCGCTCGTTTCGCTACTACGCCAAGAAGTTCAACCTGCGATAGGCCGTCATTCCGCTGCGGATACGGCCAATTCTCGGCAGTCCTTACTGACACTTCGTGTCAGCCCGTGTCTGCGAAAGCCTGTATAACTGAGAACTTCTAACCGCGGGCGCACACAGATCGACCCGTTCGTTCTCGCCTTTGCACGAGACCAAGCCCCCGTGTTTTCGTGGCACCCACATTGCCCCTGACTCGGCCGTTCGCTCCCTTATTGGATGTTGCGCCTTCCGGTGACGGTTAACGGCGCGACGTCAGGAGTGACGGATTACTGTCAGCGGGCCGAAGAGTGGCCCGAGCTCAAGGAGCCTGGTCGTGAAGAGGCTGAAGAAGTTGGAGAATCAGGGGGGCTTCACCCTTATAGAGCTCCTGATTGTCGTCGCGATTATCGGAATCATCGCCGCGATAGCGGTTCCCGGCCTGCTGCGGGCGCGGATGCTCAGTAACGAAACCTCCGCGATTGGTGGACTCCGGTCCGTGAACTCGGCACAAGTGGGTTATGCGGCAGCGTGCGCGAACGGGTCATACGCGATCCTCTATGCGACTTTGGCGGTCCCGCCCCCAGGCGGCGGCCAGGCCTTTCTGTCCCAGGACCTCACGTCTGCCGTATCGCCAATAAAGAGTGGCTTCGAGTACTCGCTGGCCGCCGGCATGAACGGCGGTCCTGGCCCGAACGATTGCAACGGGCAGCCTACAGACGCGGCCTACTATGCGACGGCAATCCCAGCGAGCCCGGGCGGCACTGGCAGTCGCGCGTTTGCCACCAACGGTTCTGGCGCAATCTGGCAGGATGTCTCCGCAAATGGCGCGGTCCCCCCGGGCGAACCGTTCACGGTCTCGCCCACGACCTCGTCTGTCCAGTAGCCCAAGCAGCCTCGAAACGAAAAAAGAAGGCCGACTAGGGTTTCCCAGTCGGCCTTTTTCGCGTTCAGGACGATATCCGCGTTGTCCAGCGTCTCGCACGCATCGCCAATTCTTGGCAGCCCGCGTTGACAGTTGCTGTCAGCCGACCCGAAAATTGGCATCGGGCGGCGCGGACAGACTCACGATGTGTTGGTCTATCTATAGGTATTTCAACCATTTATGTTGGCGCGTGCAAATCGCAGCAGCCTGGCACCGTCGTTGCTTTTTACTCAACCGTTCAGCGACGAAGCCAGGCTCGCCTGAGCCCGTCGAACGGAAAAGGATACGAGGCGCCGTGTCGGAGCGGCGGAATCAGTTGACCATCGGGCCCATCCGGCCCGAGCGCTCTCAAGGAGAACTTTGTGAAGAAACTGCAGAAGAACGACGGGTTCACCCTTATCGAGCTGCTGATCGTCGTGGCGATCATCGGCATCATTGCGGCCATCGCGGTTCCCGGCCTCCTGCGAGCCCGGATGTCCGGCAATGAAACGTCGGCGATCGGCTCGCTGCGAGCCGTCAACACCGCGCAAGTCAATTACGCATCGGCGTGCGGCAACGGCAACTACGCCACCGGTTACATGGTGCTTGCGGTCGGACCTGCCGGTAGCACTCAGGGGTTCCTGTCGCCAGACCTGACCAGTGCGGCGGCGCCGCTCAAGAGCGGCTACGACTACGTAATGACACCGGGCGCCAACGCTGTCAATGATTGCAACGGCACGATGTCGGCGCTGACCTACTACGCCTCGGCTGAGCCGGCCGCGATCGGCTCGACGGGTAATCGTGCGTTCGCGACCACGCAGGGCGGAGCCATCTTCCAGGACACGACCGGCGTTCCCCCGACCCAGGCGGCTATCGACGCAGGCACGGCGACCGCGATTCAGTAACGTTCGTTCGAGACTTCTGCACGAAAGGGATGCCGGGAAACCGGCGTCCCTTTTGTGTTTTATCCGGTAGCGGGGATACGACGATTCCGTCCAGCGCGACCGCCTTATAATGCGGCCTATGACGAACCGGACTCGCTATGCTCTCGTCGCGCTCTCGGCGCTTGGTCTTGCCGCGTCCTGCGCGGCGCTCTACGTGCACTACCGGCTGCTGACCGAGCCAGGCTACTCGAGCTTCTGCGACGTCAGCGAGACCGTTTCCTGTCAGCAGGTCTTTCAGAGTGAGTACGGCAGTGTCGCCGGTATTCCTGTCGCTGCTGGCGGCGCAATCTGGTCGGCGCTGGTGCTCATGCTGTCGGCGTGGGGCATGCGCGCGCCTCGTTCCGAGCAGGCGTCGCGTGCGGCCGGATACATCTTCCTGCTGTCAACCGTTGGATTGGCGGCGGTCTTCTACTTTGCCTATGCATCATTCTTCGTGCTACGTCAGGCATGTCCGCTGTGTCTGACGATGTACGTCAGCGTGATCGGAATCTTCCTCGTGTCGGCTGGATCGGCGGGACCGTTGCGCGCGCTGCAATCCGGGCTGGCGAAAGATCTTGGCTCGTTGAAAGGCAGCCCCACCGCTGCCGCCCTTGCGCTTATCTGGCTGGTGGCGTCAGCGGGTCTGGTGCTCGCGTTCCCGCGCGAGGCGGCCATCAATACGGAAGCCGCGGTTTCGGCAGCTCCCGCTGTTCCGGTCGAAACACTCACTCCCGAGCAGTTGACAGAGCTTTACGCGTGGCTCGATCGCCAGCCGACGGTGCCGGATGCGATGCCGCAGGGAGACGTGAAGGTCCTTCTGCTGAAGTTCAACGACTATCAGTGCCCGTCCTGCCGCCAGGCGTACATGCTCTACAACGACATCATCACGAAGTACGAAGCGGCCTACCCAGGTGTCTTCCGTTACGAGAGCCGCGACTTCCCGCTCGAACCCGAATGCGGTGCTGGTGGAGTTCATGGCGCGGCATGCGAGGCAGCGGTCGCGGTGAGACTGGCTAGAGAAAAGAACCTGGACAAGAAGCTCGAAGCGGTTCTCTTCGATCGGCAGTCGATGTCGATGACGCGTGAAGACGTGAAAGCAGTTTTGAGGGAAGTGACCAGCATCGGCGATGCGGAGTTCGACAGCCGATATGCCAAGCTGCTCGAAGAAGTGAGACAGGATGTGCAGCTGGGGCAGAAGGTCGGAGTGAGCGGCACGCCGACCTTTTTCATCAATGGGATCAGGCTGGGCGGGTTCCGGCCTGCTGCGTTTGACGCTGTCATTGCTTACCAGTTGAAGAAGGCGGGGGTGGCCTCGTAGGGATGGGGATCGGGCCTCGATCGCCCGATACCCATTGAGGGAATGGACGCGATCAAGACCGATAAACTGACCAAGCACTACAGCAAAGGCTTCTGGCGTCCCCGTCCTTACGCCGCCCTCGAAGGCCTCACGCTGCAGGTCGGTCAGGGCGAAGTCTTCGGTTTCCTGGGGCCGAATGGCGCCGGCAAAACGACGACGCTCAAGCTGCTGATGCAGCTGATCTATCCGACCTCGGGTAATGCGGAGATCCTGGGCCGGCCCGTTGGTGATGTCTCTGTTCGCCGCCGGATCGGCTACCTGCCGGAGAATCCGTACTTCTACGACAACCTGACTGCGGAGGAATTGATTCGCTACTTTGCCGGGCTGTTCGGGTACTCGGCTGCCGAGGGGCGACGGCGCGCGACAGAGCTCCTCGATCAGGCCGGCATCGGCGCAGAGCGTCGCTTTCAACTCCGGAAGTTCTCCAAGGGGATGGTGCAGCGCGTGGGCATCGCCCAGGCGCTCGTCAACGATCCCGAAGTCGTCTTCCTCGACGAACCAATGTCCGGTCTGGATCCGCTCGGACGTCGAGAGGTGCGCGAATTGATCCTGCGGCTTCGCGACCGTGGATGCACGGTCTTCTTCAGCTCTCACGTGTTGAGCGATGCCGAGGCCCTCTGCAGTCGTGTCGCGATTCTGGCGAAAGGCCGTCTGGTCGCGAGCGGTCCGATCGACACGCTCACCGCGTTCCAGGACGGCAGCATCGACGGGGCGTGGGTCCCCGA
>JALDXQ010000228.1:0-10763 GCA_032156805.1 Acidobacteriota bacterium
CCTATCCATGAGAAGGCGTCCTTAGTCGCCCCCTGCGATCCTTTGATCGGTCGGTAGCGTGCCGATTCGTGCAGATACGTGCAGATACGTGCAGGCACACCGGTTGCGACTAGGGAAGACAGTGACCGCGGCGCTCCGCCATGGCGCCCGGCACGGAAGCCTCTCCTGAAAGGGGCTCCCCTCCTCACGCCCTGATCGCTTTGTTACCGGCATATGTCCGGACGAAGCGGTCAGGGTGCCCAATTAAGGCTTGCAGTTCTGCATCGCGCCACATTCAAAACGCCGCCATCGTCGGCTCGAAGTCCTTGACACGCTCGTTGACCGCGTCGAGAAGGTCGTCGAACCGCGCCCAGTCGAAGTCGTGCGGCTCGCCGGGTTTTCGAGGCTCAATCTCGCCGTGGCCGACAATCTGATCACGCGAGATCCGGCGGCGCCGGAGGATGTCGTAGACGAGCTGCGCCACCGTCTCGTATTGCCACTGAGTGTAGTTGCGCGTCTCGTTGCGCACCCGCCAGAGCTCGATTCCAATGGATCGATCGTTGTGACCAACGGCGTGATTGGCGCGTCGGTCTTCGGGAACCATCGCGACGATCTGACCTTCGCCGCGCCCGATGAGATAGTGGATCGACACGTCGCGTCCATCGCGGGGGTGCGCCAGGTAGCGGACGGTGTTCTCGAAGCGCGGCTGGCCGCTGCCGGTATCGTGGAGTACGATCTCGTCGATCGACACGCTGCGCCGTCCCTGGAAGTGTGCATTCACGAATCGCGTGTGCGCCAGGTTGGGCAGGCATCGGTTCATCATTTGTACTTCCTCGGGGTCGCCGCTCACGAACCGCACCGCTGGCGAGGCGAACTGGTCGAGGGCGCCTTGCAACGAGCCGTCCAGCAAACGCGGACCCGCCTGTCCGGTCCCCGAATCTCCGGCGCCTATCGGAGCGGGCGCAGGAGATGGCTGGCGGCAGAGCGTGCCGTCGTCGATGCGCAGCAGTCGTGCAAGCTGACAGAGTGGACCAGGGATCCGGTTGGGAGCCATGCGCGAGCACCCCTCGAGGAGACAGCGACTGTCCGTCCACGTGATACGCCGGCGACGCCCGACGGGGACCAGGGATCGCCCGCGACAGAGAGTATGCCATGGTGCGCCAAGGAATTCTGGTTGCGACCCTTCGCAACGAACACACTTCCCGTTTGGGGCGGATCGACCATCCGTAACCTGACCTGTTGCGAGCGCCCTGTTGTTCCGTTAGGCTGAGGTTCTTCGTTATAGCAGTCGAAAGACGTCGTCTGGCAGTCGGCGACGGTTCATGCCCCACTCGAGTTCCATGCTGTTCGGGAGGACACAATGACTTCGTTCGCACCGCTATGCCGTGATCACAGACGCAACTCTGATCACGCTAACCGCCGATGGGTCGCACGAACCGGGGTGTTGGTACTGTCGCTACTCATCCTCGTCCCGAGTCAGGCGCGCGCCCAGAAGCTTGCAGGCCTCGTCAAGCGATTGTTCGACGTGTCCACCGTCAATGCCCCATCGCCGAATCCAGCCAATCCGGCGGCAACCATTCCTCACCAACCACACTTCATCATCGGCGAGAACGTCAAGCTGACGACGCGGGAAATGAATCTCGCACTCGCGTCGCAGCTGGCATCGTTCCCGCTCGCGTCGTCGTCAGGAGGATTCAGCTTCAGCGTGAACGAGCGCGGTGAGGTCATGCCCACCAGCACGAACTTCGGCCCCTCGTTCGCCGAGCGCGGCGTCACGATCGGTCGGCAGCAGGTCAATTTCGGATTCACGTTCCAGGCCACCGGTTACAGCTCCTTCGAAGGCGTCGACCTCGATACTGACGAACTCAGCTTCATACGCGAGCACAATGACTGCTGCCCGGCGAATCTGAGCAACTACCCGGTCGCGACCTCTGATCCATCTGCAGTCACCGGCTTCAATCCCGAGTTCGAGCGCGATCTGCTTCGCAGCAACCTGCGAGCGTCGATCGATACGAAGACGACAGCCTTCTTCGCAAACTACGGAGTCACGAACCGATTCGACGTCGGCATTGCCGTGCCCATCGTGAGCGTGCAGATGGACGCTACGGTCGATTCGGAAATCGTGAGAACGGGGTCTTTGATAAATCCGTTGACGCATAGCTTCGACGGACGCGGAGGGAGTACGGCCTCCTTCTCGGAGAGCGGCTCGGCCACCGGGCTCGGCGACATCTTGTTGCGCGCCAAGTACAACTTCCTCCGAACACCGACCTCTGCGTTGGCGGCGGCGCTCGACCTGCGATTGCCCACCGGAGACGAGGACGAGCTGTTGGGCACCGGGGCGACGCAAACGAAGCTGCTGTTCGTTGCATCGGGTGAATACGGACGGTTCAGCCCACACGTCAACTTTGGCTACACGTTCTCGAGCGGCGAAACGAGCGAAGAGGCGACGTCGTTCGACCTCGATCCAGCACTGTTCGCGCTTACCACCGTTCCCGGGGGATTCGTGCCCAACACCATCGACCTGTCAGTTCCCGACGAGATCAACTACACGATCGGGTTCAGTGTCGCACCAACATCCCGGGTCACTCTTGGCTTCGACGTGTACGGCAGGACATTCCAAGACGTGCCGCGTTTCGCACTTCAAAACAACGTCTACGCCAATCGTGCGGCCGGCCCGCTTCCGAGCGCCTCCTTCACGGCCAATGACGAATTCTCGGTCGAATCCAGCGAGGGGAATCTCAACGTTGTCCTCGGGGTCGTCGGCGGAAAGATCAATCTCGGTGGCACGTTCCTCTTGAACCTGACTGTCCTGTTTCAGATGAACGACGCCGGTCTCAAACCCAAGCCAACGCCTGTGATCGGTTTCGACTACGTGTTCTAACGACCTTTAATCAATCGGCGAGATGACTGAGTCACCGTCGCAACTCACGGGCTAGGGGAGCACCGTCCATGTGTCCCCTACCTTGCGGAGCCTCCAGGACAGAGTGCCGGAAGAAGTAGGTGGCAAAGGCCGGTTCCACACGTAGGAGAAAGTCTGAGTCGCCCTGAGAACAGCGGTTTGCCCTTCGGGTGAGACGTCGATAGACACCTCTGATAGCCGCAGTTCAAGCGACTTGAGCAGGACTCGGTTCGGAATGTTGGTGAACCTCGGATCGATCCGTCGTAGCTGCGCCTCGTCCAGCGCGTTGTAGGCGGTCACGTAACGAGTCAAGAGTTGCTGAATGGCAGCTCTTTCCGCAGCAAGATCCGGCTGGGGCGCGGCCGGTGATGGTTGCGGGGGCGGTGGACTTGGATTCTGCGAAGGTGGATCCACTGAGGCGGGAGGCTCGATAGGCGCAGGAGGCTTCTGAGTGACAGGGGCGAGAGGCTTCTGAGTCACAGGATCGGCAGGCTTCGAGCTCGACGAGTTCGCCTGCGGCGGACCGACCTTCGCGGCGGACGGTGCGGGCTCAGCCGGAACAACCGGCGAAACTGTGACTGGTTTTGCGGAACTCTCGTTTAGACCTCGCCCGCGAGTTACCGGTGGATTGTCACGTCCCGGCTGCTGATTGCGACCTGACGTGACGGGCCCGGGAGGAACGGTGTTCTCCTCGGGAGGACTTTTCGGGAGAGGAGGTGGCGCGGTCGGTTCCGGTGCCGCAGGAGGGGCGGGTGGTTCCGTGCGGGTCACCGGGGTCTCCACTCGTGGCGATGTCGGCAGCGACTGCCATACGACCCACCCAATCGTCAGGCTCAGCACGACCGCTCCCACGACCTGCAGCTGCCGGTCGCCGGCAGCCTTCCTCAGAGCGAGGACAGCCGCCGCTCGTCTCTCGCGAAGCCGCCGGGCACGTTCTGCCCGCTTGCGCTCCCGCTCGAGTTGCGCGCGACGTGACTCCAGCTCCTCGATGACCTGCCTCGTCATCGCGTGGTCGGGCGACCGGCGCAGCAGAGCGAGCGCTTCGTCAAGTTGGCCGGACGCAAAAAGCTGCCGGGCGCGTTCACCGATCCTCGCCGCATCCCGCGCCTGCTGCTCAATCCGCTCCCGCTCGTCCGCGGCGAGTTTTTCTCTCTGACGGCTCAGTTCAGTCCTGGCTGCGTCCAGACGTCGCGTCAGCTCGATGTCATCCCGTTCGAGCCGGATGGCCTCGGCCTGCTCGATCCAGCTGGCCGCTTCGTCGGGTCGTCCGGCAATCAGGGTCCCTTCGGCCGACGTCATCAATCGCTCGACTTCACCTCGACGTTGTCGCTCTTCTTCCTCACGCCGCTGCTGTTCCGCCTGCAGACGCTGCTGTTCGCGCCATGCCGCTTCGGCCTCTGCCTGTTGACGCGCTCTTTCCGCACGCGCCCTCTGTTCTGCCTGCTCGCGTCTCACCTCCTGCTGACGGCGCTCTTCCTCAGCATGCTGTAAGGCGAGAGCGGCACGACGTTCCTGCACAAGTTTCTGCACCCGGCCATCCGCCGGAGCGTCCGCCTGTGCCTCACCCAGCAATTTGAGCGCCGCCTCGTGGTCGACAGTCGTCGCGACTCTCGTCAAAATCTGCTGCAGCGCGTGCTCTCGGCGACGCGCCTCCTCTTCCCGTCGACGCTCCTCTTCTTCCCGTCGACGCGCCTCCTCTTCCCGTCGACGCGCTTCCGCTTCTTGTCGACGTGCTTCCGCTTCCTGTCTGCGTTTCTCCTCCTCTTGTTCGCGAGCGAGGCGTTCTGCCTCGGACTTGGCCGCCCGAGCGCGCCGGTGGAGATCCGTGTCGTCTGCCGACGCGACCTGTTGGTCAACTCGACTGAGGATCAGCGTGGCCTCTTCCGGCCGACGAACCGCCAGCGCCTGCTCAGCGCTCAGGATGAGCGTGGCGACTTCTTCGCGTTGCCTTTGTCGCTGCTCTTCCCGCTGTCGCCGCTCCTCCTCCTGCTGACGACGTTTCTCCTCGGCGCTGCGCTGCTCCTCCTCAGCCTTGCGCTCTTCCTCCAGCTTCCTGAGCGCCTCGGCCTCCGCTCGTCGTCTCGCTTCTTCCTCTTGACGCCGGCGTTCGGCTTCTTTGCGAACCCGTTCTTCGTGTTCGGCGACCGCGACGCGGATGTCACCCAGCGCCTGTTCAACCAACGGATGGCCTGTACCGTCGCGCTCGAGCAGGGCGATCGCCGCATAACCATCGCCGCTGGCCAGTAAGCGCTGGGCGGCTTCTACTCGTTTCGCCGCTACCCGGTCGCGCGCTTCCTGCCGCCTCCTGTTCTCTGCCTCGGCAACCAGATCCGTGATCTGGCGTCTGAGCGTGCCGATGCGCGGATCGTCGAGTCCAATCGCCGCAGCATCATCGAGCTGCTCGAGAGCTCGGGTCAGACTGTTTTGCTCGACCAACCCCTCGATCGTCTTCAGCGCGCTCTCGAGCGCCTGCTGCTTGTCTTTGAGTTGCCGTTGGGCGTCGATCGCCTTGGCGACTTCGACCTGAAGTGTGCTCGCGCGTGCGGTCCGTTCTTCTTCCGGTATCGCGTCGATCGCGGACTGTGCATCCTCGAAATCGCCTCGATCGAACGCCGCTTGTGCCTTAGCGAGAATGTCCGCATGCGCGGCGAGGCGCTGGGCATTGCGGACGGCCGTGAGCGCGGCGGCGGCCGCCAGGCGCACCGTGTCCGACGGAGGTGACAGCGTTGAGATCTCGGCGAGGGCCGCGTCATACTGGCCCTCGGCCGCCAGAGACTCGGCGCGCGCGAGCCGCTCGTACGCATCCCGTCTGGCACGTTCGTGTTCGCGCTGAGCCTGAAGCAGGGTTTTCGCCTGCTGCTCGAGCGCCCGAGCCTTCGGGCTCTCGGGGTCCAACGCGAGCACTTCGTAGACGGCACGGAGGGCCGTGTCGTATGAGCCCTGATCCAGTGATTGCTGGGCGCGATCGAGAGTCGTTGCGATGCGCTGATCGCGCCGGCGAACAGCCGCGATCTTGTCGACTGCCTGACGAACCTCACGTCGCAATTCGTCGGCACCGTGGATGTTCGGCAGAGTCGCGGACGCTTCCTCCGCCAGCGCTGCAGCTTCGTCGAGATGGCCATCGGCAAGCAGTTGCTGGGCGTCGGCGAGCAACTGTCGGATGGCCTTCCCCTCGATAGCAAGCCGGGCCCTGTCAATCAGGTCAATCGCCTCGCGGCTGTCGGGATCAACCGTCGCGGCGCGTTCCGCGTGATGCAGTGCCGCATCGTGCTCACCGCGTGCGAATGCCTCCTCTCCAAACCGCAGGTGTTCCTCGACCTGTTGTCGTCGGAGTTGCGCGACGCGTTCCGGTGACAGCCTCCTGACTCGATCGCTTTCGGCTCTCGAGCCTGTCTTGCCATCGGTCGGCTTTGGTGGTTCGGCGAGAGTCGTGTCCCGATCGACGGTGGCGACTGCAGCTTGCTCGTTCTCGACCAGTCTGCGGCGGACCCGCGCCAGATCCTGGCGGAGGACAGTGGCCTCCTGATAGCGCCGTGTCACATCCGGATCGAGCGCCTTCCGGACGATCGCAGCCAGGTCGGGGTCGATACCGGGTACTCGCTGCTCCAACGGAACCGGACCTTCGTTGAGAATCTTGTGGAGAACGCCTGTGTCTATGCGTCCGGGGAAAGCCCGCTCGAGAGCGATCACTTCATACAGGACAGCACCAGCGGCGAAGATATCGGTGCCTTTGTCGACCCCGCGGCCGGCAACCTGCTCGGGGGACATGTAGTTCAGCGTCCCCATCATCATGCCTTCCTGCGTCATCCCGGAGTTGCCGATGCGGGCGATGCCAAAATCCAGGATCTTCAGCACCCCATCACCGTCCAGCATGATATTGGCGGGCTTGATGTCGCGATGGATGATGCCGGTCGTGTGGGCGTGTGCGAGCCCGGCACAGAGGTCCTCCATCAATTCGAGACGCCTGACGAAGGGCGGGGTAGGCGTTCGCCGAAGGAACTGAGTCAGCGTTTCACCGGCGATGTACTCCATGGCCATGAACGGCCGGCCGTCATCCTCACCAACGTCGTGAACGATGACGATGTTGGGGTGGCGAAGCTTGGCAACCGAGCGCGCTTCACGAATGAACCGCTCTCTGACTTCGGGATCGTCCTGAAAATCCTCTTTCAGGAGCTTGATGGCAACGAATCGATCGAGACGGGGATCACGGGCGAGATACAGAGTCCCCATGCCGCCGGTGCCAAGGCGGCGCTGTATTTCGTAGCGACCGATGTGACTGAGGTCACGGCGCGTCACGTGTGGAGGAAGCTTTCCGGGTGAACCGTCCCATGACCTATTCTCGAGCGGCGGCTCCGAGAGCTAGGAGTTCTTCCCTCGCCAGGTAGGACACGGCGGGCCCACGCTCGGTCAAAAGCGCGTCTGGCTCCTGGCTCGCGGCCTGGAAAAGTGCGCGGGCCTCGGCAAGTTGCCCCAGTTGCTTATAACAGACTGCTCTCAGGTAGTCTACGGTGCCCTTTGAAATACCACGTCGGCTCTCGAGCCGAACCTGGGTTAACGTCTGTTGGGCGGCTGAATAATTTCCGACTGCCATGAGGGCTGCGGCGAGGTTCAATCGTATACCTTCGGTCCGTCGCTGCTCCTCTGCTGAAGGAGCGCCGCTGCGCACCTGCAGCCGTGCGAGTTGCGCATTCAAATCGGTGATCACCGCATTGAATGCTCGACGGTCGTACACGCTGACGACATTTGGCTGGCGTTCGACAACAATGGTGACGGGTGTAGGCTTATCCCGTCGCCGCACACTCACTGTCGCATCGGGGACTTTCTCGAGAGCTGCCTCGAGCGCCGCCACGTTCGCGACCAGAGAGGCGCCGACGCTCACGATCACGTCGCCAGGCATGACAAGACCAGCCGACGGACCACCTGGATCGACGCTCGTAACGACGGCCCCTTCGACCCGCATGACATCGACGGCCTCGATACCAATCGTGGGCTTGACGACGGGGACCTGGGCGTTGAGAGTGGCAATTACGCGCTGGAGGCCCGAGTCCTGGAGAGAGAATCGCAGAAGGTCGGGCCTGGACGACCCTCTGGCCAATAACCTGAGCTCGACGTCTCGACCTTCCGCATCTGCCGCGATCCTGCCTACGGTGGCGATGCCTTGGGTGTCCAGTCGCTGGATCAGGTCATCAGCAGCACGGCGCAGGTCCTCTCCGGTCGCAGAGGCGAGCGGCGCGAGATCCGCTTCAGCGAGCTCGGTCGGAACGAATCTCAGGTTGTCCGTCCGCAGGCCTTGAACCGCGGCGGCAAGATCGTTTTGCGCGCCGCTTCTGCTGGTCCTCAGGAGGCTGTACGTGGGGACCAGTCTCGCCTGCAAACGGACTTCCGTGTCGAACTCAACCCTGATGCGTTCGGAAAACTGCCCTGTTGGCGAACGTACGTCGACAGAATGATCGCCATGGCACACGTCGGTGATCGGCTTCCCGGCTGTGCCCCTCCGTTCGCCATCAATCAGAATTGCCGCGCCGGACTGATCGGCCGTCACGTCGATGGTCCCGAATGCACGTCTCAGCGATACCTGCTCATAGTACCGATCAGGATCCCAGAGGAGAGAATCTGGAGCGCCCACTCCCTTCCAGCCTTCCAGCGGAGGCACGAGCACCTCGCTCGCAGCGGGCACGAAACAGTCCTTTTCCAGGCGAAGTCGATACGGAGTCGATCTGGGGACCAGTCCCTCAATTGTCAGCGTCTGCGATCGTTCCGCTCCGTCAGGACCGGCCTCGGTCGTACCTCGCAGTTCACCGTCGACGCTCACGCTCACTCCGGAGGGGATCGTGCGTACGAATAACACGGCCGACGTCCGTCGGAGTTCGACCGGAAGGCGCAGCGTCGCGCCGGGACGAAGTTCGACGACCTCGGTCCTGGATTCGAAGCCGAGTCTGCGAGCCGTCACACGGTACGAACCTGAGGTCAACCATTGAGCGCCGATTCGCACGGCTGACCACGTCTCAGGGGGAGGCGCACCATCCTTCTCGAGAACGAGAATCGCGTCGTCCGGGCTCACGGCCAGGTCCAGTGATGCCAGAGTTGACTTCCGCGTGTCCTCGAAGAAGCTCATGATCCCCGGGGATGGCGCCGCAAAGGTGTAGTTGGGATCGACCTGGAGCAACGCCGTGAAGTCGATCGCGGCATTCGCGCGATCTCCGATCTGCAACCGGGCCAACGCACGTCTTTCGTACGCCTCAATCAGGAGTCTTCCTGAACGGGCGTCGCGAGGGCCCGCGTCGAGCCGTTGAATGAGCGGCGTCAACAAGACGTTAATCTGGTCCCACTCCCCGGCCGCTGCCAGCTGCTCGGCGTCGATCAACTCCTGGGGGCGCTCCAGTTCCTGGGCAGCGACCGGCACCCCGTTGGCGGAAACGCCGAGCGCAAAGACGGCGGCGACACACCACAGAAGAATTCGGCCTGATTGCATACTCGTGTCCTACAGGTCGGCACCAATTAATGGAATACCTGGAGACGCGCCGAATCGTCGTCGTAGACGTATAACCTTCCAGCGCCATCAACGTGCAACGCGACCGCCGTCCGAAATGCCCCGGCAGCCGCACTCGACGTGAACACAGACAGCAGTTCGCCGGTCGCAGCGAAGACGACGACCGAATCACGCTCGAGCACATACAACTGCCCGAGCGGATCAAACGCCACGTCTATCGGGCCACGAAGCAGATACCCAGGACCGACAGCAGGCAACGGTCGTGTTTTTCCATCAGCCGTAATGAGGTGCACTACTCGTGTCTCGCGCTCGATGACCGCAACCTGGCCCTGCGGCCCGACCGCCATGCGAACGGCATCAACGGACGCCAGCCGCGACAGGTAGGCGCCGCTCGGCGAGACGCGATGAATGGCTTTTGTACGACGGTCAGCAATGAGCATCTCTCCAGCAGTCACGGCACCTGCTTGAATGTCTACTTCACGGAGCCGGTTCTGATCGGGGACCGCAATTGGCACGAGGGCGCTTGGCCCCGTGCGAAGCCCGCGCTCGTAGAACAACGCCGGAGCATCAGCCTGCATCGCGAGACCTCGAATGTCGTCGCCAGGTTCGGTTCTCACCAGCGCTCCCGATTCGTTGAAGACAGCCAGCGACTGGCGAGTCGCGATATAGACTCGACCGCCGGAATCCATGTCCACGTCAACTACGCGTCTGAGTGCTTGACCGTCCACGGCCGTTCGCGCGTAGCGAAATACGGGCTGGCCCTGTCTCAGTCGCAAGCGATGCAGAATCGTGTTTCGCTCGAGCGCCTGCTCGGCTTCTCCGCTTTCCGGGAACCTCGCGTAGACCTCCTGCATCTGGCGCATGGCGGGCGCCCACATTCCTTGCCCGACCATCGATCGCGCGGCCTCCAACCCCGAACGCGCTGCCCACGGCGATGCGGGGTGCTCCGCAACGACACGCAGGTACTTGCCTATGGCCTCCTCGGCTCGTCCACTCACCCGCGCTTCCTCGGCTAGACGGAAGAGCGCTTCCGCCGGATCACCGGCTTGTGCCCCAGTCGATTGACCGAATACGATGGGCGCAGTTACCCAACCGAGCATTAGAAGGACGGCGCCCCATAGCCGACAGGAGTTCGGACATCGGAAGATCATCGCGGCACCGGTGTCTCTGAAGGAGGTTTCAGCGTCACAACCTCGTTGAAGTTGCGTTCGTTCTTTCCAGCCGGCACCTGAATCTCACCCACGACCGGCGACAGGCCGCTGCATTCAATCCTGATCGGATACCGCTGCGCCGGCAGTCGAATTGAAGTGACGCCGTCGAACGGGTAACCCTTCCACGAGCGACCAATCGATGCGCTACAAAACGCATAGGGCCCTGGCGCTCGCAAGACTTTCA
>JALDXQ010000229.1:0-10666 GCA_032156805.1 Acidobacteriota bacterium
CTACAACCCGGCGCGAATTCCAATCAGTTTCACCGTGACGGTGAAGCCGCACGATCGTTAGAGACCCTGGTCTCGTCGTCCTCGTACAGACAGGTCTGCCTTGCTGGGCTCTCACTCTCGGTCGCCGCCGTGCGCCGCATCGTACTTCTCGAACTCCCGCATCCATTCGTCGCTCATCGCCGAAACGACCTTGCTCGGCCGCAAGGTACGCGGACTCCCCAGCCAACGTGTTCGTACCAGCATCGCCGCGGCGAGCTCACGAGTTGCGTTGAGGTAGCGAGCCAGGCGGCACGAGAGCGCTGGTTGTACGAGCTCCATGCCTGATGCTCCCTTACGCTCCTGGTCAAGACACTCCTACAAACAGGGGAGCGATCCGGAGAACTTATACGATCAGTCCCTTGCGCACGGCGTACAGCACGATCTCGGCGGTGTTGTGCAGGTTCAGCTTCTGCATGAGATTGGCGCGGTGCGTCTCCACCGTCGAGAGACCGAGCTCCAGCAGCGAGGCGACCTCCTTGTTCGATCGCCCTTCGGCGAGCAGCTGAAGGACCTCCTTCTCGCGATCCGTCAGCAGATGATACGAGTCGGTGAGTCCCCTCTGGTGGAGCGTGCGCACATAGTCTTCCACCATCACCTGTGCGACAGCGGGACTGAAGAACGGCTTGCCAGCGGCGACGGCCCGCACGGCCGGAATCAAATCTTCGTCGGTCGCGCTTTTCAGAAGATAGGCGCGCGCACCGGCCGCCAGCGCCCGCATGATGTAGGTCTCGTCGCCATGGACGCTGAGGATGATCACACCAGGCGGTCGATCCATCTTCTGCGCCCGCGCCGCCACCTCGATGCCGGTGAGCTTGGGCATCCCGATGTCCAGGATCATCATGTCTGGACGCTGTTCCTCGCAGAGCCGCACCGCTTCCAGGCCATCTGCCGCCTCCGCGACGATCGTCAGCCCGGCCGTCTCGAGCAGGCCGCGCAGCCCTCTTCTGACGATGCTGTGATCGTCAGCCAGCAGCACGCGCAAGCGGGACCTCCATGACATGCTCCGGCAGCGGGAGATGCACGACCAGGCTCGTGCCTCGCCCCGGCTCACACGAAATGCGCATCGTTCCACGCAGTTCCTTGACGCGCTCGTCGATGCCGCGCAGGCCGAGCCCTTTTCGGCGGTGGGCTGGATCCAGTCCGATGCCGTCGTCATTGATGGAAACGCGCAGCCGATCGCCTTCCGTCATCACGCCGACCTTGATGGTCCTGGCCTGGGCGTGACGAACGCAATTGGTCATTGCCTCCTGCACGATCCGATACACGCACGTTCGATGCTTGTCGGGCAATGTGTCGAAAGCGCCATCCATTGTCAGGTCGACCGTGATCGCGTAGCGGCTCATGAAATCGCGTGCCTGCCACTCGAGGGCGGCCTGGAGGCCGAAGTCATCCAACATGCTCGGGCGAAGGCCGAGTGCGAGGTTGCGGACCGTACGGAACAGGTCGTCAACCAGTTTCTTGCATTCGGCCACGGCAGGGCCCACCGCGGTGCTGGTTCGTTCGATTCGACCGAGTTCCATTCTCAGGCCGGTCAGGACCTGGGCGACGTGGTCGTGTAACTCGCGGGAGAGATTCTTCCGCTCGTCTTCCTGCGTGTTGACCAGCTGTTGTGACAGTTCGCGCATCTGATGTTCGGCTTCCGTCGAGCGCCGCTCGAGGACTCGCAGTCTGACAACGACGATGACGGCCACACTGAGACCCAGCGCGACGGTCTGCCACAGCAACCGCTGCAGGTCCTGCCGGAAGGCGGCATACCGTGTGGCGACTTCCTGGCGCTGAGCCGCCAGGTTTGCGTTGTTCAATTCCTCGATCTGCTGTGCGATGGCGAGCGCGGCCTCGCGCCGCGGCACGACTTCACGCCGCAGGAAGCTCGCACTCCGTAAGATCTTCTCGGTCGGCGTCCAGTCGAACAGCGGGTCGAAGGCCTCCCAATATTCGTTCAACTTCGATTGCAGGCTGAGGATCTCTTCGTCGCGGCGGACCAGGCTCTTCAGCTCGGCGAGTGTCGCCATGTTGGTGAGCCGGAAGTCGGCAATGCGTTCCCGATATTCGGGTGCTTTCTCACGCGCAACATCCAGCAGGTAGTCCCTGACGAAGATACCTGAGAGGTTGACGTCCGACCGGAGGCGCCTGAGGCTGGTGTCGACGCGTTGATGATGACTGTTCAGTCGATCCAGTTCGCCATAAATGTCCTGCGACTTGCGCGACGCGGCCAACATGGACACGGCGATCAGGACCACGAGGCTACCGAGACCGAGTGCCGCGACGGGCCACGTTTTCAGCCGCATCCCCGACCTCCCTGGATTCTCCAGCGTCCCTGCTCGGGCAAAGATTCAGACAGGCTCACCTGTCGACATGATGGCGCTCCGCTGCCCGATGCCGTCTACTGTGACATGGGTGGCGTTTGGCGAACGACCCCTCTTTCCTGACGGAACGTAGTTGCGACTCCGACGGGTCGCCGAATCGCCACCCGCCAATGCCGCGTCAACGTTGAGCGAGACGCCATGCGAGTCGAGCCCGAATACCCTGCAGGCATGCGCCCAGTTGCTTTCGTCTTCTCTACGGTTCATTCGATGGCCTCCTCATCAAATTCGACCATAGGAAGAGCAGTAGTGGCATCAGTCGAATTGGTGAGATCCGGCGCCGGAAAGCATGGAGGCGTTGAGCCGAATCGGCTCCGGCTGATCAATCAGCCCCGGGTTGTCCATGAGGACGTGGGGCAGCGAAATTCTTGTCGACGATTGCCACCAGGATGACGACGAAGCCGAGGACGCGGAGGAGATATTCGTAGCCTGCCGTCTCGTTGGCGACGACCGGAATCGAACTCGCCAGCTGATTCAGCGCGAACAGCCAGAACGCCACGGCGAAGTGCAGAAACAGCCGGTCACCGGTCCGCCGCCAGAAGCGCAGGAAGTGGATGCCGGCTGTGAAATACGAGAAGAGAAGGGCGCCCGACAGCAGTTCGATCATACGGCGCTCAGTCGGCGTCCCAGATGAAGCCATAGAGCAACAGCGTCATGCCGACGAGCGCAGGGATCAACCGGGCCAGGCGAAGATCGACGTTGGGCAGGACGACGAGGTCCACGAACAGCGCCACGTTGTTGATCGTGAGACCGATGAAGCAGATGCCGCTCCACATCAGCAGCCGGACCCTCCGGCGCAGGTATCCACGAAACAGCAGCAGGGCACACGCACCGCTGGACAGAACGGCGACCACATACAGGGCGATCTTGAACCCGTCCACGTTCAGTCCTCTCGCAGCTTGAAGGAATCGGCGAACGACTGGATCTTGCCATCGGCGATTCGATAGATCGCGCGAATCAACGTGACCGGCTTCTCGTTGTAGGCGTGTGCCAGCTCGCCGATCCCGCGTTCGCCTTCCTTCGTCGCCGGACCATATCTGTAGCGCCCGTGTGCCTGCCCAATCAAGCCTTTGTCGACGAACAGCGAGGCGTATTCCCTGACGGCCGGCACAGTGATGACCACAGGACGCATGGCGACCACGATGTCCTCCGCGCTGAAGTCGCACTCGGGGTGAGCCGCAAAGAAGAGGAGCAGTTCGGCAGCCTGATACGTCGGCACACAGTTGTGAATGAACTCGATCAGGCTCTTGGGCAAATGGGAAGCCATCGATCCAAACGGAAATCCTGAGATAACAGCGCGGGTACCGCGCAAGCTCAGGGTAGCGTTACCGAGTCCTGCGGGGACATCCGGCAAAAGGGGGAGTCACGACGGCTGGGCTGCAAACTATCACCGTAGACCGCGGATGAGCTGGGGCGCCAGCGGCTTTGCTCATCCCCCGTCAACCGGATGGTGCCTGCGATGTTTGCGTTGTTAACTGGCGCCGTGGAAAAACCGCAGGCGGCGCGGATGTCGTGGGATGCAACGAACTTTCATGCCTGGGTCGAAGCCTTCTGTGCCCGCGAGTCACTCGTCGTCCTTGCGAACCGAGGACCAGTCCTGAACGATGACACGAGGGCTGGGGACGGCGGGCGATGCGGTTCGTCCAGCGGCCTCGTCACGGCGTTGGAACCGCTGACGGACAGCGGCAGACTCCTCTGGATCGCACGCGACAACGTGCCGCTGACGCCGGAGGAAACGCAAGGGTATTATGACGGGTTCTGCAACGAAGGGCTGTGGCCGCTCTGCCACCGCACGTCCGTCCGGCCCGTCTTTCGTGGCCACGATTTTCGGATGTACTCCTTGGCCAACGCCCGATGGGTCACTGCACTCCGGGAGGAAATGGCGGGACATGCACCGATCGTCCTGGTGCAGGACTACCACTTCGCGCTCGCACCCCGGATGATCCGGGAGTGGCTTCCCCAGGCGACCACCGCGGCGTTCTGGCACGTCCCGTTTCCAAGTCCCGGCGTGCTCTCGGCATGTCCCTGGGAGCGAGCGTTGATCGAAGGGCTTCTCGGAAGCTCCATCATGGGGTTTCAAACGCCGGACGACTGCCAGAACTTCCTCGACGCGGCGGTATGCGTTCTCGGTGCCGACGTGGACCGGGATGACGGCGTGGTGTCGCATGGCGGTCATCGCACGCTCGTCCGCGACTATCCGGCCTCGATCGAGTGGCCCAATCGATGGGCTCTCGAGTCGCTCCCGGTCGACGTTTGCGGCACCATCGTTCGTCGTCGGTTCGGCATTTCGCCGGAGACTCAATTGATCGTCGGCGTCGATCGACTCGACTACACGAAGGGACTCCCGCAGAAGTTTTTCGCGTTGGAACGACTGCTCGTGACGCGGCCCGAGTTCCGAGGAAAAGTCGTTCTTCTTCAGGTCGCCGAGCCCAGTCGATCGCGGTTATCGACCTACGCGGACTACCGCGCACACGTGTGCCAAACGGCCGACCGGATCAATCAGCGATTCGCGACGAACAACTATCAGCCGATCGTCCTGCTTGACCGACATCTGGACAAGAGAGAGGTGTTCGAACTGTTTCGTGCCAGTGATGTCTGCTACGTTGGCAGCCTCCACGATGGCATGAACCTGGTTGCGAAAGAGTTCGTCTGCGCCCGTGATGACGAGAAGGGCGTGCTGGTCCTCAGCGAGTTCGCCGGGGCGGCGCGCGAGTTGGTCGACGCCTTATGCATCAACCCCCATTCCAGCGAGGACTGCGCCCGCACGCTTGCCGACTCGTTGACGATGCCGATCAGTGAACAGACGACCCGGATGCGGTCGATGCGGGCGGTTGTTGAGCGGTCCAATGCATACCACTGGGCTGCGAACGTTCTGCAAGACGCGGTCGCAATGCGTGCAGGCACTCTCGGAAGGTCCGAGTCCGGCCGCCGTATCGCAGACACTCCGGCCGTGGCATCCACCTGAAGATGGACCGCGAAGAAGGACATTGCGCCGCTGCGCGCCATGGATCTAGGGCACTGCGCGCGGCCTCCGCTGGTGGTGTGGGTTGCCCGCGCTACAGCACACGGTTCAGGTTGTCTGACCGGCGTTCCTCACCTTCTGGTGATGGTGCTCCAAGGCGGCACTGACTGTCACTGGGTACGGTGGATCGGCGGGTGTCAATGCCGTCACAAGGGCGGGCAGCTTCTCAATCTCCCCGGCTGTGCGCTTCCGAATGGACAGCAGATCCTCCATGGCGTCCATCGTTCGCTGTCCGCCACGCATGACGGCGCGCAGCAAGGGTTGGCCGTCGAGCCGCTCGCCATCCCGGCCGATCACATCGGCGATCGCTTTCCCGTCGTTCTCGTATCTGAAGATCTGTTTACGGCCGGGAAGAATCGGTTTGTTGCGCGACAGCTTGGTTCGCCCCTCGCCGCCGTATTCAGCCAGCTTGTACGCGATGTCCAACGCCGGCGCGTCGTCTGAGACGCTCATGCCGGTGCCGACTCCGAACCCGTCGATTGGCGCGCCCGCGTCAAGGAGTGCCTCGATCTCATGTTCGTCCAAACCACTGCTGGCAAAGATGCCGATCCCATGAAGACGCGCGGCATCGAGCATGCGGCGCGTCTCGCGCGCCAGCGCGCCCAGATCGCCGGAGTCGAGACGGACCGCGCTGACCTTGAACTCTTCCGGTGTACGCGTCGCCAGCTCGATGACACGCCGGACGCCGGCAAGCGTGTCGTACGTGTCCACGAGGACGATCGTGCCCGGAAAAATCTCGGCAAAAGCGCGGAAGGCGTCCCGTTCGTCGCTGTGCGCCTGGATGTAACTGTGCGCCATCGTTCCCGCGATTGGAATGCCGTATCGCTTGCCGGCGAGCACGTTCGAGGTCGCGTCGATGCCGGCGATGTAGAACGCGCGCGCCGCCGCCAGCGCGGCGTCGATGCCGTGGGTCCGTCGAGCGCCGAAGTCCACGACCTTGCGACCCCGTGCCGCAGCGACCACCCGTGCTCCCTTCGATGCGAGAACGGTCTGAACGTGAACTTGATTGATCACGAGCGTTTCGACGAACTGCGCCTGAGCGATTGGCGCGACCACTTCCAGGATCGGCTCGTTCGCAAAGACCGGTGTCCCTTCCGGCACGGCATAGACGTCTCCCGTGAACCGGAACCCGCGCAGCCAGCCGAGGAAGTCACTGGAGAATGTCTCGAGCGATCGCAGGTAGCCCAGATCGTCGTCCGTAAGCCGCAGCTGCTCCAGGTACGCGAGAACGGACTCCACTCCACACGCGAGCAGGAAATTTCGCCGCTCGGGCAGTCGTCTGACGAAGAGCGTGAAGACAGCGGTGTCCGTCATGCCTTCGGCCAGGTAGGCCTGCATCATCGTGAGCCCGTACAGATCGGTGAAGAGCCCATGCTCACTGAGCCGCGTTTCGGCCATTACGAGATCGCGCTGGTCGTCTCGAAGCATGCGCCGGCCTGACGCATCTCGTCGTTTGCCCGCTCGCCGCCGGCAGCAGTTACCGGGCGCGTGGCGTCGGTAATGACGATCGCAGTGAAGTCTTCCCGTCGCGCGTCGAGAACCGTGGCGCGCACGCAGACGTCCTGGGCCAGACCACCGACCCAGACGCGTCGCACACCTCGCCTCCGGAGTTCTGCAGCGAGGCCGGTCTCGTCGAAGGCTGAATACTGATCGCGATCGAACCGGACACCCTTGGTCACCACGATCACAGAATGCGGGACCTTCAGGTCGGGATGAAACCGAGCGCCACGGCTGTTCTGGAGGCAGTGCACAGGCCAGTCTCCACCGGATTCAGTAAAGCTGACATGGTGCGGCGGATGCCAGTCACGCGAAACACAGACAGGCACTGAGGCATCAGTCGCAGCTTCGATCCACAGGTTCAGTACTGGGATCACCTCATCACCACGTTCGATCGGTAGCGCGCCGCCCGGGCAGAAGTCGATTTGCACGTCGACGACGATCAACGCATCGCCCGGCCGGAGTGCCCGTTGCGGATCGATATCTCCTCTCCGTCCTCAGCGGCTCACGACACTGAGAATATTGCCGTCCGGGTCTTTGAACCACGCGATCTTGAGATCGCCGGATACGTGAACGTCGCCCTGGCGCGTCGTTTCCGGCAGCTCGTAGTGCTCGAACCTGACGCCTTTGCCTTTGAGCGTCCGGACGACGTCTTCGACATCGTCGACCGCCCAAGTCAGAGCTGTGGGTCTCGGCGCCCTTCGTCGCGGCCGTCACCCAGGTAACGATGCCTGGCCGAAAGTTCTCGAACAGCTCGACGAATGGGTGTTGGCTTCAAGGTAGCGACCCGCTACCTGGCCTCCTTGAGGCGCTTCCCATCGGCCTCCGCACGGAAGGTATAGACATCTTTTCGCGGACCGTCGTCGCCGGCGTGCCGTTCGTGACCTCGATGACCGTGGATTGTGAACCCCACGATCGACGCCGTCCACCGGCCGGCGATCGGCTTGACGATTTCGACGCGCTCGGGGCTGTTCGCCGTGGCGCCGATGTCGATGACGTTGCCGGCTGGATCGAGCAGGACGAGCTCGAGATCGTTGGTCGGGTAGCGCGCCCAGTTCTGCGACCATGCGAGCTCGAAGACGGCCTTGCCGGCGCCGGCCGGGACGTCGACTTCCACGAAGTCGACTTCGTCCTGTTCGATGATGCCGGCGCTCGTTGGCGGCCCGTCGAACCGCCGATGACGAATCACAGTCACCGTTGCCGACACGTCGCCGCCGTTGGTCGTGTCGCCCTGCAGCGCGATGCGCACGAGGCCGGTCTGCGGGTTGTCGATCGTGAACGTGAGCGGCTCCTGTGAATTGGGGAATCCGGTCGCGCGCGTGACGTCGAACGAGGTCGGCGCATCCACAATCTGCACGTAGACGTCGTCACCGCACAGGAACTCCATGCCCTCGGGACCGCAAAGCCAGAACTGATTCTGCTGGTCGGGCGGCAACGCGGGCGTCACGCGATCGATCGTGATCGTGAACTTCGAGGTAAGGAAATCACTCGCGAGAAAGATCTGTTTGACCTCGCCCGGTTTCAGGTTGGACACCGTCTTCGAGTAGCGATTGTCGCGGAACTTGGCGACGTCGAACCCCGCGCGCTCGACGTTGCGCTGCACGCTGCTGCCTCCCGACCCGAGCCCGTCGTCTTCATCGTGGTGGCTTTTCTTCACGTCCGGCAGCCAGGAATTGACGGCGCCGGTGGCGAGCATGTGGTCCGCCTTCGCCACGTCGACCACGCCATTGCCCTGGTCGATTCGCGTCGGATCGTCGCCGAGCACGTCGGGATTCGCCGATTGCTGCAGCGAGTTTCGAATCTGGACGGCGCTCTTCGTGGGATGCCCGCCGCGCAGCACCGCCGCACCGCCTGCCACCGTCGGAGACGAGAAGGACGTTCCCGATGCAAACACGAGTCGCGGGATGCACGTTCCAGCAACGGCGCCCGGCTCACGACAATCCGCGAGCCCGCCAGTGGCGGTCAGCGCGAGATACGCCTGCACAAAGCTGTTGACGCCGTTGGCCGTGATGTCCGGGTCGTTTCGGCCATCCGCCGTCGGCCCGCGTGAACTGAAGTACGCCGTCTGCGCGTGTGTCGTGGGGCGGAACACTTCGCCGGCGCCGGCGCCGAATTGGAGGTCGGCAAGGACGCGGTCGTGTTCGGCGGTGGAGGCCGCTCCGGTCGTCAGGGAGCCGAAGCCCGTGCCCGGGCTTCCACCAGTCATCGCGGCCGGCCCGCTGTTGCCGACGGAAGTGACCAGCGTGATGCCGACTTCGAGCATCGCCAGCGTCAGCTGATCCTCGACATTGCGTCCGGCAAACAGCGTGGGACCGCCGAGGCTCATGTTGACCACGTCGATCTTGAGCGAGCTGTAGACGAACGGGTCGGTCTCGCTGCCAGTACCCGACACCGCTGTGTTGACGCCGGTCTGGTTGTAGTTGCGCCGCAGCGTGATGGCTCGATCCATGGCCGCAATGATGCGCGACTCGGGCGCGCCGCCACCCCTCGCATCGAAGACCTTCATCGCGTAGAGGCGGGCCCCGGGCGCAGTCCCCGTCATCGGCACCGCGCTCGCAATTGCCGCAACGTTGGGGGGCAAGCCGCAGGTGCCCGGCAGAGTCGCACACGCGATCGCGCTTCCGGGCATGTAGCGATTCACCGCCTGCACAAAGGCGCTCGTTGTCTGGAAGAGAAACACCGCGTGGGCCGCGACCATCTCGGCCGTCATCGTGCCGTGAGAGCCGTTCTCACGATGGGTCGCTGATAGCGGATCTACCGAAGGCGGGACGAACGTTTCGCCGCCGATGATGCTCGTGCTCAACGCCGGTATGTCGACAACATTGGCGGAGCCGCTGTCGATGACGGCAACGACCACGTTCTGACCGATGCGTCCCGCGGCATGAAGCGGCGCCACGTTGGTGAACTCGAGGTTGAAGTTGTAATTCGCCGGCTGCCCTGGCGCGAGTGCCGTCGGATCGATCGGCTGCTCCAGCTGCCCCGTAAGCCGAGCAAGCACTGCGGGACCTGGCGCCTTGATCATCGCGTCCCGTCGGACCGACTCTGCACCGGCAACGTTCCCCAGGGACGGAACCGCCGAACGTGGGACGCGGACCGCCACTGCATCGACGTTCTCGAATCGCTGGGTGACGACACCACCAGCGGCCGCGACTACCGCCGTCACAGCGGAACACGGTCTGGTACACTCGACGATGAGCGCTTCATCTTCGTCGGCCGCGCGAAGTCGATGACCGCCCGCAATGAGTAGCGAGATAGCAACTGTGGAAATCAGTGCCACCTTGACAGGGGCTGACTGCATAGCAATCTCCCGTGATGGCGTACGGCTGGACGTACGAGCGTGAAGGCCGCAGACTATGGCGCACCCCACGAGCCGTTGTCAACTTGAACGCGGTGGCATTGCCTCTCGTACACTCTTCGTCTGCGCGGTGATCTTCTTTGGCATTGGTGTCGCGGCGCAGGATCGCAACAAGGCTGAGGTGGAAGCCGCGACTCTTGCGCGCCAGACGCTGGCGGAGACTCAATCGATTTCGATCGAAGGCATCAAGACGGTCAGCATCGCAGCCGCGCAATGGCGTGACTCGAGCCTCGGTTGCCCGAAGCGCGGGATGGTGTACACCCCGATACTCACGTCCGGTTACGTCGTGAGGATGCGCGATTCTGAACGCGAACATGTCGTGCACGTGGCGGGGGGGCGGGCGGTTGTCTGCTCTTCGGATCCGGATCCGAAGGCGCCGGCGCCGGCAAC
>JALDXQ010000230.1:0-10660 GCA_032156805.1 Acidobacteriota bacterium
ACCTGCATCGAAGGGAGCGCGACCTGAAATGCAGTCTTCGCCTTCGAGAGCGAGACGCGATCCTGCGGCCGCTTCGGGCCGGCAAGGCTCGGTTCGACCGTGCCGAGATCGAGATCGACGACCTCGGAATACACCGCGTCGGGTGCACCGGGTGTACGGAACAGCCCCTGAGCCTTGGCGTACTGCTCGACCAGCGCCACCTGGGCCGGGTCGCGGCCGGTCAGCGACAGGTAGTCGAGCGTCATGTCATCGATCGGGAAGATGGCGACAGTGGCGCCGTACTCGGGGCACATGTTGCCGAGTGTCGCGCGGTCGGCGATCGTCAGCGCGCTGAGGCCCTCGCCGTAGAACTCGACGAAGGTGCCGACGACTCCGTGCTTGCGGAGGATCTCGGTGATGGTCAGCACCAGGTCGGTCGCGGTGGTGCCCTTGGGCATCGCTCCGGTCAGGCGGAAGCCCACGACTCTTGGAATCAGCATCGAGCTCGGTTGCCCGAGCATGGCGGCCTCGGCTTCGATCCCACCGACGCCCCAGCCCACGACGCCAAGCCCGTTGACCATCGTCGTATGCGAGTCGGTGCCGACGAGCGTGTCGGGGTATGCCTCGGTGACATCATTCATGGTCTGCGAGAAGACGACGCGCGCGAGGTGCTCGATGTTCACCTGGTGGACGATGCCGGTGTCGGGCGGAACGACCTTGAAGTTGTTGAACGCCCGCTGTCCCCAGCGGAGAAACGCGTAACGTTCGCGGTTGCGCAAAAACTCGAGCTCGGCGTTCAGGGCAAACGCGTCCTGCCGCCCGAAGTAGTCCACCTGCACCGAATGATCGATGACGAGCTCGACCGGCTGTAAGGGATTTACCCGATCGGGGTTCCCCTTCAACTCGATCACCGCATCACGCATCGCGGCCAGGTCGACAACGCACGGCACTCCGGTGAAATCCTGCAGAAGCACGCGCGCCGGCATGAACGAGATTTCCTTCTCGACGTTCGCGGTCGCATTCCACTGCGCCAATGCACGGATGTCATCCGCTTTTACAAACGCGCCATCCTCCCGCCGCAACAGGTTCTCGAGCAGCACCTTCATCGAGTACGGCAGCCGCGAGACACCTGGGAAACCGGCTTTCTCGAGCGCCGGCAAGCTGTAAATCTGCACCGGTTGCCCGCCGACGCGAATCTCGGTGCGTGTGCCAAAGCTATTCAAAGTCGCCATAACCCTCGATGATACCTCTTCGGTAGTCTTCGTCCGAATCGCTGTTTCGTCGAATGAGTTGTGGCCCGGCCCCTTGCGTGGTTGTCGCCGGAAAATTCCCAGATGGAACCGGTCGGGCTTACGGCCGGGATTTGTGCGTGGGACCCGTATGCTGGCCAGCAAACGCGTGATGAGCCGAGACGCGGCTCTCGTCCTGGGTGCATTGTGGACCATGGACCCAGGACCAGGACGGACCAGGCCCAGGCACGACGTACCAGGGACTGACAGCTACACCGAACTAGAAGGTAAAGACGACGCTCCCGGCGAGGCTGCCTTGCAGACGACTATTCGCTTCGAGGTCGAGCGACAAGACGTTGAGTCGCAAATCGGCTCGCACACTGGCAGCGCGAATAAGGCCCTGCGGGCGCGAGAAGAGCACGCGCGTGAAGCCGCCACCCGCATAGAAGAGCTGACCTTCCTCGGCGAAGCCATCGCCCTCGCGCAGTTGCCGGACGTAGCCGGCGCCAGCGGACGCGAACGGGACCAGGCCCATCGTCTCAAGCTCGCCCAACTTGATCGCGATCCCGCCATCGAAGACGTATTGATCGAGGCTCTCGGAAATCGTGAAAGACCCGCTGGCCTCGGCGTCACTCGACACAACCGTGTGGAACTCGGGTGCGCTGCGCACGGCCCGTCCCTCGATCGAGAACCGTGGCGTCAGCGTGAAGCCGACACGGACCTCGAACGATGCAGTCGATCCAAGGGTCGTCTCCGATTCGAAGAGGCGATATGGTCCGCCGGATGCTGCGCGCAGGTCGGCTGGTTGTTCGCCGAACGCGGACCCGCCAAGCCAGCCGACGCCGACGCCGACCTGGAAGCGTCCGATCGGTTCTGACGGAGCCTGCGCAGCAGCGGGCGTCACAGCCGCGATGACAGCAGCGAGCACGCCACAGACGAAACAGATCCTCCGCAGGTTCATTTCGGCTGCACTGTCACATCGAAGCTCGCGTTGGCTCCGCCGGCGGGCGCCACAATGAGCCGCGGGTGGAACGTCACCTGGAAGTTCACATTGACGCCGGGCGGATCGAGGAAGCTGTCGATATCGGCATCGTCGAGCGGCTCCACGCGGATGACGTGGGGACCTGGAGCGAGCCCGCCGATGCGGAAGGTGCCGTCGGCAGACGAAAAGTTACCGATCAACGTTCCGCTTTGCGGATTGAATGCCACGACATGAGCGCCTTTGACTCCGGCGCCACTCATACGGACTCGGCCACTGATGACCCCGGTATCCGATTGGAAGTCGTTGTCGGGATAGAGGTCGGAAACACCGGCAATGTCGTCGGGCTGAAGCGTGCGATCCGCCACGACGCCGCGCCCGAGCGAGATCGGGAACATCACCGCTCCACTTCCCAGCACCCGGCGTCCACCCTCCGGCCTCACCTCGGTTTCGCCGATGGCGGAATGCCCGAGGCCCAGGAAGTGGCCGATCTCGTGGGTGGCGACCGATCGCAAGTCGAACCGGCTGGCGTCGCCGGTCGGCGAGGTCGACCACGTGAAGATCGAGTTGAAAAAGACATCCGATTCGATGATGTTGCCGGTCAGCGTGTCGACGATGAAGGTCGTTGCGCCCAGCACGCGGTCCATCTCGGGCTCGCTCTGGAATCCAAAGACCGACAGGTCGTCATCCTCGAACGGCATCGCGGAGGTAAACCCGGCGAACTCGAACGCGATCGACGCGGTCGGCACACTTTCCCAGGTCGTGAACGCCTGCGCGACCTCGCTCTGAAACTGTGACGATGTCACGCCAGGCACAGCGGCCGTATTCGCGTACCAGCGCACGCGCGCTGCCGTCCAGCGAATCGCAATCGGTCCCGATCGGCCATCGACAGCGAGGTGGATGTACGCGCTCGCGACGTCAGGCAGCCCCGCGATCAACAAGGCCACCGCGAGCCAGGCAGGCATGCGACGCGCGCTCATCGCTGAGCGCCTGCGACGGTTCGTACCATGCTGGTGAACGCCGCCAGCTCGAGTGGGCGCCGCGACGGATCACCGCGGACGATGCGCTGCGGGCCTGTGGCCACCATCGGCATCACCGTCGCCCGGCCGGCCGGGTCGCGGTTGACTCGATACACACCCTGCGTCAATCCGAACGGCATCGGCACCGCGGGCGCACTACCCTTCAGGAACAGCACCACCTCGTCGCCGCGCGCATACTGCGGTGCGCCAACCATCACGCGACGATAGCGGCCGACCTGCCCGCCGGGCATCTTGAAGTAGGCCGTACCTCCTGGCTGCCCCTTGATCGCCTCGACCACCTGCACGGTGACCAGGCTCTCGATCGTCCTGCGGCCGGCGGTCTCGTAGGACTGCACGTCAACCACCCGCCCATGGATGATGGTCTGCGAAGCCGCCACCATCTCGCCGAACTCGGCCGGCACGACGACCATGGCCTGAAGCGAGACATTGAAGGCAAGAATCAGTGCCAGACACCGAAACATGAACACCTCTACTGCATGACCGCCTTCACGATTCGGTGCCTGACACCGAAACGTGAAGGCTCCTACTTTGGCATCGCGCTCGTCGCGACCTCGAGGACGGTGTCCGCCGCGCGCGCGGTCGCCCCGGGCGCGCCGAGCTGTTCCCGGACCTTGAACAGCGCTGCGCACATCTCGGCACGTTTGTGCTTATCCGTCAGCAGCGATATGGTTTCTTCCGCCGTGCGCTCGGGCGTGAAATCGTTCTGAATCAACTCAGGCACGATTCGCTGGCCCGCCACGAGGTTGGGCATGGCAAACGTGTCGACGTGCACGAACGGCTTGCCCAGCCGGTAGGTCAACGGCGACACACGATAGACGACAACCATCGGCTTCTCGTGCAGCGCGCATTGGATGGTCGCGGTACCTGACGCCGTGATCACGACGTCGCTTGCAACCAGCACGTCATCGGCGCGCTCACGAACCAGCACGAGCCGCCCGTCCGGCTGCCCGTGGACCAGCGGCGCAAACATCGGATCCGGGATGTTCGGTGCGCACGCCACGACGAACTGCACGTCGGGCACACGCGCTCGAATCAGCGCGATCGCATCGGTCAGCGTGGGCACGATGCGCTCCACTTCGTTGCGCCGGCTGCCGGGCAGCAGGGCCACCGTGGGCGCGCCGGGGTTGAGGCCCCGATCACGGAGGAAGTCGGTCCGGTTCTGGCCGGGACGAATCAGATCGACCAGCGGATGCCCGACGAACTGGACGCTGACACCGGCGCGTTGATAGAGCGCCTCCTCGAACGGGAAGATGACCATCACCCGATCGACGTACTCCTTCATCGTGTCCATGCGGCCGGGCCGCCACGCCCAGAGCTGCGGGCTGACGTAGTAGACGATCGGGATCCCCAGGCGGCGGAGCGCTGCCATCAGCTTGAAGTTGAAGTCGGGGAAATCGATGGCAACAAAGACGTGCGGACGCAGGTCGCGCGCCGTGTCGACCAGCTTCCGCAGCATCGCGAACGATCGCGGAACGATCTTGACGGCTTCGGTCAGACCCGTGACCGAGAACGGCCCGTACTCGCCAATCAGACGGCCCCCGGCCGCCTGCAGGCGCGGACCTCCGAACCCGAAGATCTCGGCCTCGGGTACCCGCAACCGCAGTTCGGCGGCGAGCGCGCCGGCATACATGTCGCCTGAGGCCTCGCCGCAGGAGATCATGATCCTCATCGTTCCCGCTTCTCGCTTCCTGGTGCCTGGTTCTTGTTCACGTTCA
Source organism: Acidobacteriota bacterium (assembly GCA_032156805.1). GTDB lineage: Bacteria > Acidobacteriota > Vicinamibacteria > Vicinamibacterales > UBA2999 > Gp6-AA40. The sequence goes on from JALDXQ010000230.1 coordinate 4,943, forward strand.
GGTTCGGTTCACAGTTCACAGTTCACCGTTCGGCGTTTTGCAGGTACGAACCTGAACCCGAACCGAGAAGCGGGAACTGAGAAGTGTGAACGTCAGGATCTCTAGGGCGCCCGTGTTTCCCTCTTCAGCGTCGCCGACATCAGGTCGAGATCGTCGAGCGCAATGACCTCGTAGTCGGTGAAGCCGACATCGCGGAGGCTCGCCAGAAACGCGCGCGCGTTGCCGACGAGCACCATCGAGAGACGGTCGGGCCGGATGTACTGACGGGCGACGCGCTGAATGTCGTCCGGCGTAATCGCCTGCACCCGCTCGCGGTAGGTTGCGACTTCTTCGATGGGAAGTTCGTAGAACACGGCATTGATGACGCTGGTGGCGATGTCGTTGGGCGTCTCGATGGTCAACGGGAAACTTCCCGCCAGGTACGCCTGGGCGTCGGCCAGTTCGCGCTCGAAGACGCGCTGCCGCTGGAGGCGAGCGATCTCCTCCACGGTGAGTCGCAGCGTTTCGGCCGTGGTTTCCGTGCGTGTGTTGGTTTCCGCGACGAAGTCCCCCGCCTGTTTGAACGCCTGCGTGTCGGCCTCGGCCCCGTAGGTCAGGCCGCGCTCGGACCGCAGGACACGATGAAGTCGATTGGCCCCCTCTCCACCGAGAATCTTCACGGCCACGTCGAACGCGAGGTAGTCGGGATGCTTGCGCTGGATGGCAATCTGTCCCACGCGAATCTCTGTCTGCACGGCGTCCGGCTTGTCGATGATCACCAGCCGCCTGGTTGGCGGGGGCGGCTCGACCGGCTTCGACGCCGGCACGTCCGCGCGCGGCCACGAGCCGAACACCTTCTCGGCGCCGGCGAACGCCGCCTCGCTGGTGATGTCGCCGACGATGGCGAGGACCATGTTGTTGGGCACGAAGTACTGCCGATGAAACGCGCGCAGGTCGTCCTGAGTCACGCGCTGCAGTGACTGCGCCGTGCCGCTCCCTGGCTTCCCATAGGGGTGGAACCCGTAGACCAGCCGGTCGAAGAGCATCGACGCCACGTATGCCGGATCCTCTGCGCTCACACGGAGCGCCGACACCGCCTGCTCGCGCTGGCGTTCGATCTCTTCGGGCGAGAACGCCGGATTCCGAATGACATCCGACACCAGATCCATCGCCAGCCCGAAGGAGTCTTTCATCACCACCGCGTTGACGAACGTCAAGTCGGTGCCCGAGCCGGTTCCCATCGCGCCGCCAATCGAATCGATCTGATCGGCGATCTGCTGCGCGGTGCGTGTCCTCGTTCCCTGATCGAGCAGCTTGGCGACGAGTTCTGCGAGCCCGCCCTTTCCGTCCGGGTCCTGCGCCGCGCCGGCACGGACGAGCATGCGCATGGTCACCGCGGGCTGCTCGTGGTGAGACACGCTGACGATCTGCATGCCGTTGGCGAGCGTCTTCACCTGGAAGGGCGGGAACTTGACCTCGCGCGGGGGCAGCGGGCGCGGAGCGCGTTCCGTTGGCCACTCCGCGACCTGGGCGCCCGCAACCGACGCCGACAGGATCCAGAGGCACACGCCGAGAGCCGAGAGCCGCTTCATCGTGACCCGCCCTTCGGGAGAATGTGCAACACGACCCGATTGGTGGGCGTGAAGTACGTCTTGGCAACGCGCTGCACATCGGCGCGCGATACGTCCATAAAAATGTCGAACTCGCCATCGGCGGTCGTGATGTCGTTGTGAATGACGGCGGCATGCGAGAGGTGCTTCGCCTTGTCCTCGTTCGACTCGCGGCTCACGATGTAGTCGCGCGCGAACTGGTTCTTGGCACGCTGCAGTTCCGCGTCCAGGATCAGCTCCTCGGCCATCTTCTCGAACTCGTCGATCAGCGCGCGCTCGGCCGCCTCCGGCGTCTGGCCGGGCTGCACGATGGCCACGGCGTAGAACAGGTTCGGGTCCTCGATGATGTTGGCGCTGCCAAACGCGGTCAACGCCAGCCGCTTCTTGTAGACGAGTTCCTGCATGATGCGGGAGCTCTGACCGTCCGACAGGATCTTGGCCGCAATGTGCAGTGGATACGCGTCGGGATGGCCGTCATACGTGATGTGATACGCAACCACGACGGCGGGCAGCGGCCACGCTTCCTCGACGACGGCGCGGCGCTCCTTGGTCTGCGGAGGCTCCTTCGGCAGGTCACGCGGCACGGGACGCTTCGCCTTTGGCACGCGAGCGAAGTACTGGTTGACCATCTGCAGCGCCTGTTCCGACTCGAAGTCACCGACGATCGTCACCGTGGCATTTTCTGGAACGTAGTAGGTCTGATGGAACTCGCGGACGTCGGCGATCGACGCGGCTTCGAGGTCGACCATGCTGCCGATCGTCGGGTGCTTATAAGGATGCGTCGTGAACGCGTGGTTGAAGATGATCTCCGACAGCCGCCCGTAGGGCTGGTTCTCGACGCGCATGCGCCGTTCTTCCTTCACCACCTCGCGCTCGCGCCGGAACGCCTCATCGTCGATGCGAAGCGTCGCCATGCGGTCCGCTTCGAGCCACATCGCCAGCGGCATGTACTGCGCCGGCAGCGTCTGCCAGAAGACCGTCTCGTCTTCCGTCGTGAACGCATTGCTGCGGCCACCCACGCTCGCGACGATCGAGGTGTGCGACTCGGGCTCGACGTTCTTCGAGCCCTTGAACATCATGTGCTCGAAGAGGTGAGCGAACCCGGTGCGGCCGGCGCGCTCGTTCTTCGAACCAACGTGATACGTCACCGAGAGGTGCACAATCGGCGTCGAGTGATCCTCGGACAGAATCACGCGAAGACCGTTCGCCAGCGTGGTGATCTGGTACTGGAGTTTCGGGGGACGGACGGCGGCCTGGAGCGGCGCATACGCCACCAGCAGAACGCCGGCCAGCGCGAACGCGGCAAGACAGGTCACATAATGGCGATGGCGCATCTCGTCCATTATCGTCCAGACTACCGGCTCAGGAGACGAAACCCTGCTTTGAACCACTGAGCGGTCCCCACCTCGACTGGGTACGGATCTATACGACGCTCACCCGCAACAAATAGCTCGATCGCACCCGCCCGGCCCTCGAAACGGACACCGCCCTCGACGAGATACCCGGTCTGATTATCCCGATCCAGGCTTCCGTCGACACCAAGATAGCGAAGGTTGCCCGCCACCAGCACGCCGACCCTTGGGGTGACCTTCACGTCGCTGCGCACCCCCGCATCGAGCTCCCAGGAGTAGTCCACCGACGATTTCATGAACACGCCGCGCACGTTGGCGCGTGCATCGATGACGGCCTGCCGGTACGAGAAGTTCCGTCGCACACGTCCGCCAAGCGTGTTCCAGTCGATCGCGGCCTCCTTGGGCCGGTCGGCCAGGTGGCGTGACTGGTGATAGAGCTCGAAGGCCACCTCGGTCTTGTCGATACGGGCAGACACGAGGCCCGCCAGAACGTAGTTGCCCTGATTGGGATCGAAGGCACGGATCTCGTTGCCGAGAACCACCTCGTAGTTCCCTTCGAAGGTGAACCGCCCGACGCCGTAGTCGACGATGTCGAGCTCCCCGCCGAAGTCGGCATCCCACATGAAACGTGGATCGCTGTCAGACAGATATTCAGCCGCCAGGTGAAATGCCGTGCGCGGCAGAAACTCGACCGTGCGTGCCGGCGCGTCCGCCGGTTGCTGGCCGCCTGCCTGAGTCTGAGCGGCGGCAGGGACGGCACACACCACGACCAGCAGCGCCAGCGCGGCGCAGTGGGCTTTTCGAACGACCTGAATCACTCGGATGACCTTTCGGGTTGGGAAAGCGCGCGCGTCAACTCGGTGACCTGCGCTTCGAGCTGCTCGATACGCCGCTTCATCTCGGGAAGCCGGCGAAACAGGACGGAGGCTTTTCGCCACTCACGGCTGTCGATCGCCGGATAGCCGGCGACGAACGCACCGGCATCGAGCGAGTTGGTGACGCCTGATTGCCCGACGGCGATGGCGCCTCGGCCGATCGTCAGGTGTCCGCCAACACCCACCTGCCCGCCGAACACCACATCGTCTTCGACATCGGTACTGCCGGCGATGCCGACCTGCGCGGCCATCAGGACGTTGCGCCCGACCGTCACTCCATGAGCGATCTGCACGAGATTATCGATCTTGGCGCCGGCCTTGATGCGCGTCTCCCCCACCGCCGGTCGATCGACTGTCGTGTTCGCACCAAGCTCCACGTCGTCCTCAATCACGACGACGGCCACCTGTGGAATCTTCTCGTGGGTGCCGTCACCGCGACGGACGAAGCCGTAACCGTCGCCGCCGACGACGACGCCATTCTGCAGGACAACTCGATCGCCAAGCGTGCAACGCTCTCGAATGGCGACGTTCGAGTGAATGGTGCAGTCGCTGCCGATGCTGGTACCCGCCCCGATCGTGACGTTGGGAAAAATGATCGTGCGATCGCCGATGCGCGTGCCTTCGCCGATGGCAACAAACGGTCCAACGGACACGTCGGCCCCCAGCCGGGCATCGGCCGCGATCGCGGCCAGCGCGTGAACACCTGGTGCCGGGCGGGAGACGGCAGCGAACAGGCCAACCGCTCTGGCAAACGCGAGATACGGATCGCGCGCACGAAGCATCGCGCATGGCGCCGCGGGAGCGCTGTCTTTGAGAATGACGGCCGAGGCACGCGTCGACGCGAGCAACTTCTCGTACTTGGGATTGGCCAGAAACGTCACATCGCCCGGCTGGGCGTCCTGCATTCCGGCTACTCGCGTCACCTCGAGGTCGCCATCCCCCTCGAGACGACACTCCAGTCGGTCGGCCAATTCGCGCAGCGTCACGGAACTAATGCTACTCGCTCTTCACAGGCTTCGGACTACTGGCACTCGAGGCCCCGGTGGTGTGCTTCGCTGTCACACGCTCGAAGAAGGTCGTCAGATGGCGAAGATGCAGCGTGGCTTCGATCTGCTCGACCCGGCCGTGCCGGTCGCGCCGCGGCATCTTCAGCACCTCGCGAAGCTCGGCGAGCGCCTCCGACGGCCGTCCTTCCCATACGACCCCTCGACGCCCGCGTGCCGCACCCCGCATCGAGAGAAAATGCCCGCCGGCGCGGAAGAGAAAGTAGTACGCGAGCAGGTTCGGCCCGGGCACGATTGCCAGCAGCCCCGACACGATCAGGCCAGACGTATCAACGAAGAGCCAGAAGCGATGGCGCTCGAAGTCGCGCTGCAGCGTCTGCTGGATGTGCGGCATCACCGCGTCGAACGTCACGTCGCCGGGATGCACGGCCACCACGCGATCCTTGTTGCGCAGGTTCCACAGCAGTCGCTGCTCGGCGACGCGCTTGGCGATCCACGACATCATGTGATCCTGCATCCGGCCGGTCCACGAGCGCGTGTTTGCCTGTTCGCGTCTCTCGTGCCGGTGTTCCTCGGCCGCACGCAACAGCTCGCTGAAGCGGCGCTGCAGCCTTGCAAACATACCGGCTGACTCCGGTTCGTCTGGCTCCGCCTCATCGCTTTGCTGCTCGTAATAGAGCTCGTAGCGATCGGCAGCAACCGGGATCACGAAGACGTCCATTGAGATGACGATATCAGAGTCACACGGTACGAAGGTGCGAGGGGGCGACGGTGCGAGGGTCCGGTCCGACGGTTCGGGGACCGACGGTCCGGTTCGGGGACCGACGGTCCGGTTCGGAGACCGACGGTCCGGTTCGAGGACCGACGGTCCGGTTCGGAGACCGACGGTCCGGTTCGG
>JALDXQ010000231.1:0-10435 GCA_032156805.1 Acidobacteriota bacterium
GGCCGGTTGGCTGGCGCAGCGGAGCCGCAGCACAGTGCTCGCGGAATAAACCTGAAGCGACTCCGGTCATTGCTGGTAGAGCGATCTGGAGAAGAGCAGGGCGCGCCTTGAGGGCGTTGGTCAGCTTCACGTGGAATCCTGCCGACAGTCGCGTGTTTTAGGAAGTAGCGCATGAATTCGCATGTCTTCGGCTGGCCTGGACTCATGGCCTCGCTCGCAGTGGCGCTCGCCGTCGTCCTCGACGCCAATCAGTACTCGTTTAGTGTCGCGGTCGATGGATCGACTCCCACTACCCGCACGGCTGGAAGCGCGGCCGGGAGTGCGACGAAAAGTCCGGCACAACCGACTGTTGCAAGCGTCGCGTGCCGCGATGACAAGTCTCGCGGAGCAGTACGTTACCCTGCCAGCAGGAGTACCGTTCGAGACTGCCGGCCTGCGCGACTTCCATCGTTTCCGACCGAGAAAACGAATTCCCACGCGATTCGGCGTTGACGCGCCCGCTAGAGGTTGCTTGCCATCACAGGGCGGAGTGCGAGCACGTCGCCCACGACTTCAAGAAGATCACCGCGTGACCGCGGCCGGTGCCGGCGCCCGGGCGAGCTGCGTTAGACTCGCCACGAGGAGCGATTCACGCGGTGGCGAAGAAGAAACAGGCGACACGACGAAAGAAGGCCGCAGCGAAATCCGTCGGCCTTTCAACCGCAGAGGTGCGCACGGCTCAGGATGCCCAGGTCCGCGAACTGAGTGCATCCGTCGACAACGATGGTGGCGCTGTGCTCGGGAGCTACAGTGATCCCTTTGGCGGCACGCCCGTCCTCCTCGTTGCGCTGCCAATCGATTCGGTCGAGCCGACGCCTTATCAGCGTGATCCCTCCGAGCCTCACGTCAAGCGGCTGATGACGGTGATCGAGAAGGTCGGCCGCTTCCTCGATCCGGTCGTCATCGTGCGAGACGACGGCCGCTACTGGACGCCGAATGGGAACCACCGCCTGCAGGCGATGAGAAAGCTGGGCGCCAAGACGATTACGGGGTTGCTCGTTCCGGAGTCCGATGTCGCGTTCAAGATCCTGGCGTTGAACACCGAGAAGGCGCACAACGTGAAGGAGAAGTCGCTCGAGGTGATCCGCATGGCGCGGGCGCTGGCGGAGCGCGGCGCCGGACGAGAGAGCGACCATGTCTTCGAGTTCGAAGAGGCACCTTATCTAACGCTCGGCGCGGCCTACGAGGAGCGGCGAAGCCTCGGTGGCGGGGGATACCACAGCGTGCTTCGCCGGATCGACGATTTCCTCGATGAGCCTCTTGCGAAAGCCGTGCGCGAACGCGGGCGGCGCGCAGCGAAGCTGTTGAAGCTGGATGACGCGGTGACGAAAGTGGTCACGGCGTTGAAGGAGAAAGGCCTGACCAGCCCGTATCTCCGGCCATTCGTCATCGCGCGCATCAATCCCATCCGCTTCTCGAAATCGACCGAGTTCGATTTCGACGAGGTCATGGACAAGATGATTGCCACCGCCGGCCGGTTCAACGTGGACCGTGTGAAGCAGGAAGACGTGGCGAAGGTCGGTGGCGCGCCGCCAGAAGAGAGCTGAGGCCGGACCCTGCTTCGGCCTTCGTAGTGTCCGGCTTTAGCCGGACCTTGTCCGTCCGCCGTTGCACGCTAACCGCACGAGACGGCATTCACAACATCCCGCTCGTCCAGTCCGAGATTCAGTCGCTCGCTGGAAAACTCCATCGTGATGAGCTGATTGGGGCGCAGGAAGCGAGCCGTCTTCGCGCCTGCATCGAGACGGGCGCGCTCGAGCAGATCGTCGCTTGCCTTCTGACCAACTGCCCACTGGACGCGAGTGGCGTCGCAGTCTGCCGACGTCGGGGGAGCCGGTTGAGGTGCCGGGCTGCCCGATGGCGGTGCCGATGGACCTGTCGTCGGATCGGCAGATGCCGGAGTTGTCCTGTTACTGGTGCCGTCACATCCCGCGGTCAACCATCCCGCGACGAGCAAACCGGCCATCAATCCTGCAGGTAAACGCATAGTTATCGTGATCCTCGATGAGCCGCCGGGCGCAGATGACGCCGACGGAGCAGAGCTGGCAGTGCGCTCCATGGAAAAACGATGCCACGGATAGCAACCTTCCGCACGGGGCGCCCGCTTCATGCATGAGTTGCCGGTGTCCTGTCCTTGCTTCGATGTCCCCGGACGGCTTCAGCTCATCTTTCTATTCTGTGTCCGTATGAGATGATCACCTTTCCGTGGGGACCATGAGCCTGGTTCGAGTGTGGCGGAGGTTGCGCCGAGCGAATAGGCGCGTTCGCCAGGCGCGAATGCTGGTCCGGTCACTGCGTTTTCGCTACCGGCCGGTTGCGGCACATCTCATCCCGATCCGTCGCTGCAACCTGTCCTGCGCCTACTGCAACGAGTACGACGATCGGTCCGCCCCTGTTCCAACCGCGTATGTGCTGCGCCGGATCGATCGTCTCGTCGATCTCGGCACCGGCGTGGTGACACTGAGCGGCGGGGAGCCGCTGCTGCATCCAGACCTCGACGACATCATTCGCCACATCCGGCGGCGCGGTGCGATCGCCACACTGATCACCAACGGGTATCTGCTGACCCGCGATCGCATCGAACGGCTGAATCGCGCCGGGCTCGATCACCTGCAGATCAGCATCGACAACGTGCTGCCCGACGACGTGTCGAAGAAGAGCCTGAAGGTCCTGGACCAGAAGCTCGTGTCGCTCGCCGACGCGGCGGCCTTCGACGTCACGGTCAACTCGGTGGTCGGCAGCGCCATTCGTAATCCCGACGATGCGTTGAAGGTTGCGCAGCGGGCGCGCGATCTGGGTTTCTCGACAACCGTTGGGATTATCCATGACGGCAGCGGACATCTGCTGAAGCTGGCCGAGCCGCAACGCGCCATCCTGGAGCGCGTCGCCGCGCTCGGCAAGTCGGTGTTCGACTTCGCGAACTACAACCGCTTCCAGAAAAACCTCGCGAACGGACAACCCAATGAATGGCATTGCCGCGCCGGCTCGCGCTATCTCTACATCTGTGAGGACGGGCTCGTGCACTGGTGCTCGCAGCAGCGAGGTCACCCAGGCATCCCACTGGAGGCCTACGGCGCTGACGATCTCGAGAGGGAGTATCACCGTGTCAAGGGATGTGCTCCGCTCTGTACCGTGGGCTGCGTCCATCGCGTCGCGCAGGTGGACGAACTGCGCGAGGATCCCCAGGGAACGCTCGCGCAGTGGTTCGCCTCGCCGGTACCCGGGGAACGGCCTCGCATTCCGCTGCCAGTGAAGGCCTTGATGTGGGTGTTCGTCACCAATCCTGGACGGGGCCTGTTTCGCAAGGCGGTTGCCGGCGCATCCGGAGGTGACCGCAAGCCGGGAATCGGTTGAAGGCTGAGCGTGGAATCTTATTGCGCGTTTGTGATGCGGAGGCTGTAGTTGACCGGTTGACTCGCGTTCTGAAGACGGAGGATGAGTGGGGCATCGACCTTGACCGTCAATGAGCCGACCTTCCGGTAGGACACACCGATTTCGTTGAGCCGCATGATCTCCTGCTGGTTTCCGCCATCCGCATCGAGGACGGCGAGATACCCTTGAAGATTCGTGCTGTCGCGCTTTGCGTTCATGAAGTCCAGGATGACGCGGTGCTCGCCGCGCGCCAGGCGAACGACGTAGTAAACGTCCGCATTCTGATCCAGCGTCCCGGTGGCATCCTTTCCGGCTGACCATGCCTGCGGCACGATATCGCCGAAGAACGGGAGGAACTCCTTCTTGCCTTCCGGCAACACCGCGAGCCAGACCTCGACCGAGTTCGTGTTGTTGACGAGTTTGAAGCCAGCCTGCGATGGCTGTTTCGTCGAGAACGGCGCGGTCTTTCGATAGCCCACGTCGACCTCGTTGAAGATGATCACGTCGTCCCGGACGACCCCGCCATCGGCGTCGAGAACGTCCAGCCGCGTCTGCAGGTTGCTGCTCCTGTCTCTCTTTGACAGCCGCACGTCCTCGACGATCGTCATCGCGCTCACCGGAGCGGTCAGTCGAAAGTAGTACTCCTCGTTCTGCCCGAGCGTGACCTTGTGCAGTGCGCCGACTGCGAGCGGTGCAGGGCGATCGACGCTGTTTCCGCCGGACGGCACGACCACACTCGATCGGCTGACGTTCAGCCCGGCCGTCGGGTCGTTCGCGTCGCGCCGCTGTTCATCGCTCTCGATCGCACCGCCGGTTCGCGAGGAGTCGGCGATCGTGTCCGACGACTGACGGCCTCCGGCAGGAGTGATCCAGGCGCGATAGGCCAGGACCGCGATCGCGGCAATCACCACCGCGCCCGCTACGAGTCCCCATCGCTGCCAATGCGCTAGGTTCTGCGGACGCGGAATGGAGGGCCGGGTCTCGCGCACGACTGCGGCCGCGCCAACCCGCGCCGCCACACCTTCCCGCAGCGCGTGGAACCCTTCGTGCGAGGTGTCGCCATTCCAGTCGATGAGATTTGCCGTCTGCCGGCGGCGGAACTCGAGCGGGATCTTCACGTCGTCGAGGAGCGCCGGCACGAGCACGTGTCGCTCTGCTGCCGCAGCTGCCTCGGTTTTCACCCATTCGGATTCAACAGACGCGTTCGACCACAGGACGACCACGCATTTGGCGGCTTCGAGATGGCGCTCGATGGTCTGATCGAACGCTTCGCCTGCCACGATCTTGCGATCCCACCAGACGGACCAGCCAGCATCCTCGAGCACCCGTGCGACCTTACGCGCGCGCTCACGATCCTCGCTGGCGTAGCTCAGGAACACGTCCATGGCGAATCAATCACCCTGCGTGTGCGCGCGTTGACGGGCCGCCAGATAGCGATCCAGTTCCGCCACGTCTCTGAAAACCGCCACACCCGGAAGCGACCGCATGATCTCGAAGACGTCCTGAATCTGTGGCTGCATGTGGACGAACGACGCCTGCCCGCCGCGCTCCTTCAGCGTCTTGCGCGTCGACGCAAACACCCTCAGGCCGGCGCTGCTGATGAACGTCAGCTTCGCCAGGTCGAACACGATGTCTTTCGTCGCACCGCTCAGCACTGGCGCGAGTCGTGACTCCAGTTCGGGAGCAGTTGCGGTGTCGAGACTGCCCGCCAGCGTGACGGTGACGGTATCCGGGCCACCGAGGTTCTGAGTGCGGATGTCGAGTGCCATATAGCTGTGTGTTGAATGCTGTCCGTTTGCTGACCAAGACTACGTATCGGAGACCGCTGAGACAAGCCTCCTGGTAAGGCGCAACACATTTCTGCCGGCTTCATACCGGTAGCGAATGTCGTCGATGTTGCGGCGGACGAGTTCAATGCCCCAGCCCCCCGGCTCGCCGTCATCAGCGGCTTGCGCAGTGCCCGGTACCAAGGAAGTCGGGTCGAACGGCGGACCATCATCCCGCAGCTCGATCACGAACGAGTCGTGCATGTGCTCGAGCAACACCTGAAAGGTCTTCCGAGCGTCGCGCTTCAGTCCGTGGTTGACGATGTTGCTGCCGCATTCCTCGAGCGCGAGGGCGAGGCCGAAAGCGGTCGTCTCCGGAACACTCCGGGCCGCCGCGAATTCCCGCAACGCCTCGACACCGCGCATGACCTCTTCCGGCGTGGCGCGCAGTTCCAGATTCATGGAGCGACTCGCATTCACCTTCAACGTCAGAATGGCGATGTCATCGGACTGGGGCACGCCGCTGGCAAACGCGCGAACGCTCTCCAGCACGCGCGCGCTGATCGTGGCTGCCGACGCACCCGAGCATCCGCCTGCGTCGGCCAGCAACCGGTCCGCGCCGTAGCATTCTTCGTGCGGATTGAACGCCTCGCTGACTCCATCAGAGTAGAGGATAAGCGCATCGCCAGGTTTCATCGTCAGTTCCGTGCGCTCGAATGTCAGGCCCCCCTCGAACCCGAGCGCCGTGCCCAGACTCTTCACCGCCCAGCGTGGTGGCTCATTGGTTGGCATCAGGACCGGACGACAATGCCCCGCATTGGCCAGCGCGAGCCGCTGCCGCCCTGGCTCGAACACCGCGCACAACAAAGTCACGAACATGCCCGCCGGGTTGTCCGCGGCGAGCTCGTCGTTCAACCGCGCCAGGATGCGTTCGGGCTCCGCGATATCCCGTGCCAGCAGTTGCGCCAGGCTGATTGCGCGCACCATGAACATCGAGGCCGGTATACCCTTGCCCGACACGTCGCCGAGGAACACGACCAGTCGATCCGGTCCGGCCGCGCAGACGCCATAGAGATCGCCACCGACCTCTCGCGCTGGTTCGAGCACCGCACCAACGCTGACGCCGTACGCCGCTTCGATGGGCGCGAAATCGTGCGGCAGCATGCCCATCTGAATGTCGCGCGCGACGCGCAGCTCGCTCGCCATCTGCTCCTTCACCGCGTCGCTGTAGGCCTTGGCCTTGAGCAGGGAGCGCACCCGCGCCTTCACTTCGAGCATGTCGAACGGCTTGGTCAGGTAGTCGTTGGCGCCCGCCTCGAAGCCGCGCGTCTTGTTCTGCACATCTTCGAGCGACGAAAGAAACATGATCGGCACGTCGGCGGTCTCGGGCATCTCGCGCAGCTGGCGGCACACTTCGTAGCCATCCATGCCCGGCATCACGATGTCGAGCAGCACGAGATCGGGCGGCGTTCGCCGGACTGCCTGCAAGGCTGAGTCGCCGTTCATCGCGAGGCTGAGTTTGTGGTCGCCCTTCAGGCCCTCGACGAGGATGTCGAGATTGGCCTTGGTGTCGTCCACCAGCAGCACGCGACAGTCCGACAGTTTCTTCATGTGGAGTACAGGCCAGCTCAGGATACCTTGCTCATCAGTCCGTGCGTCGAATGCGACCGAGGCACACCACTTGCACCCGAAGACAAGGTCAGTTTTTCAGTGACAACGCCTCGGCTGGACCAATGACACTGCGAACCTTGTATTTCATCGCGCTCGTCCTGACTGCCATGGCCCTCGTGCCCGCGGGTGCGCACATGTTCGAGCTTTACAGCAAGATGGAGCTCGATGCCGACGAGTATCTGACTGTTCAACAGATTTACAGAGGCTGGGCTCTTTTCGGGGTGGTCATTTTTCCCGCGCTGGCTTCCACGCTGGCTCTTGCGATCAGGCTCCGCCGCCATCCGACGGCCTTCCTCCCGGCGCTCGCCGCCTTCCTGTGCATCCTGGCAACTCAGGCTATTTTCTGGTCGTTCACGTTTCCAACGAATCAGGCAACCGCGAACTGGACAGTGCTTCCCGCCAATTGGACAGACCTCCGGTTTCAGTGGGAGTACTCGCACGCCGCATCAGCGTGCCTGAACTTCGCAGCACTCGCAGCGCTTCTGATCTCTGTCCTTCGATACACGCCTGTCGACACTCACAGTGCGCGCACTCACGCGTGAGGCTGCTGCCCCGCAGCACGCGATACCAATATTCGGGTATTGCCCCAGATCGTACAGCCGTCGAACAGTGTGGCCCCTCGGCAGTTCGTGACCCGCGCCGAAGGGAGGAACCATGTTTCGGCATCTTGTCATCGCCTTCATCATCGGGATCGTTGGTGCGCCAGCCGTTGCCTTCGCACAGAGCGGAATCGCCGGCGTCGTGCGCGATTCGAGTGGAGCTGTGCTGCCCGGCGTCGCGGTTGAAGCGACGAGCCCCGCCCTGATCGAAAAAGTCCGTGCCACAGTCACGGACGGAAGCGGCGCGTACATCCTGAACGACCTTCGCCCGGGCCAGTACAGCGTGACCTTCACGCTGCCGGGCTTCACGACCGTGGTCAGGAACGGCATCGACCTGCCCGCATTCTTCACGGCAACCGTCAGCGTTCAGTTGAGCGTTGGCGAGTTGCAGGAAACCGTGACGGTCACGGGAGAAGCGCCCGCGGTAGACGTGCGCAGCGCGTCAACGGATGCGGTGCTCAAGACCGACCTGCTCGAATCCATTCCCGCCGTACGGTCGCCGCAGGGCTACGTCGCACTGACTCCGGGCATGACCGCTGCGGGGATCACCAGCGTCGGCGGTGGCCGGGAAGAGATGGACACGGCGACCAACGGCTCTCACATCTGGGAGTCGGTGTTTCAGATCGACGGCATCAGCACCTCGAGCGTGCAGGCGCCGGGTGGCGGCAACAACACGTTCCGCATCTCGCAGAACTACGTGGCCGAGATCAACGTGCGAACCGCAGGCGGGGCGGCCGACCAACAGCACGGCGGCACCGTGACGAACATCATCCCGCGGCAGGGCGGCAACGTCTTCTCGGGCATCTTCTATTCGGAGCTGACCAACGACGACCTGCAGGGCAGCAACCTCACGGACGGCCTGCGGGCACAGGGCTTCACCGACAGCAGCCTGACGAAGAACGTGAAGGTCTGGGAGGTCAGTCCTTCGCTTGGCGGTCCAATCCTGAGGGATCGACTTTGGTTCTTCGCGTCGTATCGCAATGCCGGGACGATCCAGACGCGCGCCGGCATCTACGAGAACCTGACCCCGCTGGGCTGGACCTATTCGCCGGATCTCTCGAAGCCGGCGGTCATCAAGATCACCGACACGAGCAACGCGGCGCGGCTGACATTACAGGCGACTCCCAGGAACCAGGTCATGTTCTTCGCCGACTACCAGCCGCACATCGTCCATCAGCGGAACTATCAGTTCGTGGCGTCGCCGGAGGCCACCACGTACACACCGTTCCTGCCGAATGCGCTCAAGACACTCACGTGGAAGTCGCCGGCGTCGAGCCGCCTGCTGCTCGAAGGGTTCCTGTCGCACCACCGCGTCAACATCGACCTGCGGCGGCCTGACGGCATTGGCTACACGGAAGTCTCGGCCTTCGAGCAGACGACCGGCATGATGTTCCGCTCGGCCTCGTCGCTGCTGGCCGGGGCTTCGAACTATGGCCCTTTCGACAACAAGACGTGGCGCTACGGCGGTAGCGCGTCGTATGTGACGGGGACGCACTCGGCGAAGGTCGGCATCCAGGTGATGCAGGGCAACGAACGCTTTGCATCCGCCGCCAATCGCAACATGGCGTTCACGCTGCGGAACGGCCTGCCGGTTTCTATCCGGCAGTACGTCGATCCCCTCGAATGGCAGAACGATATCCGGCCGGAGATCGGCCTTTACGCCCAGGACCAGTGGACCCGCGGGCGGCTGACGCTCAGCGGCGGCCTGCGTTGGGACTACCTGCAAATCGGCTATCCCGAGAACAGCCTGCCGGCGGGCGACTTCGTCCCGGCGCGGCACTACGAGGCGGTACCTGATGCCGTCATCTGGAAGGATCTCAACCCGAGACTGGCAGCAGCATGGGATCTCACGGGCGATGGCAAGACTGCGCTGACCTTCAGCGTGAACCGCTACATCGGCCTGCAGGGCGCCGGCCTCGGCGGCATCAACAACAACAACCCGGCGGTACGCTCGGTGCAGTTCGCCAACCGCACGTGGACCGATACCGACGGTGACTTCGAGCCGGACTGCGATCTCCGCAACTTCCAGCTGAACGGCGAGTGCGGCCAGATCAGCAACCTGTTCTTCGGCCAGGACAACCCCAACGCCACCATCTACGACCCGGAGCTGTTGCGTGGCAAGCGCAACTACAACTGGGAAACGTCGATCGTCGTCCAGCGCGAGATCCTTCCGCGCAGCTCGGTGACGGTTGGTTACTACCGCCGGCAGTTCGGCAATTTCACCGTCAACGACAACATCGCGGTGGGGCCGGAGAACTATTCGCCGTACTGCATCACGGCACCCCCCGATCCGAGGCTGCCCGGTGGTGGCGGCACGCAGGAGTGCGGGATGTACGACATCGCTCCTGCACTGTTTGGTGTCGGACGCGTAGTCGTGCGGTCGAACGAACCGTACGGAAAGCAGGAGCAGGTGTACGACGGCGTCAACCTGACGCAGAGCACACGGTTCTCGAACGGTTCGACCGTGCAGGGTGGTATCAGCTTCGGACGGACCAGAACGAACAACTGCTTTACAGTCGATTCGCCTGAGCAGCTCCGGTTCTGCGACATCACGCCGCCGATGCTGGCCACCGCCTCGCTCGTTGGCTTCCATCCGCTGCCGTACGGCTTCATCGCCAGTGCGACCTATCGCGATTACCCGGGCGCGATGATCACGGCGGCCTACCAGGCGCCCAACTCGATCATTGCGCCGTCACTTGGCCGCAATCTGGCCGCTGGCCCGAACGCCACTGCGACTGTGCAACTCGTCGAGCCGGGAACGATGTACGCGCCGCGGCAGCGGGCGCTGGATCTGCGTTTCTCGAAGCGGGTTCAGTTGGGGAAAACGCGTGTCTCGGGCAACCTCGACATCTTCAACGTCTTCAACGCCACCAGCATCGTGACGCTGAATACGACATACGGACCTGCCTGGCAGCGCCCCACGTTGCTGCAGGGTGCGCGTTTCCTCAAGATCAGTGGCCAGTTCGACTTTTGATAGTCCCTGGTTAG
>JALDXQ010000232.1:0-10362 GCA_032156805.1 Acidobacteriota bacterium
AGCTATGGGCGGACCTATCCAGGTCCCTGGCAGTCGGAGCGCCCCGGACACGCCGGGTTCGAGCCTCCAGTCGTGTACTGGATGCCCGCGATTGCGGTGTCGGGCATGGCCTTTTACACCGGCGACCGCTTCCCGAAGTGGAAGGGCGATGTCTTCGTCGGCGGGCTGCGCACTGGCGAGATCCCAGGTACCGGCCATCTCGAGCGAATCCTGTTCAACGAAAAGATGGAGGAATTGCGCCGTGAATCGCTGCTCGTCGAACTGCGGCAACGGATTCGTGACGTTCGTCAGGGCACGGATGGGCTGCTGTACGTCGTGACCGACGAAAAGGAAGGCGCGGTGCTCCGCATAGAGCCCGTGCAACAAACAACGGGTAGTGGGCAGTAATAAGGGTCGCCGACCTTTCATAAAAGGCAGTCCCGGGACCACGCATGGGCTTCATTCAATCTATTGTTCTTGTCGCGGTGGTGACCTCTGTGTCGGTTGGAGTGTCCGGTTGTGCCGCCGAGGATCAGCCGGCCGCGGCGGCAGCGGGCGGCGGGGGCCGTGGCGGCGGCGCCGCAGTCCCGGTGACCACGGCGCCAGTCGTTCAGAAAGAGATGCCGATCCAGATCAGCGTCATCGGCACCGCGGAGGCGTTCTCCAACGTTGCTATCCGCTCCCAGATCACGGGCCAGCTCGAGAAGGTCAACTTCACCGAAGGCGACGATGTGCAGCAGGGACAGGTGCTGTTCACTCTGGATCGCCGACCCCTGGAACTTGCCCTGCGCGAGGCGCAGGCCAACCTCGAACGGGATACGGCGCGCGCCGAGAACGCCGCGCTGATGGCCAAGCGCTACGAGGACCTGGCCAAGCGTGGCATCGCGACGCGCGAACAGGTGGACACATCCCGCTCGGATATGAGCGCACTCAACGCGACCGTCAGCGCGGACAAGGCCGCGCTTGAGAACGCCACGGTGCAGCTCGATTACGCAACGATCAAGGCGCCGATCTCTGGCCGGACCGGCGCGCTCATGGTGCACGAAGGCAACCTCGTGCGCGCCAACGATACGACGGCTCTTGTCACCATCAACCAGATCCTGCCGATCTCTGTCGCGTTCGCGATTCCGGAAGCGCGACTGTCCGATCTCAAGCGCTACATGTCGGGCGGCTCCCTGCGGGTGACGGCATCTCCACCGAACGATGAGGGATCTCCCGCCGTCGGTCGAATCTCATTCGTCGACAACTCCGTGGACGAGCAGACCGGCACGATTCGCATCAAAGGGACGTTTCCCAACTCGGATCGCCGCCTGTGGCCAGGTCAGTTCGTCAACGTGGTCGTGACGCTGACGACGGATCCAAAGGCGATCGTCGTGCCGTCCGTTGCCGTGCAGACCGGTCAGCAGGGAACTTACGTGTTCGTGGTCAAGCAGGATCAGACCGTCGAAATGCGTCCGGTGACCGTCGACCGCGTCAGCGGCAGTGAAACGGTCGTCGCCACCGGAATCCAGCTCGGCGACACGGTCGTGACCGACGGTCACCTTCGGCTCGTACCCGGAAGTCGAATCAGCGTGAAGGGCGAGGGGCAGCAGGTGGATCAGAGCAAGCCGGACGACCGAAAGGTGGCGCCATGAATCTGTCGGCAATCTTCATCAAGCGTCCGGTCACCACGACGCTCCTGATGCTGGGCATCCTGATGTTCGGTGGCCTCGCGTACCAGGTCCTGCCGGTTGCCGATCTCCCGAGCGTGGACTTTCCCACGATTCGCGTCAGTGCCGCGCTGCCCGGCGCCAGCCCCGAGACGATGGCTGCCTCGGTGGCGCTCCCGCTCGAGAAGCAATTCACTTCGATCGCCGGGGTGACGAGCATCAACTCCACGAGCACGCAGGGCGGCACCGACATCACCATTCAGTTCGACATCAATCGCAACATCGACGCCGCCGCCCAGGACGTCCAGTCGATGATCGGTCGCGCCGCCCGACAGCTGCCTCCGGAAATGCCGTCGCCGCCCTCGTACCAGAAGGTGAACCCGGCGGATCAGTCGATCTTCTTCATTGTCCTCCGATCGCCGACGTTGTCGCTCGCGGTGCTCGACGAGATCGCGCAGTCGAATCTCGCGCAGCGGATCTCGATGGTCAGTGGTGTCGCACAGGTCAACGTGTTCGGCTCGCAGAAGTTCGCGGTCCGCGTCGACGTCGACCCGCGCGAGCTGGCGGCGCGTTCGATTGGTATCGACGAGGTTGCCAACGCCATCAACAACGCCAACTCGAACCTGCCGACCGGGACGATCTACGGCGAACGGACGTTCGTCGTCCGGTCGAACGGGCAATTGATGCGTGCGGCCGCTTACGGGCCGACGATCATCGCCTACCGCAACGGCCTGCCCGTTCGTCTCGACGAGGTCGCGCACGTCTACGACGGCGTCGAAAACGACAAGACGGCGAGCTGGCAGAACGGCGAACGCTGCATCTACATGGCGGTCCAGAAGCAGCCGGGCGTCAACGTGGTCGATACCGTGGAGAGGATCAAGGCGATCCTGCCTGCGATCCGCGATCAGTTGCCCGCATCAGTCTCGCTCGACGTCCGCAGCGATCGCTCGATCACCATTCGCGAGTCGGTTCACGACGTGAAGCTGACGCTGCTCATCACGGTCTCGCTGGTCGTGCTCGTGATCTTCCTGTTCCTGCGCAATCTCTCGGCGACCATCATTCCAAGCCTGGCTCTGCCGTGCTCGATTGTCGGCACCTTCGCGGTGATGTATCTGCTCGGGTACAGCCTGGACAACCTGTCGCTCATGGCACTGACGTTGTCAGTCGGCTTCGTGGTCGACGATGCGATCGTGATGCTGGAGAACATCGTCCGCCATATGGAGATGGGGAAGAGCCCCATGCAGGCGGCGTACGACGGCTCCAAGGAAGTGGCGTTCACGATCCTGTCGATGACGATTTCGCTCGTGGCCGTCTTCATCCCGGTGTTGTTCATGGGCGGCATCGTGGGGCGTCTGCTCCATGAATTCGCGGTCACCATCGCGGTGGCGATCCTGATCTCCGGGTTCGTGTCACTCAGCCTGACGCCGATGTTGTCGAGCCGATTCCTGCGGCCGCCGCACGCGCAGCGCCATGGCCGGCTCTACAACCTGTTCGAGCGCGTCTTCGATTCGTGGCGGGCGGCGTACAGCGTGACCCTGCGCGTCAGTCTGAGGTATCGCTTCGTCACGGCGGCGCTGTCGGTCGCGTTGATGGTCGCCACGGTGTACCTGTTCATGCTCATCCCGAAAGGCTTCCTGCCTAGCGAAGACCAGGGGCGGTTCAACGTCAACACCGAAGGCGCACAGGGCATCAGCTTCGACCAGATGGTCAAGCATCAGCTCGCAGTGGCAGACGTCCTCTTGAAGGATCCACTCATTGCCAGCGCAGGTATCAACGTCGGTCAGATGGGGAACAATGCGACCGGCGGCTCGAACCAGGGGCGCATGTTCGTCGAGCTGGTCCCACGAGAGCAGCGCGAGATGAGCGTCGACGACGTGATTGCGTCGCTGCGTCCGAAGCTCGCGGAGATACCGGGCATCCGGACGTTCATGATCAACCAGCCGCCTATCAATCTTGGCGGCGGCGGTCAGAACCGTGCCCTGTATCAGTTCACGATGCAGGATACCGATACCGCGGAGCTCTACAAGTGGGCGCCGGTCTTCGAGGCCCAGATTCGGCAGACACCCGGATTCGAAGACGTCAACAGCGACTTGCAGTTGAACAACCCGCAGGTCACCGTCGAGATGAACCGCGACAAGCTGTCGACGCTCGGCCTGTCCGCCACGCAGGTCGAGAACGCGCTTTACAACGCGTACGGCACGCGACAGGTCTCGCAGATTTACGCCCCGAACAATCAGTACCAGGTGATGCTGCGCGTCGCCCCGGAATTCCAGCGCGATCCCACGGCGATGTCGTTGCTCTATATCCGCTCGAGCAGCGGGCGGCTGATCCCGCTCGAGTCAGTGGCGCGCATGAAGACGGAAGTGGGCCCGTTCCAGGTGAACCACTTCGGTCAGCTTCCGTCGGTCACCATCGCGTTCAACCTCGCGCCCGGATTCGCTCTGGGTGATGCGGTGAATCAGATTCAGGAGATGGCTGCGTCGACGCTGCCGGCCACGATCAACCTGGCGTTCCAGGGCACGGCGCAGGCATTCCAGGATTCACTGCGCGGTCTCGGCCTCGTGCTCCTCCTCTCCATCGTCGTCATCTACATCGTGCTCGGCGTGCTGTACGAGAGCTTCACGCATCCGTTGACCATTCTGTCCGGTCTTCCGGCTGCTGGCCTTGGCGCGCTGCTCACGCTGATGATCTTCAAGACAGAGCTGAATCTCTACGCCTTCGTCGGCGTCATCATGCTCGTTGGCCTGGTGAAGAAGAACGGCATCATGATGGTGGACTTTGCCGTCGACCTGCAGCGGCAGGGGAAATCAGCGACCGAAGCCATCCACGAAGCATGCCTGGTGCGGTTCCGGCCGATCATGATGACGACGATGGCGGCGTTGGTCGGCACGCTGCCGATCGCGCTTGGGCTTGGTGCCGGCGCGGAGTCACGCCGTCCGCTCGGTCTGGCCGTTGTTGGCGGATTGCTGGTGTCGCAGTTGCTGACGCTCTACATCACGCCGGTCTACTACGTGTATATCGAAGGCGCTCGCGCGCGCCTGATGCGTCGGCGCCAGGCGCGGCAGCACCAGGAGATCGCGGTTCCGGCGCATTAATGGGCTTTAGGCTCTCGGCTCTGGGCTTTGGCCTAATGGTTCACGATTCTCTCGAGATCCGGCAGGCTAGAGCCGAGAGCCGAGAGCCTACTTCACATACCAATGCGCGGCGACGCTGAATCCGACGCCGCCGAGATCCAATCCCTCGAACGGTGGGTCGAACCAGCGGTAGCTGAGTTCCGTGCTGATAGAAACCTGCGGCAGGCTGGCGAACGACAACTCACCGCCCCCGAACACCTGCGATCCGAAACCCGAGTCCGACGTATCGGCGCCGATCAGCGAGCTCGTGGTCGACGAGCGATAGAAATTGATTCCGCCGCCCAGGTACGGTCGCAGCCACGTGTAATCCGCGACGTGATCGTTGAACGCGTAGAGCACGCTGGGACCGAAATCCGTCGACGACACGGTTCCGAGATCGACGGGATTCGACATCTCGTAGCGAGCCACCTCGAACTGAATCCCGAGGCGTCCGCGCGACCAGCCGCGAACGCTGGCGCCGAGGCCGAGCGCCGGGCCACCCAGTCGTGCACCGAGACCGAACCGGTGGCTCGGGCCTGAGGGAGCCGTGTTCCGGACTGGCAGCTGGTTGCCGGTCTGCGCCGGCTCGATCACCTGTGCCGTGACGACGCGCGGGGTCGGAGCCGGCTGGGCGCTCGCACGTGCAGGCGTCGCGGTGTTCTGGATCGGCGCCTTCGATGCAGCCGATGCGACGCCGTTCGACACCGCACCGAGGCTCACGCGCACGTAGCCGATACCATCAGGGGCGGGCGGGAAGGCAATCTTGACCCAGTCCCCGACTTCGCGCGTCACCTCGAGCTTGGCGCCGCGCCCCACCACACCCAGCACCGGCGTGGAGTTGCTGGGTCCCTTGTGCACGTTTGCCGACGCGACGTTGATCGTCAGTTCGGGATTCTGTGCGCTCACCCACGACGGGCTCAGCAACAGTACGACAACGACGGCTGCGGCTTGGCGAATCATCTGGCTCCTCCTGGCTCGAAAGTTCCGCTTCTCGTAGGGCGCTGACGGTTCCGTGATCAGGTGCGCGCAAAGCTGCACGGAATTGGAACTGTCAGGACCCGCGTCGGCTGAGAAGAGCAAACGCCGTGCTTGGATCACATCGGGTCTCGCGGGGATTAGTATCTGAGCGTGATCGAGACCCAGGATCTGACGAAGGCGTACGGCCAGGTCGTTGCCGTCAATCACGTTTCCCTGAAGGTTGACGAGGGTGAACTCGTTGTCCTGCTGGGTGGCTCGGGCTCGGGCAAGACGACGACGCTCAAGATGGTGAATCGGCTGATCGAGCCGACCTCCGGTCGCGTGTTGATCGAGGGGCAGGACGTCGGCACCATGCCGCCGCACGATCTGCGACGTCGGATCGGGTACGTGTTTCAGCGCGTGGGACTCTTTCCTCACATGACCGTCGGTGAAAACGTCGGCATCACACTGACGCTGCTCGGGTGGGATCGCCGCCGGATCGACGCGCGGGTCGATGAACTGCTCGAGCTCGTGGAACTCGATCCCAGGCTTGTGCGCGACCGTCACCCCGATGCGCTGTCGGGCGGAGAGCAGCAACGTGTCGGCGTTGCCCGCGCGCTGGCGGCATCGCCACGACTGATGCTGCTCGATGAACCATTCGGTGCGCTCGACCCGCTGACGCGCGATCGGCTGCAGGAATCGTTCTTGCGCATTCGCCGGCATCTCGGGCTGACGGCGATCTTCGTTACGCACGACATGGTCGAGGCGCTGCTCGTGGGCGATCGGATTGCGGTCATGAACGCAGGACGACTCGCGCAGATCGGGACGCCGTCCGAGCTCCTGCAATCGCCAGCGGATGATTACGTCCGCCAGCTGATGAGCACACCACGGCGTCAGGCCGAGCGAGTCGAGGATCTGCTGGCGGTCAGACACTCGTGAGAGAGCAGCTCGCGCTCCTGCCCGGTTATCTGACCGCTCACCTGCAGCTCACCTTGTTTGCGCTGCTTGCCGGCGCCGCGGTGAGCATCCCGGCCGGCATCGCCATCACGCGAAGCCGCCGGCTCGAGCGTCCCGTCCTCGCGGTTGCCAGCGTGATTCAAACCGTCCCGAGCCTCGCCTTGCTTGCAGTGATGGTGCCGGCGCTCGCCGCCATCGGACTCAGAAGCATCGGGTTTCTTCCCGCGTTCATCGGCCTGACGCTCTACAGCGTCCTTCCCGTCCTGCGCAACACGGTGACCGGACTTGCCGGGCTCGATCCCGCGCTGACCGAGGCCGCTCGCGGAGTGGGCATGACCTCGCGCCAGCAGCTCTGGCGCGTCGAGTTGCCGCTCGCACTCCCCGTGATCCTGGCCGGACTTCGGACATCGACGGTGTGGACGGTCGGCATGGCCACGCTCTCGACGCCGGTCGGCGCGCCGAGCCTGGGCAATTACATCTTCGCTGGTCTGCAGACGCGGAATCTCACCGCCGTTCTCGTGGGGTGTGTCGCCGCAGCCGTGCTGGCGCTCGTGCTCGACGGCCTGGTGCGTGCCCTTGGTGCGGCCGTGCTCGCGCGCAGGAAGTCTCCACTCGTTGCAACTCTTGCAGTGTTCGGCGTGCTCTACGCTCACGCCGCCGTTACATTCGTCGCATCTGCAAATGTCGTGGGATCCGATCGCATCGTCGTGGGTGCGAAGACGTTTACCGAGCAGTACATCCTGAGCCGGATCCTGGCTTCGACAATCGAACAGAGCACCGGACAACGCGTGGACGTGGTTTCGTCGCTCGGCTCCACGGTGGTGTTCGATGCCCTTCGCGCCGGCGACATCGACGCCTACGTCGACTACTCGGGCACGATCTGGGCGACCATCATGCGCCGCGATTCATCCGGCCTCGATCGCCAGACCGTCCTCGATGAGGTCGGCCGCTTTCTCAAAGAAGAGCATGGCATCGAGCTCGTTGGTGCGCTTGGCTTCGAGAATGCATACGCGATGGCCATGCGACGCACACATGCTGAAGACCTTCGCATCCGTACGATTACCGACCTGAGATCGCACGCCTCGCGCCTTGCCGTGGGCGGTGACTATGAGTTCTTCCAGCGCCCCGAGTGGCGCGCGATTCAGGACAGCTACGGACTGAGCTTTCGCGAACAGCGGAGCATGGATCCCTCGCTGATGTATGAGGCGGTTGCCAACCGCCAGGTCGATCTGATCGGCGCGTTCTCGACCGATGGCCGCATCTCCGCACTCGACCTGGTCGTGCTCGAGGATGAACGTCATGCCATTCCGCCGTACGACGCGGTCATTCTTGCGAGCTCGAAGCTCACGCGTGACCATCCCGATGCCGTCAGAGCGCTGCGCGGACTGAGCGGTACGATCGATGCCGATCGCATGCGGCGGATGAACCTCGCGGTTGACCAGGACGGGGAGTCGACTGAGGCAGTGGCTCGGAACTTCGTCGGTCAAACGTCAAACGTCAAAGGTCAAAAGTAAAGTAGTAGTACTTGTGACCCATGAGTGATCCCATCATTGCTGTCCAGCCGCTCGGCAACCGCTGGCAAACAGCCGATCCCTTTCTTTTCTGCGTCCATCACATCGACTACTACCCGAAAGGGAACGAGAAGTTCGGTCCGGCAGCCTCGCTCGCCGGTCACCAGATCGGCCAGGACTTCGAGGGTGTCGATGGCTGGCGCATGTATCACGGCGACGTGGTGCCGGGCTTTCCACAGCATCCGCACCGCGGCTTCGAGACGGTGACGATCATCCGGCGCGGCTACATCGATCACTCCGACTCGCTCGGCGCGGCCGCGCGATTCGGTTCGGGCGATGTGCAGTGGCTGACGGCCGGCGCGGGGGTGGTGCATTCCGAGATGTTCCCGCTGCTCAGTCGTGAGCAGCCGAACACGCTCGAGCTCTTTCAGATCTGGCTGAATCTGCCCGCGAAGGACAAGCTGGTCGAACCTTACTTCACGATGCTGTGGGATCGCGACATTCCGAGGAAAGAGTTCACCGATGCCAACGGGAAACGGACCGAGGTGACGATCATCGCTGGTGCGCTCGAGGGGACGAAATCGCTCGACCCGCCTCCGCACTCGTGGGCGTCGAGGCCGGACGCCGACATCGCGATCTGGTCGATCGCACTCGAGAGCGGCGCCTCGTGGACTGTTCCGCCGGCAACCGGTTCACACACGCTGCGCACGCTCAATTTCTTCGCCGGCACGGCTCTGCGCGTCGCCGGTCGACTCGTCACCGATCCGTCAGCGGTGCAGGTGCAGGCCAATCAGCCCGTCACGATCGAAGCCGTTGACGGAGCGGCCGACATTCTGCTGCTTCAGGGGCGTCCGATCGGCGAGCCGGTCGCTCAGTATGGCCCCTTCGTCATGAACACCCGCGACGAACTGCAGCGCGCGTTCCAGGACTACCAGCGCACGCAGTTCGGTGGCTGGCCGTGGCCGGAGAACGCGCCGGTTCACGGTCGTGATGCGACGCGCTTCGCGAAGCACGCCGACGGGCGCATCGAGCGCGTGGAAGAGAGCCTCGGTTGAGGCTGGGTGCTCATACCGCCAAATACCCAGCGTAAACGTTTGCATCGAGAACGAGCCGCGGCAGGGCGAGAGCTGGTCGAGCGCGTACGCACGCGTGGTGAAACAGTGAGCCGGGCTGCGTTCGTATATCGACCTGTCGTCGCCGCGTCAATCTCTTTTGTGCGGCCCACGCCCATATACAATGGCAAGTTGATGAAAAGAACGTGTCACATGCCCTTGGTGCTTCGCGTCGTGCTCGCCCTGTTCGTTGTCGCTGTTACCGGTGCCAGTCTGATGGCACGTCAGCAGAAGCCCGCTGACGCAGAACTCGAGGTCGTCCAGGTCCGGCCGAATTTCTATGTCATCGTTGGTGATGGTTCCAACATCGCCGTGCAGTTGGGAACAGACGGTATCGTGATCGTCGATACCGGCACGGGCGAGAAGGCCAGGCAGGTGATCGCGGAGATCCGCAAGCTGTCGACCCGCCCGATTCGGTACGTCATCAACACCAGCGCCGACCCGGACCATGTCGGGGGCAATGACGAATTGTCGGCCGCGGGTGAGTCCGTGATTCCGACTGGCGGTCTCAACGAGATCGGCGCCGCCGGCGGCCGCTCGCCCATCCTTGCCGAAGAGAACGTCCAGTCGCGGATGGCCGCGCCCGAAGGCGAGAAGTCAGCGTTTCCAATCGGCGCGTGGCCGACGGTCACGTACTCCGCCGCGCTCGAGGAGATGCAGAAGGATCTGTACATCAACGGAGAAGCGATCATCACGAGCTATCAGCCGGCGGCGCACACCGATGGCGACAGCATCGTGTTCTTCCGCCGCTCCGATGTGCTCGTGACCGGTGACGTCTTCGACCAGACGCGATTTCCGGTCATCGATCGCGACAAGGGTGGCAGCGTTCAGGGGGTCATCGACAGCCTGAACCGCATCATCGGCATCACCGTGCCGCCTATCCCGTTCGTCTGGCAGGAGGGTGGAACGGTCGTCGTGCCCGGTCACGGCCTGATCAGTCATGAGGCCGACGTCGTCGACTATCGCGACATGGTGACGATCGTCCGCGATCGCATCCAGGCGTGGATCGGCAAGGGGATGACACTCGACCAGGTGCGGAAAGCCGACCCCGTCAAAGGCTTCCGCGGCAGATATGGATCCGACA
>JALDXQ010000233.1:0-10356 GCA_032156805.1 Acidobacteriota bacterium
CCACCGGCGTGGCCCTCCGTTCGTGCTCCGTTTCTCCGTTGCTCCGTGGTGCGCCGTTACCTCCGCCCACCTCCGTTAGCCAGGGATCAGAACGTGAGCCGCGCCGCGAACTGGAACTGACGCGGCGGCCCCGCGACCGTCGGCTGGAATGCGAGCGTCCCGCTCTCATCGGGCCGCACACCGCTCGCCCCGAAGTTGAAGAACCCCGAGTAGTTCACCGTGTTGAACAGATTGAAGATCTCGGCGCGCGCCTCCAGGTTGACGCCGCCACTGAGCCGGAAGCGCCGGATGATCCCGAGATCGAGCTGGCTGTAGCCGCTCGTGCGCTCGGTGTTGCGGCCGACGCCGGCAGGGCGATCGTTGAAGATCGTGTCGCCGTTGTCGTCACCACCGGTGACGACGTTCAAGGGTTGCCCGCTCGATACGAAGAGGATCGGCATGAGATCGATCTCGGCCGGCAATCGCACGTGGCCGTTGAGCGCGACGACACTCACGCGGTCGTTCAGGCTGGGGCCCAACTCATCGTCAGCACGTCGGCTGTCGACCGGACGGAAGTTGATGTCGTCGGTGTCGTTCTCGATCGACGAGAGCGTATACGCGAGGTCGAACGAGAAGGAACGGCTGAAGCGCTTGCGTGCGCTCAGATACAGCCCATGAAACTGGCTGCTGCCGGTCGACTCGTCCTGTTCGATGAGACGGAAGCCGCCCGCGACCGGCACGATTGGTCTCGTCGCATCCGCAGCCGCCACGGAACGGAGCTGCCCGGCCGGGATTGAGGCCGGTGCGTTGTTGTCGATGCGGCGAATCAGGTGGCTCCCCTTGTTGTTGATGTAATCGACCGCGACGGCGAAATCCGCCGTCAGCTCGCGAACGTATCCGATCGACAGCTGCTGATTGCGCGGGCTCATCAGCTCCGGGTCGAAGACCTGGACGTTGCGAGGGGGCAGCTGATTGACCGGCACATTCTGGTAGGCGTCGCGCGGGAGCTGGTTGGGGAATGCCGGTGGCGGAAATGCCGTGCCCGGTGCGAACGTCACCGAGACCGCGCCGCCGTTGGGGTTGTTGAAGATGGTGTCGGAGTAGACGGCGAACGGAATGCGTTCGAAGAAGATGCCGTAGCCGGCGCGCACCTGGTGGCGTGTGTCACCGTTGGGCGACCAGGCGAGGCCAAGGCGGGGCGCCAGGTTGTTCAGGTCGGCGTCGCCCTCGGGCGTGCGGGTGACCGAGTCGTAGTCCCAGCGCAGCCCTGCCGTGACGACGACATCCGATCGCACGCGGATCGAATCCTCGACGAAGAACGCGAGCAGATTCTGCGTCTCGTTGACCTGCGGGTTCACGAACGACTGCGAGTACGACAGCACGCGCACGTCGCGTGGGATGTCGCCGATCTCGAGGAACGGCCCCGACGGCTGGATCGCCCGTCCCTCGAGATCCACTGTGTAGGCACCGCGCGCCCCGGGGCCCGAGCGGATGTCGAATGTCGCGCTCAAGAGATCGCCTCCGGCCTTGAGCGTGTGACGGCCCGCGACGCGCGTGTAGACGTTGCGCAACTGGAAGTCGGTTTCCGTCCAGAAGAAGTTGTCGCTGACACCTCCGATCACCGCGAGCGTGGCACCGCGATCCGTCACGATGACGCGAGGCCCGGTGTCGAGCGTGCGCCAGTCGGCGCGCAGCCGGCCGACCATGAAGCCGGCCTCGTTCAGCGAGTTGTTGGACAACACACTGCGATGGTTCCACGACCCGAAATTGTTCTGGTAGTTCACCTGGAGCCCGGCTGATGGAAGCGTCAACCCGCCCACGAAGCCGATGTCATCGTCGTGCGTGTAATCAGCGAACAAGTAGCGGAACGACGAGACCTGCGACGCGTTCCACTGGCGATCGACTTTGCCCATCAGGGCGTGATTGTGGAAGCTGGTCGGAGCAAGACCGACGGAAAGCGGCGAGGTGAGGATGGCGTCCTGAAACTCACGCCAGATCTCGGCGTTCACGAAATAGAACGTGCCTGGGCCAAGTGGTCCGCCGACGCCGCCACCGAACTGATGGCGCTGAAAGCTGTCGTCGATCACCTCGCCGTTGGCATCCTTCGGGGCGAAATAGTTCGGCGAGTCGAAGACGGCACCGGGACGCACGTAGTAGAACAGCTCGCCCGCGTGCCGCTGGCCACCCGACCGCGTGGTGACAGCGAACACGCCGTTCCCGGTGCGTCCGTACTCAGCCGAATACGAATTCACCAGCACTGTGAGGTTCTGCGTCGAGCTGACGGCGACTGGTACCTTCGGACCACCGAGGAACAGGTCCGTGTTGTCATAGCCGTCGACCGTGTAATTGGTGACCAGCGACGACGAACCATTGATGGTGAGTTTCGGCGCAAGGTTGTAGAAGCCGCGCGCAGGTGCAGCGCCGGGAATGAGGTACGCAAGGCTGACGAGATCGCGTCCATTAACCGGCAGGTCCTGCACCTGCTCTTCGCTCAACGTTCCGCCGAGCGCCGGCGTCCCGGTCTTGGCCAGCGGCAGCTCGGGACGCACCTCCACTCGATCGGTTACATCTCCGACCGCGAGCTGAAAATCCTGGACGCGGCGTTCTCCGGCAATGACCGATGAAAGCACGCGGACGTCGGGGCGGAACCCGTTGGCTTGTGCGCGGATCTCGTAGCGCTCACTCGGGCCGAGGCCGAAGATCTGATAGCGTCCGTCCGCGTCGGTGACCGATTCGCGGGCCTGCCCCGTCTCGGTGTTGGTGATGGACACATTCGCGCTGCCGACAACCGCACCGCTCTGATCCTGAACGACGCCCTCGACGGACGCACCGACCTGTGCGAAGGCGACCGATGACAACAAGAGGCAAGACGCCAGACTCAGGACCGGGATGGTCCTCGAACGCCTCACTCGCGGACGACACGATGTCATGGTGACTCCCGATTAGGACGACTGACTCGCAGGAAAGACCCGCAGTGCGGAATGCGGAACGATGAGCCGCGCGCTCGTCCCGAGGCTCGGGGGTGGCCCCGAGAGCGCGCTGACGTTCTGGACGAAATCGAGGCGAGAACCAGACTGGAAGCGAACGGACAGACGCAGTTCGGTCCCGAGATCAGCGACGTGCTCGATGACGACAGGAAACGAGCCAGGCTCTTGCGTGTTGGGCTCGGTCGAACAGAGACGCGCTACCGTGGGGTGGAACGCTACTGCCGCGCCGCGCGCTACCCACGCTGGTGGGTCGATGACACACCAGCCGAAGAATCGCGCGACCGCTTCGCTTGCCGGATCGCTGTAGAACACACGCGGCGGCCCTGCTTGCGCGACCCGGCCATCGAGAAGGATGGCGACCTCGTCGCCGACTTCACAGGCCTCGCGCTGGTCGTGTGTCACGAACATCGTCGTGATGTCGAGCTCCCGTTGCAGTTGACGGACCAGCCCGCGCATCTCGGCTCGCAGGTTTTCGTCGAGCGCCGACAGCGGCTCGTCGAGCAGCAGTACTCGCGGCTGCGTGATGAGCGCTCGAGCCAGCGTGGCTCGCTGCTCCTGTCCGCCTGAGAGTTCTCTGGGCCGGCGGTCTGCGAAGCCGTCGAGTTGCACCATGCGCAGCGCATCTTCGGCCGCTGCACGTTGCCGTGCGGCAGACCAGCCGCGCATTGCGAGGCCGAACGCCACGTTCTCCGCGACGCTCATATGCGGGAAGAGCAACGGCTTCTGGAACACCATCGCGATGCCCCGCCTTTCAGCGGCGACTGTCGTCATCCGTTCGTCTCCGAACCAGACGTCGCCAGCTGTGGGGGTCAGCAGTCCCGCGATGACCTTGAGCACGGTGGTCTTGCCGCATCCGGACGGACCGACCAACGCGATCAGCCGGCCCGGTTCGACGGAGAGACCGAGATCGCGCAGCACGAGGCTGCCGCCGTATCCGGCCGATACGCGATCGAGGCGCAGGGCGAGGCTCATCGCTGGAGCACCTCGGTGCGCCAGTCGCGCTCGAAACGGTCGACATACTCGGCATGCGCGTCTTGGATCCGTCGTGACGCCAGCGCTGAGAGTGGCAGTGTCGCGGGGCCGCTCGGCAGCGCCTCGGCGGCAGCGCGCTCTGCCGCACTCAAATGTTCGTGCCGCAACGGGAACAGGCCGCCCATGGCGCGTGCGCGCGCGATGGCGTGAGGCGGCGACATGAACGTGTTGATGACGGCGAGCGCGCCCGCAGGGTTGGGCGCATTGAACGGAATGGCCAGGAAGCTGTAATCGGCAATCGTACCGTCCTTCGGAACGAACGTGCGGACGGTCGCAGGAAACTCGCCGCGCGCGATCTTGTCCGAGGCGAAGGTCGGGGAGTAGTTCATCGTGAAGTCGATCTCGCCGTTGACGAACAGGCGATCCATCTCGGCGAGCGTCGCGGGGAACGTTTCCCCCTTCCTCCAGAGGGACGGCTTCATTGCGCGCAGCATCTCGATGACTGGCTTCGATGCACGCACGTAGAGGTCGGCGTCGAAGTGCTCGGCAAACGCCGAGGGCGGCGCTTTGCCGCTATGCAGAAGGAAATGTCGAGCGAAAGCCGACCCGGTGAAGTCCGGGATCGCTGGATACGTGAAGCGCCCGGGGTGTTGGTGTATCCAGTCGAGCAACTCCGCGAAGGTCGCGGGAGGGGCCGTGATTCGCGCCGTGTCGTACGCGAAGACGAACTGGGCCTGTTCGTAGGGGGCCTCGAGACCGTCGGTGGTCGTGCCGAAGTCGTACCGGGTCGCGACCGGATCGAAGTGCTGCAGGTTCGGCAGGGCCGCGACGAAGGGTCCCCAGAGGATGCCGGCTTGTTTGGCGGTGCGGAAGTTCGCGCCGTTGATCCACACGAGATCCACCGACCCGCGGTGCAGCCTCGCGGCTTTCTCGGTGACCAGTTTGCTGACCAGGTCGGACGTATCCGCGAGAGGAACGATCGTCAGCGTGATCGCGAGATCCTGGCGCAGTGCGTCGGTCGCAGGCCCCTGGTAGAAACGGTTGCGCGCTTCGTCGCCGGCCCACATCGCGTAGTGCACGGTCGTATCGCGTGCCCGGCCGGTAATCTCGCTCCATGTCGTGCGAGCGAGATCGGTTGCCGGAAACATCTCGGACGTTCCAGCGGAACCACACGC
The DNA here is from genome assembly GCA_032156805.1 of Acidobacteriota bacterium. Lineage (GTDB taxonomy): Bacteria > Acidobacteriota > Vicinamibacteria > Vicinamibacterales > UBA2999 > Gp6-AA40. The sequence goes on from JALDXQ010000233.1 coordinate 5,114, forward strand.
AACCGCGATCGTTGCCGACAGCGCGACGATCAGGCGACGTATCGACATCACGCGTCCTCGAACAACGGTGCCATGAGGGCAAAGAGCAGAAGCACCGGAGCAACAAAGACGATCGACAAGGCGGCGGCGACTGCCTCGTCGCCACCGCGTTGAAACGAGACCAGCACGAGCGGTACGGTACGTACTCGACCGCCACCAATCAGCAGGGTCAGCACGTACTGGGACCAGGACACGACGAACGCCAGGATCGCCGCCAGTGCGAGGCCGGGCGCGATCGCGGGGATGGTGATGCGTGTCCACACCGACCAGGGACTCGCCCCGAGCGTTCTGGCTTGTGCCTCCCAGTCTGGATCGAATCCCGAAAACGTTCCGGTCAGCACCAGCGTCGCATACGGCACGGCCGGGATCAGGTGCACGAGCACAACCGCCAGGAAGGAGTCCGCCAGTCCGGCCCTCAGGAAGATCGTATGCAGCCCCATCGCCGCAGCGAGGGGAGGCGCCAGCATCGGCAGCAGCAGCGCGAACAGGACGACACGCTTTCCCCGAAACGTGTGCAGCGCCAGCGCTCGCGCCGCGGGCACCGCGAGCGCAACTGCCAGCCCGGCCACGACGAGTGCCAGGGCCCCGCTGGTCATGAGCGCATTCCCGATTCCACCGCTTCCAGAGGCGACGTAGCTCCATGCGCGGAGCGTCCACTCGGGTGGAAGCAGCGCCGGCCAGAACCAGCGCGATGCCACGCTGCCGAGCAGGACAATCCCAATCGGCACCAGCGCGCAGGACACCAGTACCACCAGCGCCATCGCCCGCGAAGCTGCCACACGTGAAGGGTGCATCAGAAGAGCACCGGGCGTTCCCGACCCGCTGCTGGACCGGCAGCAGCGAGATAGAAACGGACGACAACGGCGGCGATCGTCGTCAATATCAGCGCGCACGCCATCGCCGCGGGGCGATCGGCGAGGTCGACGCTCATGAATCGCTGCTGGGCCACGACGGGCAGCATCGATGGATACGGTTGACCGAGCAGGAACGGCGTCTCGAACGCCGAGAACACGTAGGCAAAGATCATCAGAGCCGCCGCACCCACACCCGGTGCCAGGAATGGCCATGTCACGTGCCGGAACCGCTGCCACGCCGACGCGCCGAGCGTGCGCGCGAGTTCGTCGTACTCCTCACCGCGCCGCGCGAGCAGTGCGGTCGCGACCAGCGCGATGAACGGCACCTCCTTGAACGCGTAGGCGACGATGATGCCGATCCCTGCACCGTCATTGACCAGCACTGGGAATCGCGACGGCGCGTCGATCAATCCAAGCGCGAACGCTGCGCGTGCCAGTAACCCGCTCTGCGCGAACACCGTGATTGTCACGAGCGCGACGACGAGGTGGGGCAGCGCGAGAGGAGCTTGCAGGAGCGTATGGGTGGTGCGTCGACCCGAGCGCCGGTCTCGGCGAAGCCCGAGTGCCAGGCCCACGCCACCGACGACCGCCACTGCCGTGCTGACACTTGCGATCCACAGTGTGAGTCCGAGCGCGGCAAGCATTTCCCGATCGCGAAGCAGCGCGGCGTAGTGCGCGAGCGTTGGACCTGTTGACTGTCCCGGCGCCGTCGAGCCCAGTCCGACGCTCTGTCGCGTAACCTCGAACATCCCGAGGCCGAAAAACCCGGCGACCACCAGCATCGCCGGCATCAGCATGGCGGCGAGTCGCCATCGCGTCACGGTCATCGCTGTCTCATGATCGGCAGCTGGCATGAATGTCGGCGTCGAGCGGAAAACAGAGGCAATCGGGATCTCGCTGGGCCAGCGCCCGATTCTGGCATGTGTCTCGATGAAATGACGAGGGCGCGGCAACGAGGTTTGCACGGCGGCGTCTAGGGATGAGCTGAGGTAGCCGCCGCCCTTGCGGCATGGACCATGAACGAAGGACATGGGACGGACCAAGGCCCAAGCACGAAGCACCAGGGACTGACAGCTGTACGGAATGCGGGCGTTAGGCCGTGGCTTCGACGGCCGAGTGCACCGCCCGCCGGGCGCGGACGGCCTCGACGACGTGGAACGCGATCGGCGTGACGATCAGCGTGAGAAACAGCGCGAGCGTCTGACCGCCGATCACGACGACGGCAATCGCCCGGCGCTCTTCGGCCCCGGGACCGGACCCGAGCACCAGCGGAAGCATGCCGCCGACGAGGGCGAGCGTCGTCATCAGGATCGGGCGCAGCCGGTCGCGGCTCGCCTGCATGACCGCGGCGCTCAGCTCGACGCCCTGGGCGCGCAGGTTGCGCGCGTGGTCCACCTGCAGGATGGCGTTCTTGGCGACGACGCCGAAGAGGACCAGCATGCCGAGAGCCGAATAGAGATTCAGCGTGTTGCCGGACGCCCACAGCGAGAAGAGCGCAAAGGGCAGCGACAGCGGCAGCGAGAGCAGGATGACCAACGGGTGCGCGATGCTCTCGTACTGCGCCGCCAGCACGATGTACATGAAGACGATCGAGAGCAGGAACGCCCACCCGAACTCCACGAAGGTCCGCTCCAACTCACGTCCGCGTCCGACCACCGAGACCGAATAGGCAGGGGGCATGCCGAGTTCGGCTGCGGCCGCACGTGCTGCCTCGATGCGGTCAGCGAGCCCGTATCCCGGGGCGATGCCGGCGCGCAGCGACACCTGGCGCTGGCGATCGATCCGATCCACGCGTGACGGCCCGGTCGCATTGACGATCGAGACCAGGCTGTCGAGCCGCACCAGCTCACCGTTGGTGCGGGGCACGTAGAGCCGCTGAATCACTGCGGGGTCATCGCGGAACTTTTCGTCGAGACGCACCTGGACGTCGTATTCCTCGTTCAGCTCCGGGTCCCGGTAGCTGCTCACCTCCTGGTTGCCGCCGACCATCACGCGCAGTGCCGCACCGATGTCCGCCGTGCTCACGCCGAGATCGGCCGCCCGCGCGCGATCGATGACGACCCGCAGCTCGGGCTTGTCGATCTTCAGCGTGATGTCGGCGTCAATGAGCCCGAGGTCCGGCGCACGGGCGCGCAGTGCCTCCCCGTACTCCGACAACCTGGAAAGCTCCGGTCCCCGGATCACGAAGTCGAATTCGGAGTTGCCACCACCGCCGATGTTGAAGGACTGGATGTTTCGCACGCTGGTGCGGAGATCGGGGTAGGTCCGGAGCACCTGCCGGACACGCTGCATGATCTGGCGCTGGCTGTAGTTGTCGCGGAAGGCCGACATCGGGTCGAGCCGGACGGTCCCGGCAAGGAGCCGCGTAAACGAGAACGTGCGCTCCGCGTGCGGCGCGATGCGTACGTAGGCGTTTCCGCTGTTGACCTGCGCGAGGAATCCGCCGCCGGTCGTCGAGAGGACGGTGCGCACGCCGGGAACCCGGCGCACGTCGCGATCGATGGCGCGGAGGATGTCGTCCATTGCCGCCGTGCTCGTGCCTTCTGGTGCGTTCACCTGCAGCTGGAATTCAGCCTCGTCGATGTCGGTTGGAATGAACTCCTGGCGGACGAGGCGGTAGAACGGATAGGCCGAGGCGATGACGAGGACCGCCACGACGGCGACGACCGCCTTGTGATCGAGCGCCCAGGCCAGGGCGCCGGTGTACAGCCGGTCGACGTGCCGGTAGAAGCCCATACGCGACGAGGCATGCCCGTCCGTGACCTGCTGCCGCCGGAACATCCGCGCGCTCATCATCGGCGTCAGCGTGAACGACACGAGGAGCGACACCAAAATCGCCACCGCCGCCGTGAAGCCGAACTGATAGAGAAACTTCCCCGAGATGCTCGACATGAACGACACGGGGATGAAGATGACCACCAGGCACAGCGTCGTCGCCAGCACCGGGAGAGCGATTTCGGCCGTTGCCTGCCTCGCTGCCTCGAACGAGGACAGCCGCTTCTCTTCGACGAAGCGGAAGATGTTTTCGAGCACGACGATGGCGTCGTCGATGACGATGCCGACCATGAGGACGAGGGCGAGCATGGTCACGCTGTTGAGCGTGAAGTCCAGCGCGGCCATCATGCCGAAGGTTGTGATGACCGAGGCGGGGATTGCGACTGCCGCGATGACCGTCGATCGCCAGTTGCGCATGAAGGCGAACACCACCAGGCACGCGAGGATGCTGCCGAGCATGAGGTGCTTGTCGATCTCGTGCAGGGCCGCCTCGATGTAGCGCGACTGATCGCGGATGATCTCGAGGCGGACGCCTGGCGGCAGCTCCGCTTCGGCGCGCGCCATGTTCGCCTTCACCGACTCGATGACCTCGATGGTGTTGGCGCCGATCTGGCCGCGCACTTCGAGCACCACCGTCGGAACGCCATTCAACCGGGCCAGGCTGCGCTGCTCCTTCGTCCCGTCCTCGGCCCAGCCGATGTCGCGCACTTTCAGCGGCACGCCGTTGACCGTGCGGATCACCAGGTCGTTGAAGTCGTCGGGATCAGTGATGCGCCCCGTCGTGCGAAGGATTCGCTCGACCGCGCCGGACGTGACGTTACCGCCGGGGGCGTCCTGGTTCTGCCGCTCCAGGGCGTTCTGCACAGCGCTGATCGGCAGCTTGTGGGCGGCAAGTCGATCGGCGTCCACCCAGATGTTGATCGCGCGCTCGAGGCCGCCGAACATCGACACCTCGCCGACGCCGGACGAACGCTCGATGCGGGGCCGGACGATCTTGTCGGCGATCTCGGTGAGCTCGCGTACCGACAGGTTGCCGGCAACCGCGATCGACAGCGCCTCGGCGTCGTCGGCGTTGGACTTGGCCACGAAGGGTTCGAGCGTTTGATCGGGCAGCTGCCGCATCACCGGTCCGATTCGGTCGCGCACGTCCTGCGCTGCGACGTCGATGTTGCGGTCGAGATCGAACACGGCGAAGACGTTGGAGGTGCCGGACCCGGTGACCGACCGCAGTTCGGTGATTCCCTCGACGGTGTTCACCGCCTCCTCGATCGGCTGGCTGATGCGAACCTCGGTCTCCTCGACCGAGGCGTTCGGGAGCGAGGTCCGCACGGCAATCTGCGGGAGGTCGACGCGCGGGAACCGATCGATGCCGAGACGGAAGTAGCTGGCGGCGCCCGTCACGACGAGTGCCAGCACGATCATCGAGGCGAAGACCGGGCGGTCGATGCAAATGGCGGCGAGCCGCTTCATTCGCTGTCACCCGCGAGGACGGGGACCCCGTCGACAAGGTCGCCCGGGGCGCGGATGACGATGTCGCCTGCGGCAAGACCCTCGAGTACTTCGACGCGCTCGCCG
>JALDXQ010000234.1:0-10303 GCA_032156805.1 Acidobacteriota bacterium
CGACGAGGAGCTCGCCGCCCGACGCGAGGTTGTCCTGCAAGCGCGGATTGGCGAGGTCGCAGTCGATCTGGAAGTTGCGATTGCCGTCGGTCCATGGCCGCGCCGCCACGCGAGTCACCGTCTTCACCGCCGGGTTGTTCGCCGCGTACACGCCGCCCACCTCGGCACTCTTCAGGTATTTCCCGATGTTGGCCTTGATCGCGGTCTTACCCGTGCCGAAGACATCGTACGCAACGCCCATGCGCGGTGTGATGTCGTTGTAGCCCTTGACGTTCACCGTGCGCTCGAACGTGATCGGCTGCGGGTTGAAGATCGACGTCTCGGTCGTGCCATTGCCCTCGGCCGGCGCCCAGCTCCAGGCGCGGTCGTAGCGAATCGCGCCTTGCAGCGTGACCTTGCCCAGCGTCCATTGATCTTGCACGAACAGCGCCGCCGTCATCGTGTGGTCGGTCGTATCCCACCGCGGGGCAAGCACGTACCCAAAGCTGATGGGATTTCTGTTGTTGAACGTGTATCGCAACTGGGAGTCATTGGCGACGCGCCCGGAGGTCTGCACCAGGCTCGATCCCATGTAGCCGACCTTGAAGTTGTGCGCGCCGCTGACATACGCGGCCGTGGATCGCCACTGGATCGACGTCGCCTTGTTGTCCGCGAAAGCGTGCGCGTTCGGATCGTAGAGGCCGCGATAACTGAAGTTCGCGAGCCCGTAGATGGATGATTGCTCGGTGACCGGAATCAGATCCGTCAGTCCATCGGGCGGCACCTGTCCGTTGCCGGCGAACCGGTAGTGGAAGCGCGAGAACCCTGCGTCGATGAGCAACCGGTTCGAGACCGGCGACGACCAGGTCGCCTGCGTCACGTAGTACGGCAGGTCGTGGTAGCCAGGAAATGCTTCAGGCGAGTTGGTGGCGTTGCCGATTGCGATCCAGTCTCCGCTCCGTCCCCGGCAGCCCTCGCCGTCTTGCGTCAGCGTGGAGCCCTGGCACCGGTACTGATTCTCCTGGGAGAACGACAGTCGATTGCGCGGCGTCAGCTGCTCCGTGAGCCGGATCGAGTAGACGTCATAGCGTGATGCGTTGCGGGTCACGACCGCCTGATCGCGGGCGTAGTCCCAGTGCGTGGGGTCGCCGGCGTAGAGGTTGGCGTATGCACCAGAGACGGCGGTGGCCTGCCCGAACGTGCGCGCGCTCCCGAAGAACCACAAGCGATCTCGCAGAATCGGACCGCCCAGCGACCCATTCAGATCGAACGAGTTGATGAGCGCCGACGGCTCCAGAATCCCAATCGCTCGCAGTTCGTCGTCCACGTTGTTGGCACGAGACCATTCGCCCGCTCCGCTATAAAACGCCGATCCGGAGAAGGTGTTGCCGCCGGAGCGCGGCACGAGGTTCATGATCGGCCCGCCGGTTTCAGCCTCGCCGAGGCCACCCGACACGAGCACCTGCACTTCGTCCACGTTCGTCACGTCGTAGGCGAGCGACGAGACACCGGCGCCAGAGCCCGGCTCGGTCACCAGTAGTCCGTTGATCGAGATGCGTCCTTCGTTCTGACGGCCGCCATGCGCGGTGAAGCGGTTGATCTGGCCCGGGTTCGTCTCCGCGCCCACACCACCGGTCGGCATCAGCGACGCAATGTTGGTCATGATGCCCGTATAACTACGAGTGACCGGCAACGATTGGAGTACGTCGTTGCTCAATACCGTCTCCCGCCGCGTCGTCTGGACGTCGACCACCGGTGATTCGCCGGTCACCGTGACGGTTTCTTCGAGGCTGCCGAGCCGCAGTTCGACATCGACGCTGATGGCACCCGAGCCTGACAGCGTCAACCCCTCGCGCACGACTCTCGAGAAGCCGGGCAGCATGTAGGTGACGGTGTAGACGCCCGGTGGCAGATCGGTGATTCGGTACTGACCCGATCCATCGGTCACTGCGCTGCGCGCCTTCTCGATCAGCGCCGGGCTACTGGCCTCGACCGTCACGCCGGGCAACACGCCTCCGGACGTGTCTCGGACCATTCCCGCCAATGTGGTTTGCGCGTGTACGACAGCAGGAAGAACGATGAACGCCAGGAGAAACAACGAACGCGCAACTGACCTCATTGAGACACCCCTTCCTCATGAGTCTGCGTCCCGTTGGGTTGACGGGTATTTTTCGAGCGAAGTGGGGACATCCTACACCCGCCACTTCGACCGTCAACCGGGCCGGGAGTTCGTGCGGCTTACCATTGACAGCCGGTTTGGCCGGGTCTACAGTCCGCTCGAGACGACGATGGATCCGATAACACGACGCAACTTCATCAAGAGCGTCATCGCGGCCGGCGCTACGGCGACCTCGGTCGCCTACCTGTTTCGCAGCCCTGGGTCGGTGCTGGGGCAATCCTCCGCCCCGGGCTCGGTGGAGCGGCTGATCACCCTCAGCGTGAACGGGCAGATGCGACGCGTCGACGTCATGAAGCAGGAAACGCTGGCCATGACGTTGCGGTACAAGCTCGGCTTGACTGGAACCAAACTTGGCTGCGACCGCGCCGAATGCGGCGCGTGCACGGTGCTCGTCGACGATGTGCCGCACTACTCGTGCTCGGTGTTGACGCACACCGTGAGGTCACGTGCGGTCGTCACAATCGAGGGACTGGAGAGCCCGAGCGGCGAACTGCACCCGGTGCAGCGCGGAGTGCTCGACGAGCAGGGATTCCAGTGCGCCTTCTGTATGCCCGGCTTCATCATGTCCGCCGTTGGGTTCCTCAAGGTGAATCCCAATCCGACCCGCCAGGAACTGGCGCACGGCGTCTCGGGCAATCTGTGCCGCTGCCAGGACTACGACAAGATCCTCACCGCGCTCATGAAGGGCGCCGAGTACATGCGGAGCGCGTCCAATGCCTGACGCCAAGTTAGTCGGCAGCAACTACCTCGCGCCCGACCACGTCGCCAAGGTCACGGGGCGCGCGAAGTATGCCGAGGACTTCCGAGCCGACGGCATGCTCTTCACGAAGCTTCTGCTCAGCCCGATGCCGCACGCGCGCGTGATCTCCATCGACAAGGAAGGCGCGCTGGCGATGCCCGGGGTCAAGGCGATCCTCACCGCTGATGATCTGCCCGATTTGAACGGGGCCGAGCAGGCGCTCACCAACGAACCGCTGTATGTCGGCGAGCCAATCCTTGCCATAGCAGCGGTCGACGAAGAGTCGGCCGCCGCCGCCGTGGAAGCGATTCATGTCGATCTCGCGCCGCTCCCGTTCGTGGTCGATCCGCTCGACAGCCTTCGCCCCGGAGGTCCCAGCGCGCGACGAGAGGGCAACGTCTGGTCTGCGCCGCGGCCACCAACACCAGGCCAGCCGCCCGCGCCCCCGGCGCTCGAGACGCTGAAGTGGACGGCAGAAGATTTTGCGGACGATGAGGGTGAGCCGGGCCGGCTGCCGATGGGCGAAGCCGTCGAGGAATGGTCGTTCGGCGATCTCGAAGCCGGTTTCACGAAGGCCGACCTCGTGCTCGATGAGAGCTTCATCGTGCAGTCCACGGGTCACCACCCGATGGAAACGCGCAGCGCGATGGCCTACTGGCAGAACGGCAAGTTGTACCTGCATGGCTCGACGCAGAGCGTGGCGTTCAACGTGGCCACCATCGCCCGCTGGGTTGGCATCGATCCGTCCAACGTCGTGCTGATCTGCGAGTTCACTGGCGGCGGCTTCGGGAGCAAGGGCAATGGCGCGGTGTCGATGACGATCCCCGCGCTGCTCTCGAAGAAGGCCAACGCGCCGGTGATGATGCGCATCAGCCGCGAGGAGGAAAGCTACATCGGCCGCGCGCGCACGAACATGTCGGGCCGCGCCCGTGTCGGGTTCACCAAGGACGGCCGCATTACGGCACTCGATCTCTTTCTCGTGCAGGACTCGGGCGCGTACGGACCGATGGGAGACCATCGCTCCGCTGGCAATGCCGCATCGCTCATCTATCAGCCCGGCGCCATGCGGTGGCGAGCGGTCAACGTCCTGACGAACACGCCGCCCCGGACGCAGCAGCGGTCACCGGGACCGATGCAGGCGAACGGGATCATGGAGCCGGTCATCACGAAAGCGGCCAAGCAGCTCGGCATCGATCAGGTGGCCATCCGCCGGATCAACTCACCCGAAGGCAAGGCCATCTACGGTCCGCCCGGGCCCAATGGCCAGCGGCCGCACGTCACGAGCGCGTTCGTGAAAGAAGCGCTCGATCGAGGAAGCCAGGTCTTCGAGTGGGAAATGCGCAAGGCGCGCAGCGGACAGAAGCGCGGACCCAAGGTGCGCGGGATCGGCGTCGCGGTTGGTCCGCATGGTGCCGGGTCGGTCGGTTTCGACTCGATCATGACGCTGCGACCTGACGGAAAGCTCTACGTGCAGTCTGGCGTCGGCAACCTCGGCACGCATTCCGTGTTCGACCTCGCACGCGTCGCCGCGGACATCTTGGCGATGCCGTGGGAGAAGGTCGAGGTCATCTGGGGTAACACTGGCAAACACCTGCCGTGGAGTTGCCTCTCCGTTGGCAGCCAGACCACGCACGCAATGACACGTGCCAACTACGCCGGCGCCATGGACGCCAAACGCAAGCTCCAGGAAATCGCGGCAATGGATCTCGGCGGCTCGCCCGATGACTACGACGTCGGGAACGAGCGCATCTATCGTCGCGGCAGCCCGGGTCGATCATTGACGTACGTTCAGGCCGCGCGCCGGGCGATCGAACTTGGTGGCCGCTTCGACGGTCACGTCGTGCCCGACGATGTGAACGCGATGACGAAGACGTCGGCCGCCGCGCTCGTCGGGCTTGGGCTGATGGGCGTCGCGAAGGACAACCATCCGCGCGACGGGAACACCTTCTCGTTCGTCATCGGCTTCGCTGAAGTCGAAGTCGACACCGAAACGGGAAAGGTGACGCTCGTCGACTATCTCTCGATCGGCGATGTCGGCACGGTGGTCAATCCGCGGAGCCTCATCGCACAGCTCAACGGCGGCAGCTGCCTGGGCATCGCGCACGCGCTGTGTCAGAAGTGGGTGGTCGATCCGCAGTACGGCGTCACGCTGGCGCGGCGGTTCCACTACAACAAGCCGCTGACGATCCTGGACATCCCGAATCACTTGAAAGCGGAAGCGCTCAACCTTGCCGATCCGGAGACGCCGGTTGGCGCCCGGGGTGTTGGTGAGCCGCCTGTAGGTGCCGGTTACGGCGCGGTACTGAATGCAATCGCCGACGCGATTGGCGTGGACGCCTTCCGGCGCGCACCGGTGACGGCCGACATCGTGTTGATGTCCTTGGAGCATGGGCGACGCATGCATGAACCGTTGCGCGCCCATCTGTAATTCAGAATTGAGAATGCAGAATGCAGACACTTTCTGAATTCTGAATTCAGCATTCTGAATTACAAACGAGAGATTCTTATGGCAGTAATCAGAGATGTAATGCCGGCGTTCGAGCTGTTTCAGCCGACGTCTGTCGACGCCGCGCTCGAGCTCCTCGATCGACACGGCTCGAGTGCGTTGGTCCTGGCCGGCGGCCTGGACAGCTTCGACTGGCTCAAGGACCGCATCAAGCGTCCGAGCGTCGTCGTCGATCTCAGTGCGATAACGGAGCTCAAAGGCATCCGGCCGATGGGCGACGGCCTCGAGATCGGCGCGATGACGACGCTGACAGAAGTCGTGCGGCACCCGGCGATCCTGGAGCGCTACAGCATCCTGCTGAAAGCAGCCGAGGCCGCAGCCTCTCCGCAGATCAGGAACCAGGGGACGATTGGCGGCAACGTCTCGCAGGATACGCGCTGCTGGTACTACCGCGCGGGCTGGTCGTGCTATCGCGCCGGCGGAAACATCTGCTATGCAGACACGCCAACGGCGATCAACCGCGAGCACGCGATTCTCGGCGCCGACCGCTGCGTGGCGGTGAATCCGTCCGACACCTCGCCCGCGCTGATCGCCCTGCAGGCCGAGATGGTCATTCGCAACCGTGGTGGCGAACGGATCGTGCCTGCCGAGGAATACTTCGTCGGTCCCGGTGTCGACATCACTCGCATGACAGTGCTCCACCCGGGAGACCTGCTCACGGCGATACGTTTGCCAGCCACGTGGGCAGGGGCGCACTTCTACTTCGAGAAAGTCGCCGATCGGAACGTGTGGGACTTCCCGCTCGTCAACGTGGCCGCCGCCACCGTCATGTCGGGCGATACCATCTCACGCATGCGCATTGCCGTGAACGGCGTGGCTGCCGTACCGCTCCGCCTGCCGGCGGTCGAGAGCGCCGTGCTCGGAAAACCGCGTGATGAAGCGACGGCGATGGCTGCGGGTGAGCTCGCGATAGCGGGCGCCGTGCCACTGCACCACAACGCCTACAAGGTGCCGTTGCTGCGGAACCTCGTCCGGCGCGCGGTCCGGGGGACGGAACCGTCGTTCGCTTAGGCTTCCTGAGGACACCGACACATGGACCTATTGACGTGGGGACGAAGCCCGTGGGGGGAACTGATCCTCACGCACATCTCGTGGGATCTGCTCTGGGCGTCGCTCTTCGCCGGATTCGCGTTTCTCCTCGCACACGCCAGCTACATGTTTCTCTCGGCGCATCGCAAGCGCGATGCGGTCGAGACGGATCGACTCGAAGCCGCCCGTACTGATCTGCCGTCGCGCATTGGTCGCCATTCGCTGACAGCGCGCCTGTTTCACTGGGTGATGGCAGCGTCGATGTTCGTCCTGCTGTTTACCGCGTTCCTGCCGATCGTCGGCGTCCAGTTCGCCTGGGTCACGTGGCACTGGATGGCCGGCCTGGTGCTGACGGCGTCGATCGTGTTCCACATCATCCACGCAACGTTCTGGATGGACTTCTGGTCGATCTGGGTCGGGCCCAAGGACATTCCCGAGCTGAAGGCCGAGTTGATGCGCGAGCTGGGACGCGAAGTGGAAGGGCCGAAGCCCGGGAAGTATCCGCTTGGCAACCGGCTGTATCACCTCGTCATCGTGCTCACCGCTCTCGTCGTCGTCGTGAGCGGCCTGGTCATGATGGTTCGGATCCGCACGCCGTTCTTCACGCGCAATCCCTACCTGCTCGACGATGCGAAGTGGGGGTTCACGTATGTGGCCCACGGGCTCGCTGGCGTGGCACTGGTTGGTCTCGTCATCGCGCACGTCTACTTCGCCGTGCGTCCCGAGAAGTGGTGGATCACCAAGTCGATGATCCTCGGGTGGATCACCAGGCGCCAGTACCTCGAGCATCACGATCCGCAACGCTGGGAGGCGCGGTAGGCTCTGGGCTCTGGGCTTCGAGACCCAATGGACGACGATCTGAAGGCGCGCTGCGATGCGATCGAGGAGTGCTACGAGTTCACCCTTGCCTACGCTGCCCAGGGCGTCGTCGACGAGGCGAGCAGTCAATCGGCGGGACAGCTTCGCACATTGCTCACACGGGCCGAAAATGCGCTCACGGGGCTGGGCGACGCCTATCGCGCCGCGGTCGAGCACGACCGCCTCGAGCCTGCCGATCGCTACCGATCCTTCATCGACGTCCTCGAGCGAGATGCGCAGAGCGCCCTCGCCGCGGTGCGCCTGGTCATCGCCCAGCCGTCGATCACGTCACAGATCATCGACAACCTGAACGCGTCGATCCACGTGCGGGCGCTGCTCACGGACCTGTTTCTGATCGACGAGATCCTCAAGCATCACAATCGAACGGTGCACTCGGCTCGTACGGGCAGCGCCTAGACTAGAACGAGTACCCAAAAACGAACCGCATGCCCGGCTCCGCGTACACGGTCGACTTCAGCTCCAGGAACAAGCCGCCGCGTGATTGAACTCCGGCGAGGAGGTTCAAGCCGACTTCCATGTTGAATTCGTCGTACTCGAAGTCCTCTTCTTCCACGTTATCGCTGTCACGCGCGAATCCCAGCTTGACGAAATTGATAGCAGGGCCGGCACCGAAGAACATCGACCAGCGCCCGCCCCGCTCTGTCACCGGCATTCTGAAGACTCCCTCGAAGTTCAGGGCGATCAGGTCGGTGACCTCACCGAAACCGAGTTCGAGGTTTGGGCGCGCCCAAACATTCTCGCTGAAGAATGGTCCCAACAGTCCCTGGGCACCAATCATGATGAGCTCTGGATCGAGCGCCATGCCGGAGCGCACGCCCAATCGATAGCGGGCGGTCTGGCGCTTGATGCTCTCTTCCAACTGCTTGACCTGAGCCGGCACGGGTTCATCAGTGGGCTTCGGCTGAAGAGCCTGCTGTGGCTGGGCCGTCACACGCACGAACGCCGCAACGGGCGCATCTGCCGTATCGGCCGCCGATGTTGAAACGCTGACGGTTGCACCGATTGGAATCAGTTCCGGCCGCGTGGTTAACGCATTGAGCTCGAATAGCTTGTAGTCGCCCGCATCCGTACGAACGACGAGCGTCGTTCTGGTCGACGAGACAACCGCGCCATTTGTCGTCACCTGCGAGACGGCTGGGGGCGCGTTGGCAGATTGAGCACTGACGGGGGACACGCTGACAGCCAACAAGCACAGGAGCAAAGCGCTGAGCATTCGCATTATGGTTGCCTCTACCATGGCCGTAATGAACAAAGCGTGCCCGCGCAGGAATCGCCAGATTACGCTGGTTTTTCGCGGATCTGGCGACGTAAGGGGCTCAGGTCCGCGGCCCGGGTCACGACATGCCGTGCTTTTCGAGCGAGTTCCGTGGATCTCGAAGGCGGGACCGGTCGCTTCCCGATCGTCGCGTCGCGTTCCAGACGGGCCACCTCGTCCTTCCTGACGTTAGTTGCCGATCTCGCGTCGGCACCGGCGGCCATGGCGGAGAAGGCCGATCACGTTAGCATGATCGTCGTGGTCCCTCGCGTCCGGTTCGCACCGTCTCCTACTGGTTACCTGCATGTCGGCGGCGCCCGTACGGCGCTGTTCAACTGGTTGTACGCGCGACGGCATGGCGGCGTGTTCGTACTTCGCATCGAAGACACCGACGTCGAACGCTCGTCGCAGGACATGGTCTCCGGCATCCTCGACGGGCTGCGGTGGCTCACTCTGACCTGGGACGAAGGACCCGACGTCGGCGGCGCGCATGCGCCCTACTTTCAGTCTGAGCGGCTCGACCGTTACCGCGTTGCCGCCGATCGGCTGCTTCGCGAGGGGCACGCCTACTACTGTTTCTGCACTCCCGATCGACTGAGAGAGGAGCGCGAACGCGCGGAGGCGCGTGGCGAAGCCTGGCAGTACGACCGTGCATGTCTGCAGTTGTCCGCCGATCGCGTGCGTGAGCTCGATGCGACGGGCGCGCCAAAGGCGCTGCGCTTCAAGGTGCCCGCCGCGGGCGCGGCCTTTGACGATGCGGTGCATGGGCCGATTGCGTTCGATGGCGCGAGCATCGAGGACTTCGTGATCCTGAGATCGGACTTGTATCCGACTTACCACCTCTCTGTCGTCGTTGACGACATCGACATGAGAATCACGGACGTCATTCGCGGCGACGATCACATCTCGAACACGCCGAAACACGTCCTGCTGTTTGAGGCGCTGGGCTCCCCCGTGCCTCGGTTCGCGCACGTGCCGCTCATTCTGGGCGCCGACAGGAAGCGCCTGAGCAAGCGGCATGGCGCGACGTCGGTGATGGAGTACCAGCGGCAGGGCTACCTGGCGCCGGCCGTGGTGAACTTCCTCGCGCTGCTTGGCTGGTCACCGGGCGACGACCGCGAGCTGATGGGCGTGCAGGAGATGATCGACAGCTTCACGCTCGATGGCATCAGCGGCGGGAACGCGGTGTTCAACACCGAGAAGCTCGATTGGATGAACGGGCAGTACATCGCGCGCCTGCCGATCGAGGAGCTGGCGGCGGCCACGCGTCCGTTCTTCGATGCGACCGATCTGGCGACGCATCCGCTCGTGACGGACGCGCACGCCTTTCATCGACTGCTCGAGCTCGTTCGTCCGCGCGCGAAGAGGCTGACGGAGTTCGTCGACCAGGCGCGGCCACTGCTGACGGAGTCGGTGATCTACGAGCCCGAGGCAGTGGAGAAGCATCTATCAGCGCCGGATCTCGGGTCTCATATCGCCGCGCTCGTCGAGTCGCTCGATACCGCGACGCCGTATGACGAGACGCAGATCGAGGCGGCGGTTCGCGGTACCGCTTCCGCGCGCGGCCTCAAAGCGGGGGCGCTGATTCATGCCACGCGCGTCGCCGTCACCGGACGCACGCAGAGTCCGGGTCTGTTCGAAGTGTTGGCCTGGCTTGGCCGTGAGCGCACGCACGCGCGCCTCGTGCGCCTGCTCGAGTTCCTGTCGAGGGCTGGTGTCAGGCAGTGAATCGTGAAT
>JALDXQ010000235.1:0-10294 GCA_032156805.1 Acidobacteriota bacterium
CGCCTGGCAACGCCGAACGACTACTCCGGCCACTTCCACTTCTGCCGCCTCGTCTATCAAGGGAACGGCCGCGGCGGGAGCTGGACGACCGACTTCCCCCGCGCTGACATCAACATGTCGATCCGGCTGTCGGAGCTGACCAGGACCAAGGTCAGCTTCGACGGATCTGGACAGCCAAACCATCTGCTCGTTCGCCCGACCAGCGAGGAGCTCTTCCAGTGTCCTTTCCTCATCATGGCCGCGCCGGGCAGCGCGGTGTTCAACGAAGAGGAGGCCGCCAAGCTCCGGGAGTACGTGCTCAAAGGCGGGTTCCTGTGGGCCGACGACTTCTGGGGTAGCTATCAATGGGAGCAGTGGGTCTCGCAGCTCCGCAAGGTCCTGCCCGCCGAGCGCTATCCGATCGTCGACATCCCGCTCGACCATGCGCTGCTGCGCGGGCAGTTCGAGGTGAACGAGATTCCACAGATCCCGAACATCGGTTACTTCACACGTTCGGGCGGCGACACCTCAGAGCAGGGATCCGACAGTGAGGTTCCGCACGCACGCTACATCGCCGATGACACGGGCCGCATCATGGTCTTCATGACGCACAACACGGACATCTCGGATTCGTGGGAGCGCGAGGCTGACGACCCGACCTACTTCTACACCTTCGGCCCACGTGGCTACGCCTTCGGCATCAATGTCCTGCTCTATGCGATGACGCACTAAGGATCTGACGCTTGTCGGTGCGAACTTGATCATCGTTGGTGCGAGTTCAGAGCCAATCGCACCAACAAGCGTCAGAACGATCGCACCGAGAGAGGTTCACCCGAGACCAGCCGCACCCCCGGCGCCGGGCCCCCGTCCGCCAATGCGTAGACCTCATCGTCATCGTCGTCACGTGCCGGTCCACGATGCGCCTGCAGGGGCTCGTTCGTATTGAAGTACTTCTTGTAGGCCGCGATCCAGTCCACCGCCATTTCCCGCTGCGCGGTCTCGAGGTCGACGGCTCCGCGACACACGAGCCGAGGGAGCAGGCTCTCGAGCTCGTCCTTCACCCGAGCGTTCCAGAGGGACGACGAGTAACGCTGCGGCCACAGATTGCGGGCATCAGTTGCACCGCCAAGTTCGGGAGTGATCAGGTAGTCGAGCTCGTACTGATCGGCCGGCACATGTTCCATGCCGTACGCACTGACGACGTGCGCGCGCATGGCGACGGTGACGGCTCGCGTGTGCCTCGTGCCAGCGCACAGATCGCCGGCACTGACTTCCCATGTTGCACCCGGAGTGATCGATGCCATCGGCAGCGACGTTCCCGGGGCGCCTCCTGGAAAGATGGACAGGCCAGCAGGCGTTACCGAGACGGACAACCAGGCGACCATCGCCGCGAGCGCCAACGCGCCACTCCAGGTCAGGGCGCGTCGAGATGTGATCGCATGACCGGCCATGCCGTCGTTCCAGTGTGGTGCGGCGCTCTCCAGGCCAGCATGCGACAGGCGAGCGTTCAGGCGATCGCGTGATGCCTCCACCGTGTGGTCAGCGCCAACCACTGTACGATAGGCCGCTGATGT
The DNA here is from genome assembly GCA_032156805.1 of Acidobacteriota bacterium. Lineage (GTDB taxonomy): Bacteria > Acidobacteriota > Vicinamibacteria > Vicinamibacterales > UBA2999 > Gp6-AA40. Next base: position 1,554 of record JALDXQ010000235.1, read on the forward strand.
CGCCAATGCGGTACGCTGGATTGCGGCCCGACGTCGTCGACACGCCTCGCATTCGCGAACATGTCGCTCGACGGCAACCTTGCGTGACTCCGGAAGCTCGTCGTCCAGGCCCTGCAGCAGCTCGCGGTCAGTCAGGTGGAGAGACATAGGCTCAACTCTCATCGGCGTTCATCAAACGCGTCATCGCCCGCGTCAGCGACTTGGCGACAGCGCCAAGCGAGACATCGAGGGTCTTTGCAATCTCGCGATATCGGAGCCCCTCCGCGCGCAGGTACAGGCACTGCCGATCGCGTTCGGGAAGGGCGGCCAACACGGACCGCAGTCGCCGGCCTCGCCGATCCTCGACGAGTTGCTGTTCGGGATCGGCACAGGGATCCACAACGAGATCGGCGAGCGATCCATCCCACGCCCCTTCAGTTCTCTGTCGCCGCGTCGCTTTCGCACGTTGCTTCAGCGCGAGGTTGTGCCCCACCTGGAAGATCCAGCCTCGCAGGTTCGCACGCGATCGCCCCAGCTGAAGGTGCCGGAACAACTGAAGGAACACTTCCTGAACGACGTCGTCGGTCGCCTCCAGGCCGAGGCCGAAGGAGCCGACATAACGGCGCAGCCCGGGTGCGCACTCGTCGAACAGCCGGAGCACTTCGCCCTGTACCGAGGCGGAGGACTCAGTGCCGTACCCGGCGAGTGTGGCCGGCAGGGATAGACCGAGCGCAGAAGGATTCTTCGACGACATGCGGCGCGTCGATGATTCTACATGCCGCAACGAGCCTGGTGACCAAGCGGGTCATGCAAGAGATACCGTGAACAAAACAGGGGCTCGTGGAATATCGTCAGTAGCACTCATCATGCGTTCAACGTCCTACACGCTCAGCCTTTTCCTCGCGATTGCCACGGCTGCCTGCAGCAGCCAACAGTCGAGCCCCGAATCTGCCTCGACAGCACAGCCACCGGCTCAGGCGCCACCACAGGTCGGCGTGTACGTGACGAACGAGACATCCGGGGACCTGTCGGTCATCGACGCCAACACGCAGACAGTCGTCGCGACGATCCCGCTTGGCAAGCGCCCGAGAGGGATTGCCGTGAGTCCCGACAAGTCGACGTTGTATGTCGCGCTGAGCGGGTCGCCGCCAGCGCCGCCCGGAGTCGATGAAAGCACGCTGCCACCGCCCGACCGCACAGCCGATGGCATCGGCGTCGTCGATATTCGGCAGCAGAAACTGGTGAAAGTGCTGCCCAGCGGGACCGATCCCGAAGTCGTGGCGGTCAGTCACGATGGCACGCGTGTCTTTGTCGCCAACGAAGATGCGGGGATCGCGAGCGTCGTCGATGTTGCGACCGGAAAGATCCTGGATACGTTTCCGACCGGCGAGGAGCCAGAGGGTGTCACGGTCCAGCCCGGTGCCGAGCGCGTCTGGGTCACCTCCGAAGACGACGGGACGGCCGTGGTCATCGATCTGCAGTCACGCAAGGTCGTCAAAGCGGTCCCGGTAGGCGCCAGACCCCGCTCGATCGCATTCGTGCCGGATGGTTCGAAGGCGTACGTGCCTTCGGAGAACGGCGCAACGCTGACGGTCGTCGACACGAAGACGCTCAACGTCTTGAAGACCATCGATCTCGGCAAGGGCATGCGACCGATGGGCACGGCTGCTTCATCCGATGGCAAGTTCGTGTTCGTGACCACCGGTCGCAGCCGGATGCTGATGATCATCGACACGACCACCGACACAATCAGCGGTTCGATCGACGCGGGACAGCGGCCCTGGGGACTGGCGGTGAGCACAGACGGCCAGACCGTCTACACCGCGAACGGTCCATCAGACGATGTGTCGGTCGTCGATATTGCCGGGCGCCGCGTGGCCAAGACGGTTCCGGTAGGCCGCGGCCCCTGGGGCGCGATCCTCGTCGATCTGCGGTGATTGGTCGCTGACTCTCGACAAACAAAACGGAGCATCCCTGGTGAGCATCCATAGGAGGAACTCGCAACGGGTGTCGAGCGTACTGGCGCTGCTCTTCGCACTTTCAGCGCCAGCGCTCGCGCAGGACACCTCGAGCCAGTCCACGTCGCAGAACACCACCGCGTCTCAGCAGACGCCGACAACGACGTTTACAGTGACCGTGGTCGGCACCACGCCGTTGGTCGATGTGACGATTCCAGTCGAGGAGATCGCCGCGCCGGTGCAAACGCTCACGGGACGCGACATCGACAATAGCGGCGCGCTCGACCTCGCCAGTTATCTGAATCAGCGCTTGAATGGCGTGCACGTCAACGAAGTGCAGAACAACCCGTTTCAGCCGGATGTGAACTATCGCGGCTACACGGCCTCGCCGCTGCTCGGCACGCCGCAGGGCCTGTCGGTCTACCTGGACGGGGTCCGCCTGAATCAGCCGTTCGGTGACGTGGTCAGTTGGGATCTCATTCCTCGCATGGCGATCTTCTCCGGCGCGCTGATGCCGGGCTCGAATCCGCTGTTCGGCCTGAACACGCTCGGTGGAGCCCTCTCCATTCAGACGAAGGACGGCCGCAACTCGCCGGGGACGACGCTGCAGGCGGTGTACGGCAGCGACTCCCGTCGTTACGTCGAGTTCGAGCATGGTGGTCGGCACATGACGAACGGCGTCGACTGGTATGTCGCCGGCAATCTCTTCGCGGAGGATGGTTGGCGGGATGACTCTCCTTCCGACGTCCGCCAACTCTTTGGCAAGCTCGCGTGGAGGAAGAGCCGCGGCGATGTTTCGGTCACGCTCGCCTACGCCGACAACGATCTCAACGGCAACGGCCTTCAGGAACCCAGTTTCCTGGATCGCGATTACGCCAGCGTCTACACGAAGCCGGACACAACCGACAACCGATCCACGCTGCTCAACGTGACGACGCACCGCACGTTGAGCGATCGCCTGACCTTCTCGGGGAATGGATATTTTCGCGATATCAGCACCGCATCGCTCAATGGCGACATCAACGAAGAGTCGCTGGACCAGTCGCTCTATCAGCCCAGCGCTGCCGAGCAGGCGGCGCTGCTGGCCACCGGGTACATCACAGCTCCCGTGATCGGCGCCGACGCGAGCAACACACCGTTTCCGTATCTACGTTGCGTCGCCAACGTGCTGCTGGTCGACGAACCATCGGAGAAGTGCAACGGTCTCATCAACCGCTCGGAAACAGATCAACAGAACGGCGGTTTCTCGGCACAGGTCACCCGCCGCGATTTCGGCAGGACTCGTCGCAACCAGTTCACGGCCGGCGGCGCTTACGATCGGAGCGCTGTCGGTTTCAACCAATCAACCGAGCTTGGATACCTCAACCCGGATCGCAGTGTGACGGGCACCGGAGCGTTCGGCGACGGCGTTACGGGTGGCGACGCCGATGGTGAGCCGTTCGACACTCGTGTCGATCTCGACGGCACCACCACGACATGGAGCCTGTTCGCGACCAACACACTGACGCTCGACGAGCGATGGCATGTGACGCTGTCCGGGCGTTTCAACCGAACAACAGTCGACAACACAGACCTCATCAACCCCGGCGGCGGACCCGGCTCTCTCGACGGCGAGCACGTCTTCAGCCGCTTCAATCCCGCCGTGGGCGTCACGTTCGACCCGACGCCACAAGTCACTCTGTATGCCGGCTACAGCGAGGGCAGCCGCGCCGCAACCTCGATCGAGCTCGGATGCGCCGACCCAGAGAGTCCGTGCAAGTTGCCGAACGCCATGGCTGGAGATCCACCTCTCGATCAGGTGGTGACCCGCACGACAGAGTTCGGTGTGCGGGGACAAACCGCCGGAGCGGCGTGGCACGGCGGCTTCTTTCACGCCAACAACGACGATGACATCCTGTTCGTGATGTCCGAGCAGACCGGCTTCGGCTACTTCAGGAACTTCGGCGAAACGAGGCGGCAGGGAATCGAGCTCGGGCTCAGCGGGCAGCGCGGGCGCTTCTACTTCGGTGCTGGCTACACGTTTCTTTCCGCGACATTCCAAAGCGAGGAAACCGTCAACGGGGAGAGCAACGGGTCGAACAGTGAAGCAGAGGAAGGAGAGCCTGGCCTCGAGGGAACCATCGACATCGTGCCCGGCGACCGGATGCCCTTCATCCCGCGCCACATGGTCAAGGTATTCACGGATGTCCGAGTCACCAACGCGCTGTCCGTGGATGTCAACGTCGTCGGTGTCTCCAGCAGCTTCGCGCGCGGGAACGAGAACAACCTGCACGAGCCCGATGGGACGTACTACCTGAACGAGGGCACGTCACCAGGCTACGCGGTCGTGAATCTCGGCGCGCGCTACAGCCTGACCTCATGGATGCAGCTGATCGGCCAGATCAACAATCTGTTCGATCGCCGTTACTACACCGGCGCGCAGCTCGGCCCAATGGGTTTCACAGACGAGGGGAACTTCGTCGCGCGGCCGCTCCCACCCATCGGCGGCGAGTTCCCGGTCCGACACTCGACCTTCTACGCTGTGGGCGCCCCGATTCGCGGCTGGATAGGCACGCGCTTCACCTTCTGAGGGTCCGCCTGAAGGCGGACACCACGACATCAACTTACGTAGTGTCCGGCTTCAGCCGGACCTTCCGTAATGCCTGGCTTCAGCCGGACGTTCACCGCGCCCGAGAAGCCGGGTTCAGGCGGTCTGCTGAACCGGGGACCGGCGGGACATCCGGATGATCGTGTACAGCAGCCATCCGGCGGGGCCGAAGAGGAACGTCAGCACGAGACACGGCAAGACCAGGAGGTACGGGATGTTGCGCTCGCTCGCGTCCTGAAACTCCCAGTGTCCGAGCAAGAGATCGAACGCCAGGTAGTGCGTCCATCCCGCCAGCAGCAGCCACGGCTGGCTGAACAGCGTCGCGACGTCCGGAAGCGAGGAGAAGCCTCCTTCGCTTCCGGCAAAGTTGACGCTAATCAGCACGACATACACCAGGGCAAGGATCAGCGGAACGATCTTGCCCGTCAGCGTCGTGGTCACGCGCGGAAGCCAGGGCGACAGCGCGAGCAGAACCCAGGCCACCGCTGCGATGAGGTTCAGAAACGTAAACGCCTGGTTCGCGGTCATGGGTTGATCCAGTTCAGCGTGGCATCTGATGTTGTTGGCCGTGAACGAAAGGGCCACGCAGCAGCCACCCCCGTGACGACCAACCAGATTGCGAGAACCCCAAGCGTCAGCGCATCAGGGCTGACGAGCGACTGTCCCCGTAGAGCCTGCCACAGCACGATCACCACGAACGTGGCATAGCTGCCACCGGCAACGACGACAAGCCGCGCACGTCGGGCGTCGTCGATGCGACGCCGCCACAAGAGCCCGGCCACGAGAGGCAGCAACTGGAGTGCGTGCAGGCCGAGGAAGTGCGGGACGCGCACGTCACCGTGCTCGACACTCCAGCCGGTACCCGGCAATCCGGGTCCGCCGTCCGGTGCGCCGACCGTGTGCGCACCGACGATCGGCATCTGACCTGTCGCGGCAACCTGCGCCAGTTGTGCCTCGGTCGGGCGAGTCATCAATCCTCCCGTGGACGCACCGGCAATGGTGATGATCATCCCCAGTCGGAGCGCCCAGCCGAGCGCGCGATCCTGGAACGGCTGGCGCCATAACGCGACCGCTACCGAGATACTCATCAACGTCTGAATCAGGATCGCCCCGCCCATGAAGGCGAAGAGCGCACCGTCGAGCGGCGTAGACACGTTGAAGTGGCTGGTTGTACCGCGCCACGCCTGCAGCGCGATCACGGCAACCTCAGCGACGAAGATGGCCGCGCTGGCCCGCCCAATCACGCGCCGCACCTTCGGCCAGTCGCTCAGGTAGGTGAACACCCACGCGAGGGTGAACATGTAAATCGCGGTCGAGATGGCGAACTTCGCCGGCTTGAGCCAGACGGGGGCGCCGGTGACCACGCGAGGGTCGACCGCCATGCCGACCAGGAACACCGCCAGTGCTCCCAGCATGAGCAACGCCGAGCCGGTGAGCACGCGGTCGCTCAGCCACAAACGGCTGAGGACCGATCGAATCCAGGTCACGAACGTCATAGAGCGCTCCTTTGATGTTGCCACTGTCAACATCAATCTACCGCGATATGTTGACTGTGTCAACATCAGCCGTTATGCTCAGGTGAGATGCCTGTTTCCGGGGCTCGTCCACGCCGCAAGCCACGCGATCGCTATCACCATGGCGACCTGCGCCGGGCGCTGCTCGACGAGGCGCTGCGGACCATTCAGCATGACGGCGTCGAGGCGCTGACGCTCCGCACGATCGGGGTCGCGCTCGGGGTATCGCGCACCGCGCTCTACCGCCACTTTGCCGACAAGCGGGCGTTGCTCTCCGCCGTCGCAACGGAGGGGTTCCGCATGTTGCACGTCCGGCTCCTCGAAGCCTGGCGCTCCGGCGGGGTCCGCGGGTTCAACGACATGGGTGTCGCGTACGTCCGCTTCGCCATGGCCAATCCCTCTCACTACCGCGTCATGTTCGGCGGCTTCGTGGACGACGCCCCGCGCGACGAGGAACTGACGCGAGAGGCCACGGCAGCTTTTCAGGCGCTGGTCGACGCCATTGTGTCGCTTCAGAAAGACGGCGCAGTCAGAAAGGACGACCCGCCGCAACTCGCGCGGTTCATCTGGGCGACCGTCCACGGCATCTCGATGCTCATCATCGATGGCCAGCTTCATCACCATCAGGCCCAGCTCGACGACCTCATCCAGTTTGCGGTGCAGCGCCTTCACACCGGCATCGCGCCCCGGCCACGCTAGCGCGCCACCACTCCCTGATCCATAATCGCCGCGTCTGAGAGGCTGGATGAGGATTCGACTTCTCGCCTTCGTGTGTGTCGCGACTCTCATCGCCGTGGTCGCTCTCATCACCGCCTCGGCCCAGACGCCCCGCGCGAGAACCGCCTCCACCTACACTCCCTCGCGTACACCGTGGGGCGATCCCGATCTGCAAGGCATCTACACGAACTCGAACGAGTACGCGACACCCCTCGAACAACCCAAGGAGTTTGCCGGGCGCCGGCTGGAGGATCTCACCCCTGACGAACTGGCGAGAATCCGGCAACAGGCAACGAAACAGGCAATTGCGGGACTGGCAAACGGCGACGTGCGCGGGCCCGACGAATGGTGGCTCCAGATCCTGGATCTCGGCAAACGCAATCAACCGTGGTTGATCGTCGATCCGCCTGACGGCCGAATCCCGCCGCTGACGCCAGAGGCTGCGCAGCGACTCAAGGGGCTGCGGGTCCGCAGCAGCTTCGTTGGCGGTCCCTTCGATGGCCCAGAAGATCTGGGCATGCTAGAGCGCTGTATCTCGCGCAGCATCCCCGGTTCGATGATCCCGGTGATGTACGGCAACAACTACCAGATCATCCAGTCACCCGGGTACGTCGTCGTCACCTACGAGATCGTGCACGAGGCGCGCGTCATCCCGCTCGACGGCCGTCCGCACGTCGGAAAAGGATTCCGCGCGCATATGGGAGATCCGCGCGGCCATTGGGAAGGCAACACACTCGTCGTGGAGACGACGAACTTCACGAGTGCATCCGCGTATCGGAACGCCAACGCCGAGACGTTCCGTGTGATCGAACGCTTCACCCGCGTCGCACCAGACCGCATCGAGTGGACGGCAACGCTCGACGATCCGAAGACGTGGACCAGGCCGTGGACGATCGCGATGCCGCTGACCGCCGATCCGAACCCGATCTTCGGGTTCGAGTGCCACGAGCACAACTACGGCTTGCGAAACATTCTCAGCGCCGCACGCGCAGCAGACACTGCAAAGTAGACTGCAGTTCATGGTTCAGAGTTCAACGAACCGTGAACCGTGAACCCTGAACGTCAGTGCTCAATTAGCTTTCGATAGTCCTCGGGCGTATCGAGATCGACCAGGCATCCTTCGTCGTCAACCGGGACGTTCAGCAGATCGCGCTCGTGCGCGCGGACGACGGATTTTGCGCCGGCATCGAGCGGCGCACCGCGGAGCGCGTCGAACAGCGCGCGATCGAAGATGACTGGATGACCGTGGCGATCTCCGATCGCCGGCCGGACGATCGGCGGGCGCGTACGCTTCCACGCTGTGACGACGCGCGTCACCGTGGACAGGGCGACCATCGGTACGTCAACCAACGTCACAAGGATCGCCTCGGTATCCGCGCGAACCACGGCGTCCATGCCGATCAAGAGCGACGAGAGCTGGCCGCGCGACGGATTCGGATTGCGTGCGATCGCCGGCATTGATGGCGTGCGCCTCAGTACTTCTACGAGGGCGTCGTGATCTCGGCCGGTCACAACGACCAGATCGACGATGCCCGCCTCCTGTAGCGTTTGCACGATGCGGGTCACGAATGGGCGGCCATCCGGGCTCGGCAGCAGCCCCTTCGGAGAGCCCATGCGTACTGAATCACCAGCGGCGAGAACGATTCCAGGCAGCACACTTCATCCTAGTCCGGCCCCGACCAAGAGGGCGCAAATGACACTACCGTAACGAGTTCTGGCGCGCTTGACTTCCCGATACTGACGCTCCTACACTGGCCCAGCTTCCTGGCCGGTGCGCGCGGATCGCTGCGAGTTCCCGAGGCATCGGTGGATGTCCCTGCACAGCGGTCCGGGAGCGCCTGGGATTGTCCCAGGCCTTCGTCATCGGAGGGACACGGCTATGCCGACCGGCACCATCGCACGCCTGCTCATCGACAAAGGCTTCGGCTTCATTCGCGACGAGGGCGGGATCGAACACTTCTTCCACCGCAGCGCCGTGCGGCAAGC
>JALDXQ010000236.1:0-10241 GCA_032156805.1 Acidobacteriota bacterium
CAGCCGCTGCCAATGGAGAGCAACCCGCGCAAGGCGTTCTACGCCATGTTCGGCCAGGGCGATACGGCGCAGGAGCGCGAGGCGATTCTCAACACGACGGGCAGCCTGCTCGACTACGTGCGCGACGCGACCGCCACCCTGAACAAGGGGCTCGATGCCGGCGACCGGGCGCGTGTGAGTGACTACCTCGATTCGGTCCGCGAGATCGAGCAGCGCGTTCAGAAACTCGAGGAGAACGCCCGATCGCTGCGCGACGATCTGCCGGGCGCACCGCTGGGGCCACCGGAGGAGTTCGGCAACCTCCTCGACATTCAGTTCGAGATGATTGCGCTGTCCTGGCAAACCAATCGCACCAGGGTGGCGACGATGAAGATGGTCGAGGAAGCGAGCATGCGGACGTACCCGAACCTCGACGTCCATGAGGCGTTCCATCCGACGTCGCACTGGGGTGGATTCCCGGACCGCGTGGCCAATCTGAGGAAGATCCAGAACTATCACACGGCCGTGTTCGCGAAGTTCATCAATCGCCTGCACGAGATGCGCGAGGGCAACGGGAACGTGCTCGATCAATCGCTCATCCTGTTCGGCAGCAACATGGCGAACAGCGACGCGCACAACAACGATCCGCTGCCGCAGGCGCTGATCGGCCGTGGTGGCGGCGTCAAGGGCAACCAGCACCTCCGCTATCCGCAGGACACGCCGCACGCGAACATTCTCGTGACGATGCTGAACCGTGCGGGTGTGCCGGCGGGGGACTACGAGAAGTTCGCCGACAACACCGGCATCCTGACGGAAGCGTAGGGCGCGTCTTGTTCTCCAGACCCGCCATCATCGTCGTCGCGACATTCGTAGTGGCCGGCTTGAGCCGGCCCGTGGTTGCCGAGCCCGGACAGGGCGCGAAAACAGACGTCGTGTCCGGCTCCAGCCGGACCCAGCAGAAAGAAGACGTCAACCGCCGCAATGCCGACGGCAGCACGCCGCTGCAGTGGGCCGTCTATAACGGCGACGTCGCCGAGGCCAGGCGACTGCTGCGTGCCGGAGCCGACGTGACGCTCGCCAACCACTACGGCGCCTCGCCCATGACGCTCGCCGCCGAAGTCGGCAACGCGGAGATGCTGAAGGTGCTCCTCGAGGCCGGCGCGAATGCCGACTCACCCAACCCCGAAGGACAGACCGCGCTCCTGGCGGTGGCGAGAACAGGCAACGTGGAAGCCGCGAAGCTGTTGCTGGACCACGGCGCGACCGTCGATGCGAAAGAGAAGTGGGGAGGACAGACCGCGCTGATGTGGGCCTCGGCGCGCCGGCACCCGGCGATGATGGAGCTCCTGATCTCGAAGGGTGCTGACGTCAACGCGCGCTCCATCGATCGAGACTATCAGCGTCACGTCACGGCCGAGGGGCGTCCCAAGAGTCTCGATAGCGGTGGGTTGACGCCGCTGCTCTATGCCGCGCGCGAGAACTGCATGGCGTGCGTGGATGTCCTGGTCAAGAACCACGTGGACCTCGACCTGGCGGATCCCGATGGCGTGTCGCCGCTGCTCGTGGCGGTCATGAATGCGAACTGGGACCTGGCGAAGCAGTTGATCCTGGCCGGCGCCGACGTCAACCAGTGGGACATGTACGGTGAGTCGCCGCTGATCAACGCGATCGACCTGCGCGCGCGCATCGACGGCGGACGCGCAACCATCGATGCACCGAACGTGACCGACGGCCTGCAGATCGTCAGGCTGCTCCTCGAGCGCGGCGCCGATCCGAACATGCAGTTGTTCTTCAAGCCGGCGAACGTCCGCGGCACGGTGCAGACGCGCGGCGCCACGGCGCTCATTCGCGCAGCGAACAACGCCGACCTCGAGGTCGTGAAGCTGCTGCTGGAACACCACGCGGACGCGACGATCGCGACGGCCGATCGGCAGACGCCAATCCATGCCGTGCTTGCTGGTCGGGCGGCAGAACCACAGGCGCTCGAGATCATCCGTGTCCTGCAGAAGGCGGGCACCGACGTCAACGTCGTCGCGCTGATCAACCACCCCGAGGAGATCCGGGGCGGAACGGCGTTGCACTACGCCGTGCGCAAGCGCTTCAAGACGGTCATCAAGGAGCTTGCCTCGTTCAGTATCGACATGAACGCGGTCGATCAGGACGGCCTGACCGCGCTGGACTACACGCAGTCGCGCGGTTTCATGCCGTTCATGGCGCTGCAGACTCCGCTTTACAAGGAGGAAGCGCAGCTGCTCCGCGAGCTGGGTGCCACGAAGCTGATGGTGAAGAGTCCCGTGTGGCCGGTGCTCGGTCCACCACAGGGAGTCTGGGAAGACATCTGGCCGCTCGGCGAGTCCACGGTACACGAGCCGGTCTACAAACCCACAGTCGCCAGTGCACCCTAAGCTCGAGAACTCAACTCCCAACTTGCAGTTCCCAACTCCCAAACCGAACCTGGAACAATTGGGAGTTGGAGGTTGGGATTTGGGGGTTGACGCGCGCGCGACGTCACGCAGGCGATTCATCAGCGTCAGCGCGTCGGCGCTAGCGGGCGCGCTGCTGTCCCCGACTCTCGCAGCAGCACAAGCGCGCATCTCCACAACCGATTTCGGCGGCGCCACGCTGCTCCAGGGCGCCGGTTGTAACGTGATCGCATTGCCTGGCCCGGAAGGCGCGTTGATGATCGATGGCGGTCTTGCTGCCAACGCCGATGCGCTGCTTGCGGCAGTCAGGCAAGCGACCGGTGCCACTCGCATCCACACGCTGATCAACACGCACTGGCATCCCGAGCAGACCGGCGCCAACGACGCCGTTGGCCGCGCAGGCGGCGTCATCTTCGCGCACGAGAAGACGAAGACGATGCTCAGCAACACCGTGTACTCGGCCATCGGCTTCACCGATCGGGTGCGGCCGCTGCCTCAGGGCGCGCGACCGACGAAGACCGCGCGCGTCGATGGCTCGATGGCGTTTGCAGGCCAGCAGGTCGACTACGGCTACATGCCCGCGGCACACACCGACGGCGATCTCTTCGTGCACCTCCCGAAGCTCAATCTGCTGGCCGTGGGCGGAGGCGTGTCCGCAGAGGAGTGGCCGCTGCTCGACTACAAGAACGGCGCGTGGCTGGGCGGCCGCGTCCGCGCACTCGAGCGACTGGCAACCATCGTTAAGCCCGACACGCGCGTCGTGCCTACGACTGGCCGAGTGATGACCGGCAAGGACATCACGCGCCACCGCGACATGTATCAGCAGCTGTTCACGACGATGATCGGCTACCTGAACATGGGCCTCGGTCCCGAAGACGCGGTGCAGCGGAATCCGCTCAAGGAGTACCAGCCCGAATTCGGTGACCCCTCTACGTTCACGTACGGCGCTCTTCGCAGCATGATGATCGCCTATGTGCCGGATTGAGAATCATCTCGGGCGCCGCGTGGTAACTAGGCGAGTGCGAGCGCCACGGCCGCCCCGGCGACCTGTACCGCGCTCATGAAGAGTCCATTGACAACGTAAATCAGCATCGCCGCCGCGATTGACAGCAGGCGCCCTCCCCACCGGCCGCCCGCCAGATAGAACCTCCGGATCGCGACCGCCAGGTAGGCGAACTGCCACAGGGCGATGATGTTCATGACCAGGAACAAATATCCGCCGAGCCCAAAACGGAAACGAACCGCGAGCAGCAGCGTCACGCTCGACAGCAGAACGAAGCTGACGACGTGCATGCTGAACGCAGCATCCTCGAGGAAGCGCCGCCGCCAGCGGAAGACGAGGTGCAGCGTCACGGCCAGCAGCAGGACGTTCGCGAAAGAGAGCGGCTGCGCGAACGCCGCCAATCGGTCGTGGAAGCGCTCGCGCGCCGCATCGCTCGTCAGCCGCTCTTTCTTCGCCGCCAGTTGCGACTGGAGAAGTTCGTAACGATCGACCTGCTCGATCGTGGTTTCGACCGAGAGGCTCCGGCGAACGGCCGCGGGCGCCAGGCTCATGGTCACCGGCCCGAGGGTCAACGTCACGATGAGACCGGACGACGTCATCAGCGCGTAAGCGATGATCGCGATGAGCAGCAGCCGGAATGGGTTGACGTAGGGACGCCGCCGCCCCGCGGCGTATTCGAGCGAGAGCCGGCCGGGCCGCGCGAACAAGAGCCGCAGCGTGCGCCACAGCGTGCCGTCGACGTGGAGGAGTTCGTGGGCGACGGTGTGCACCAGGAAGTGGCGCAGCGTGAGCGCCTCAGGTTCCAGCACACGCTCGCCGCACCGCGCGCAATACGGACCGGAGAGCGGCGCGGCGCATGACACGCACCGTTCGACACCCATTGTCTCAGTATCGATGTTCGTGTGCATCTGTCGGCAGGCGGATTCTATGACGAAACTTCGAACCGCTCACTCGAACGCGCTTTCCTGGACGTCTTGCGGAGTGCGACAGCGCTGATCGATCGTTGGCCGCCCCGCTCGCCGAGGTGGTGATGATGCGCACAGGTCTGACGGTGGCGGCACTCGCTCTCCTGGCGGTGACCATCGTCGGTCAGTCGCCGATGGGTCCGTTCTTCGACGTTGTGTCGATCAGGCGAAACACGACGGTTGGCCCTGGCGGTTTCCCGGTGAGCCGTCCTCCGGTCGAGTTGCCAAACGGCGGGGTTCGCCTCACTGGGGTGAGGGCGAGCAACCTGCTGTTCCGCGCGTGGCGTACGGCAGCTCCGTCTACGACCGGCTGGTGGACGTGAAGACCACGTACGACCCCGACAACGTCTTCCACCACAACCAGAACATCCGCCCGCGTTGAGACCCCGCCAGGCTTGCGACCAGTGCGGTTGAGAACCACGATGCCGTTCGTTCGGCGATGTGAGGCCGTTATGAATAAATGAAGATCCAGAGGTCACCCCATGAACGCTGGGCGTCTTGCCGTGATTGCGGTCGCTGCCGTCACCGCCGGGGCGTGCGGCGGGGATCTGCCTTCCGAACCGACGCCGGTTCCGCCTGTTGTCGAGCAGCCGGTTCCGCGGCCGCCGGCGCCGGCCGTCACCTATCGAGTCCGCGGTGTGGTGACCGACGAAACCGGAGCGCCCGTGGCTGGCGCTTCAGTGGCGTTCTGGATGGGGGCACGGCAGGTGATCTTCTCCACCGATGGAACCGGTGACTACCGGGCAGAGCTCGAAACGATCCACCGCGACACGGTTGCATTGGTGGAGAAGGCAGGCTTCGAGCCGGGAGCGCACTACGTAAGTCTGATTCCCGAGCGTGAGACAGTGCGGAACCTGCGCATCCACCACGTCATGACCATCAATGCCGGCGAGCTGCTGCATTTCGATCTGAAGCCGGATGAGGGGGCGTGTGGCTTCGACCTCGAATTCTGGTGCAGGCGCATCCGCGTCCGATCGAGGTCAGCTGGCACGTTGACGATGCGAGTTGACCGTGAGGGGTCGGGGTCCGGTGTTGGCCTCGAGATCGGAAGCGTGGATTACCCCTTCCAGTTCAAACCCTCCCTGAGCGTCCGGGTCGACGGGGACACGCACACAGTGGTAGACGTCCTCACGGCGCTCGTCACCACCTCACAACGGCTGACACTATCGACGTCGCTCGAGTAGTCAGGGCTGGCATGATTCGCGGCGCTCTTGTCCACGTGTCCCGATGTGCCTTTCTGACTGACTCCAGCCGACGTGTGGTCCGCGCGCGAGAAGAGTGCGGCAGATAGGTTATGGTAGAACGCGTTTGGCGACGCTGTTCTTCATTCTCTTCAGCCTCGGTGCCAGCCAGCTGGGAGCACCAATAACTGGTACGGTCCTCGATCCCTCAGGCGCGCCGGTGCCGAATGCCAGCGTGCGCCTCGAAGCGTCCGGCGCCACGGTCGCGGAATATCGCACCGGAAATGACGGCCGCTTTCAGTTCACGATTGATGCGCAAGGCATCATTCGGATCGTGGTCTCGGCCCCCGGTTTTGCTCTCGCTGCCGAGCCAGTGCCGGCCGCGGGTGAGAGTGTGCAAATCACGCTGCGGCCCGCCGCTTTCTTCGAAGCGGTGAATGTGACGTCGTCTCGCGGCGACGCGCCACGGGCCGATCCCACGGTGACGATGACGGTGATTCCCTCGTCAGAGCTGCTCACGAGTGCTGCGGTCACGCTGGACGATGCCTTGAAGATGGTGCCCGGGTTCACCCTCTTTCGCCGGACATCGTCTCGAACAGCCAACCCGACGGCGCAAGGCGTGGCACTGCGCGGCATCGGCGGCACGGCGCAGAGCCGCTCGCTCGTGCTCGTTGACGGTGTGCCGCTCAACGATGCATTCGGTGGATGGGTCTACTGGGACAAGATTCCGCAGGTCGCACTCGATCGCCTCGAGGTCCAGCGCGGCAGCGGCAGTGATGTCTATGGCGCGGACGCAGTTGGCGGAGTCGTGCAGCTTCTCACGCATCGCCCGGGCCGACCGACTGGAATCGCGCTGGCCGAGGGCGGCGGCCTCGGTAGTGGACGCGTGTCGCTCTTTGCCGGCGGGCGCACGCGTGGCTGGAGATACAGCGCCAGCGGTCAGTGGTTCAACATCGACGGCTACATCCCAGTGGCCACCGAGCAGGATCCCGGGATCGCACCGCGAGGCCCGATCGATAGCCTGCTGGGATCGACGCATACATCCGGCTTCGCGTCGATGGGATATCAAGCGGCCAATGGGTGGCGAGCCGACGTCGTGGCCAATGTCTTCGACGAAGATCGCACCAACGGCACACCGCAGTCGATCAACAGCACGGCATGGCGCCAGGGCTCGGGGGAAGTAGCCGGCGCGCTGGCCGGTGGACTGATCAGCGCGCGCGGGTTCGGTGGGACGCAGCAGTACCGGCAGGTGTTCACGGCGGTCAATGCCACGCGAACGGCGGAAACACTCATCCGCGATCAATCCGTTCCGTCGACGTCCGGTGGTCTGGGTGGCCAGTGGTTCCGCGCCTGGGGATCGCACACGCTGCTCGTCGGTAGCGAGGGACGTTACATCGAAGGCTCGTCGGTCGATACGCCGTATGCGCAGGGTCAGCCGCTTCCGATCGTCGAGGCCGGGGGCACCCAGCGTCTCGGTTCTGTCTTCGTGCAGGACTCATGGCGCCCGAGCGATGGCCTCACGCTCGTACTCGGAGCGCACGGTGACATCTGGCGCTCCGAATCAGCGCAAACGGGGTTTTCGAAATCTTCAGGGTCGTTCAATCCGCGCGCGTCTGCGTCGTACCGACTCGGCGAGAGCGGTATCATCATTCGCGGCGCCGCGTACCACGGATTTCGCGCGCCGACGCTGAACGAGTTCTATCGCAACATCAGCGCCGGCAACACGCAGACCCGGCCGAACGAAGCACTCGAGCCCGAACGGTTGACGGGCGGCGACGTGGGCGTGATGGTGACACGCGGTCGCGCCTCGGCACGCATCACTGGTTTCTGGAACGTGCTGGACGAAGCCATCACGGCGATCACGATCTCGAGCACGCCACAGCTGATCCTCCGGCAACGCGCGAATGCCGACACGGTTCATGCTTCCGGCCTCGAGGTGGAGGCCAGCATCCGAGTCTTGCCGTCGCTGGCGGCGACATTTGCGAGTGGATTCGTCAGCTCGACGTTCCAGGGAGACACATCGCTGCACGGCAACCACGTGCCGCAGGTGCCGGAGTACAACATCGGGCTCGGTGTCCGCTACACACCATCGTCCTGGAGTACGTCGGCGCAGCTTCGCATCACCGGCCCGCAGTTCGAGGACGATCAGAACGTGTATACGTTACGTCGTGCCACGGTGCTCGATGTGTTCGCGGGCCGAGCCCTCGCTCGCGGGGTCACGGCGTTTGTGGCGATTGAGAATCTTCTTGATGCGACTTACGACGTCGGCCGGACGCCTGTGTTGACCACAGGGCTGCCACGCGCGGCCAGGATCGGCGTCATGATCGCCTTACCCTGACCGCCTCTGTGGTTCGTTCTTCGTTCTTCCGTTCCGCTACTTGTCCATCCGCTTGGACTGTGTATCCCACGTCGAATTCTCGCAAAGCGAGCAATCGTTGCCGACGAACATCTTGGCTGCCGTCTTGTCACCCTTGAACTGCCAGAGGAGCCAGTTCGAGGCGACGTTTGCCCACTCGCCGCCACCGGGATGATCGACGGTCGCCGTGTGTCCGGCGCCGTGACGCGCGCCGTAGAAGGCCGGCAGCTTCTCGATTGCATCGAAGGTGGCCTTCGAGGACGCCATCAGGAAGTCGCGCTCGTGCCCGTTGATGAGGAGCACCGGACCGTGCAGCGCGGCGAGCCGGGAGATGTTGTCCCCCTGCGCTCCTGAATTGAACACCCCGATCGTATCCACCCGTGGATCCGCGCCCAGTTCGATTGAGAGGAACCCGCCGCACGACTGGCCCATGACCGCCACGCGATCGAGAGCGATCTTGCCGTTGAGCGGTGATCCTGCCCGCTTGTTCTCGGTTTCGGTCCACGCGATGGCCTTGCGCAAGTTGTCGGCCGTGGCGCGGGTGCCCGCTGCCGTCCCGGGTTCGGCGGCCGTCGCCAGAACGACAAAGCCGTGCGACGCGATGGTCGTGAGGAAGCCGCCATAGCGCGTGCTGTTGATCGCGCATCCGCCATTACCCCAGACCATGACTGGCAGCGTGTCCTTCGCGGGGAACGGGGTGAGGTCGGCCGGACGGAACACGACATGGCCGGGCGAGCCGAATGCCGGTTCCGACATGACCTTGTACGGTCCGGGCACAGCCAGCGGCGCACCTTCCACTGGCAGCGCTGTCGCGATCATCTCCCGCGTAATACCGGGCGGCTGCGCGTAGCTCGTGTTTGCGGTCCCGAGGATACCGACGACTCCACACACAACAGAAAAGATGATCTTTTTCATGAGTGACTCTCCGCTAGTGTCAGGGGATGAGGACGAGTGCCCGCCCCTTCTTCTTGATCTGCTTGTCGACCTCGACGGCCATCTTGTCCCGTCGCGCGATGATCGCCGTGATGGCGTCCTCATCGAGCCACCCCCCGAGCGCGCGCGTGAGATTCGCGCTGCTGAGTGTCTGCATGCGCTCCCACAACTCGGCGTCGACGCGCTCCACCTTGTTCTGCAGCTTATTGTCGGTGGTGAACGCACGTGAATGGTCGATGAGGATCAGGTCGCCCGGCCGGCCGATCAGGATGTTGCCGGCGTTCCGGTCAATGTTGCGAATCAGATTGTCGAACATCAGCATCTGCCGGATCGGCTTGGCCCAATCGGCGCCACCCGGAACCTTGCCACCCAGCTCCTTGACGCTCTTCATCCCCGTCACCCACATGACGGCCGCGCCGGTTTCGTCGCCGATCTGGCGCTCGACGGCTGGGGGAACCATTCGCATGTTCAGCAGCCTGTCGAGCTCGTATGCCGCGATCTCCGACTTGTAGCTCTCCCAGTAGCCCCTCTGTCTGCCGGGTGGCAGGACTTTCCAGACGAGGCTGGCTGCCGGCTCGATCGGCGAAAGATACGCGCGCCGCGGACGCGTGACACCGGTGCCGATGTCTTCGATCCTCGTGATGGCGGCGCTCTTCAGGTGCTCCTCGATCTGCTGTTCCTGCCCGAGCCACTGCCTGGAGGACTCTGAGGTGGCGGTGATGGCAAGCTGCGCGGAGGGGATGGCGGTGAAAACGAGCGCCCAGAGCGCAACGCAACTCGCGACCGACGCGAGCACGCTCGTTCTCGTGCCGTGGGGCTTCCCAGTTAGCATCGTGCGCCTCCTCCGTCTGGCGACGGGGCTGGGTGGATTCTAGCGCAGTCGGATCGGGAAAATCCGAATTGCCTAGCCTTTGACGCCGTACCCGCGCTTTGTCAGCTCATCCCGGACACGCTCGCGCACATCGCCCTGCAGTTCGATGCTGTCTCCGGCCGTCGTCCCGCCGGTTCCGCACGCACGCTTCAGTTCCTGGCTCAGTTCCTTCAGGAACTCCGCGTTCTCCGGCAGGCCGTAGACGACGGTGACCGTTTTACCGCCTCGCCCCTTTTTTTCCATGCGCAGCTTCGCCACGATGCGCGCGGGCACGGGCCGGGTGGCGGCGTGACGATGACTGCACTGGCAGTCCCGCTGGGGCCAGCCACAGACCGGACACTTGCCGGCCGTCTCGGTGGAGTAAACGAGTCGCGCGTTCTTGTGGCTCATGAGCCTATGTTCCCGCATTGTGTAGGGGCTCGTCTCGATGCGTGGCGCTCACGGCGACGATTTACACCTTCGACATCGATCTCGCGGATGCCGACCGAGACGCGGGGCGTGTCGTGCGAATCGCTCTCACTTCACCCTGT
>JALDXQ010000237.1:0-10207 GCA_032156805.1 Acidobacteriota bacterium
GGGGCGCCCCGCCCGCCGCGCAGGCGCCTCACCCGTTTCCGCGCACCTGGCGCCGAGGACGGGTGGGGCTGTCCGGCGACAGGACCCGCCATCAGTAATTTCGCAACATGCTCTTAGTGCGTTCATGACTCGCCTACTGTCCACTGCCGGCGAGATCGCGATACGCGGCCTCGACGAACATCTCCGTGGTCCAGTCGCCGGTCTTCATGCCGTAGCGAGCGTCCCATTCGAAGGTCGGGCGCATGGCCTTGACCTGATCGAGTGTCATCCCCTTGCGGATCATGTCCTGGATGCGATCCCGGATAATCGTCATCACGTCGCGATACTCCACCACGTCCGCTTCATCCCCGAGACGTCCACGTCCAGGGACGATGAGCGTGCCGCCCTCCTGCCAGTCTTCGGGCACGGCGACATCGATAATCCGGTTCAACGTATCGACCACACCGCGAAAGCTGCCCGTCTTGCCGTCGAGCACCGGATAGCTGGTCATGTCGAACAGGTCGCCCGTCACGACGACGTCCGAGCGACGGAAGAAGACCAGCGTGTCGGCATTGGTGGTCGCCTTGGGCTGATGAAATAACTGAATCGCCTCGCCGTTGGTGAACACCTCTTTGCGATCGCCGGCGAAGGCGTCGGTGGGCCAGGCGCCGACCGGCAGCAGCGATGGTTGACCGGTGGGCGCGCTGAGCGCGAACAACACGGATTCGTGAGCGATGATCGACGCGCCGGTGCCCGCGGGATCCGTGTTTACCCGCCCGCCGCTCGCCCGGCTGCCTGCCTTCGCCAGGGCCTCATTGCCGCCAACGTGGTCGAGGCGAGCGCTGGTGTTGAGGATGTAGCGGATCGGCTTGTCGGAGAGCTGACGCACGGCGGCGAGGACTTTATCCGAGTACATCGCAGCACCGCTGTCAACCAGCAGGACGCCGTCGTTGCCAACCTGCGCCACGATGTTTGCGCCAGCCCCTTCCAGCAGATAGACATTGTCGCGCACCGGAACGACGCGGATATTGCCGGTCGGCGCAAGAGGAGGATTAACGCGTGGGATCTCACCACGGGGCGGCTCCATCGCGGCACGCTCGATCGCTGCTGCATCGGCCGGTGTCCGCGATCGCAGCGACGCGGCATATTCCGGATAGAGCGTCGTGCTTCCGCCGCGCGCGCCTTCTGCCGGAACACCCGTCTGTTTGAGAAACTCGTCGACGTGCGTTCGCTCGCCCGGAAGGTAGTGCGGGACCTCACCTTGCGCCCGGCCAGGCAGTTCGTCGCCGATCTGTGCCGGTCCGCAATTCCCCCAGGCGTTGGCGTTTGCCGTAGGACTGAACTCGTAGCTCGTCGTCCGGACCATCGGTTCGCTCAGAAACACGGGATCATGGACGAAGCTGACGAGCAACAAGTGATTGTCGTAGCGCGTGAAGAACTCGGTCATCGTTGCCAGATCGCTGGTCGGTGCGCCGTTGCGTTGGAGCCACCCGGTCTTGATGTGGGATGTGGTGACGACGAGTGTGTTGCGCTCCCACCGTCCAGTCGAGAAGCCGGCCCATGTGTGCGGCGCCAGATCGGACGGGTGCGATCGGCCGTCCATCCAGATCATGCGCGGACGGCCATAGCTGCCGACGAGGCTGTAGGCAATGAGTTGGCCGGTGGCCACGTCGACGACTTTTGAGAACCGGATCGTCGCCGGCCCACGCATGGAATAGGTCACGACGTGCGGAATGCACTGCCGCTCGGGCAGTGATCGCGCTGCTTCGTCCCAGCTCAGACCCTTGCGCCAGCCGGCCTCGTTGAGCGGCAGGCCCGTGTAGTCGGCGAGACGCATACCGCCACGGTGTGGCAGATCCTCGTGGAAGGTCGCACCCCACTCGCCGGACACATCGATCTGGGCTGATGCCGGACGTCCAAGGACACACACCCACAGGACGAGACATGCGGCCACGCATCTGGACCAGTCACGCATATGCCCTCTCGATTCGATCGTCAGCTGCGACTTACAGGCAGTCATCCTAGTACGATCTCAGAGGCGAAGTCCAACACGGCTCCAAGGCGGTAAAGGTGCCAACTGCTACCGGCGTAAGAGAGGCGTGCCACACGTCTCGATTCGGACCGTAACCTCCGCCGCAGCGGTACTACTGCTGACGGCACCTCTCATCTCCCAACAAGGTCGTAGTGCAAACGCCGACGCATGGGGTCACTGGCGCGGGCCAGCGCAGACTGGCGTTGCGCCAGGTGCAGCGCCTGTTCGCTGGAGCGACACCAGCAACATCGCCTGGAAGATCGAGATCCCTGGCCGCGGCCATTCCAGCCCGGTCGTCTGGGGCGATCGCGTCTTTGTCACAACCGCGGTGCCGACGGGCCGGAAGGCTGAGCCATCCACCGCATCGGGAGGCCAAGGCGGACGACGCGGAGATGGCGGCGCGGGCGCGCACGAAGAACACCGCTTCGACGTGCTGGCGCTCGATCGCGCGACTGGGAAGATCATCTGGCGCCAGACCGCGGCCACCGCGGTGCCGCACGAGGGGTATCACGCGACCTACGGCAGCTTCGCGTCGAACTCGCCAACCACGGATGGCCAGCGCCTCTACGTCTCGTTCGGCTCGCGCGGCTTGTTCGCCTACGACATGAACGGAAAGCTGCTCTGGCAGCGCGACTTCAACATCCAGATGCGCATGTTCCAGGAATTCGGTGAGGGCGTGGGACCGGTCCTCGACGAAGGCCGGCTGATCGTGCTGTTCGACCACGAGGGCGATGGCGTCCTCGCCATGCTCGATGCCGCCACCGGACGTGAGATCTGGCGCACGCCGCGCACGGACGGCACCAACTGGGCGGCGCCGCTCGTCGTCCGGCACGACGGTCGCAAGCAGATCGTGGTCAACAGCCCGCGCAAGGTGCGTGCATATGACTACGAGACCGGCAAGCAGATCTGGGAGACGGCCGGTCTCGGGCTGAACACGATTCCGCGCGCCGTGCAGCACGGCGACTCGGTGCTCGTGATGAGCGGCTTCATCAATCCGCGGCTCATGGCGATCCGCCTGGGCCGTGAAGGTGATCTGGCTGGGACCGATGCGATCAAGTGGACGGCAACCCGTGCGCTGGCATACACGACGTCGCCCGTGTTGCACGAGGGGAAGCTCTACTTCCTGACCGACAACGGGATGGCCTCGGCGATCGATGCCGATACCGGTGCGCCGGTCTACCAGCAGGTTCGCCTGCCGAAGCCCTATGCGATCAAGGCGTCACCAGTGGCTGCGGGAGGAATGCTGTACTTCCCGACCGAAGACGGCGATGTCGTCGTCGCGAAAGTCGGCCCCACGCTCGACGTCGTGGCCACGAATACGCTGACCGACCAGTCGTTCGTGGCATCGCCAGCTGTGGCCGCCGGCGATATCTTCCTGCGGAGCCGCACCCATCTCTTCCGCATTCGCCAATGATCCATCCCCGACCACCTGAGGCCCAAACGCGACCCATAAGTCCTGAGCGGCTCACGGTGAGGCCGAATCCGCCTGTACGCCGCAGGTCGGTCAGCTAGCAATCCGAACGGCTGTTTGTCGGGAGTCCAGACAGCACGCCTTTCAGGATCACTGACCAGCGCGCGACTGAGGCAAGGCGAACGCATAAATCATGTTCGCACCTGCGATGCCATCGATCTCTGGAGCCAGGCTGTTGCGCCCGTAACCGGCGACGACCGCGATGAATTGGCGGCCGTTCACGGAGTAGCTCACCGGGTAGCCGCAGCACATCGAGCCGAGTCGAACTTCCCAGAGCCGCTTCCCTGTTCCGCTATCGAGGGCGAAGAAATAGCGTGCTCCGTCTCCGTTGAATGCGAGGCCACCCGCGGTCGCCAGCACCGGAGAGTAGTTGTAGGCTCTCTGCTGATATTGCCAGACGGTGTCCCCCGTTGCGACATTCACTGCCGTGATCTGCCCGACAGGGTACTGGCCATCCGCCATCACAGCGACGTTGGGGTTTGGAACCTGCCGCTCGATGACGTTGTACGTGAACGCCGGCGTCGGCGTGCGATCCGCGGCGTTTCCGCGAGTGCAGATGTTCCCCGTCGCCTGGATCATGATGTTCCGAGCCGGATCGTAGGCCGAGGACACGTTGGCATCGCGGCCTCCTGAATGCGACGTGCAGTAGAAGATCGTCTTGCCGGGGCTGTCGTAGACCACATCTTGGTTCATGGTGGCGACGCCGGTCGCTGGATCGATCGTCTTGTACAGGTTCTGGGCCCCGCGGAATGTTTCGCGCGCGTAGAAGAATTCCCCGTTCGCCGCGCCGAGCGCCCAGAACACCGGGTTCTTGCAGGGCATGCCGACCAACGCACGAACCTTCTCTCTGGCGACCGCCGCGTTGGCCGCGAGCATCCCCTCCGCCTTGGGATTGGGACGCATCGACGTATCGACGAGCATCATCTCGAACGTGCATTCCTGGTCCCAGTTGTCCTGCGGTAGCAGTTGGCGGCGCCACACGACCTGTCCAGTCTCGGGCCGCACCGCCCAGCGCTCATTCGTGCCAGCCAGCGTGGCGTTCTTGCCGGCGACGCCACGCTGAAAATCCGATGCCGGGCAGATGCCGGTGGAGCCGTAGTGCACCAGATTCAGCACCGGATCGTAGACGAGCTGCCCCCAGACGCCAGTGCACCAGCGGCTTTCGAACGGCATCCCGCCCCACGTCTCGTCGCCGGGCTGGCCCGGTCGCGGGATCACCTCGTTCCGCCACAGTTCCTTGCCGGTCGTGATGTCGTGTCCGGTGACGTAGCAGCCGTACGGGGCGTTCTGACAACTGCCGCCGGCAATCAGGATGCCGTTGGCGATGATCGGCCCACTGGTGTTCGCGACGTATCCGTCCTTCCCCCGATAGACCTCCCAAACGAGTTTGCCGGTGCGAGCATCGAGCGCGATGACGGCATTGTCGGAAGCGACGGTGAAGATCTTGTCTCCGTACAGCGCCAGGCCGCGCTTGGCACCCGAATAGGCGTGACGAATCTGTCCCGGCCCCTGTCCCAGCTCGGGCAGTTGGCGACGGTACTCCCATATCCGAGTCCCATCGGCCGCGTCGACCGCCAGGATGGCATCGTTCGGACTGATCAGATACATCAGCCCGTTGTGGACGAGCGGCGAGGTCCCGGCCCGGCCTCCAGTCGTTGGCATCTGCCGCGACCAGACAAGCTGGAGACTGCCGACGTTCTCGCGGTTGATCTGGTCGAGTCGTGAATAGCTCCAGTGCTCCATGTTCCCGCCCAGCATGAGCCAATCGGCGGGGTCGGGATTGTGCAGGTATTCCTTCGTGACCGGAATAAACTCTCTGCTTTTCTGCTGGGCGTCCAGTCCCGTCGCCGCGAAAAAAGCAACCACGATCGAGGCCTGCAGTCCGACAAGCTTCTTCATAGTGAGCATCTCGAGAGTGCGTCCCCTAATGCGCCAACGCTTTCTCCGAAGGACTTCATGTCGATCCAGGCACTACGTGCCTGCGCCGGCAGCTGCCGGTTGGTCAGGCGGACGTGCACCCAGCAGCGCGCGAACGCCTAAACAGAGGAGCAGCTGCCTGGCGTCTGAGGGGTTATCATAGCGGCCTTCCGGCTCTGGGCTTGACCGGCGAGCGAGCACGGGCTTCCCGGCGCTCGACGCCCCGGATTGACGTCTACAACAGCGATCGATGCCAGTCATCAAGGCCGCGCGGCGCCGGTGCTCTCGACGCTCAGGTCGAGCGCCCAGCAGTCTCCGCGACGGACACTCTCCCCCGTCACGATCGCCAGCGGCGAAGAGAAGCGCGGACAGTTGGTCACGACCGTGTGGTACTCGCCGAATTCGCCACAGGAGTCGACGCCGAGAGATTCCATGCGCTGGACGGTCTCTTCACTCAAGGTGAGTCCGAGCCAGGATCGATCGAGAGGCGGTGTTCTGACGGTCACGAGGCTGGCCGCTCCACCGAGCGCGATGAATTCGCGAACGAGCTGAGCGGTCGGCTGCGCCCAGAGCGGCATGACCGGCGTGAGGCCGTGCGTCCGGCACACGCGCTCGTTCCATTCCCGATGTCCGTCACCCATGATGTCGCCGAACACCACGTGGGTCACGCCTCGTTCCGGCAGGCGCGCCAGCGTCGCAATGTATTCGTCGGTGTAGGTGTCCCAACTGCAACGGGCGGATAGCTCCTCCAGGCCGAGCCGAGCCGCATGTGCCGCCACCACGGCGGGCCGCAAGCCGTGCGAACGGCTGCGCTCCCCGTCCTCGTTGAACATCGTGACCATGGCCACGATGTCGACTGTGTGCCAAGCGCGCAGCATGGCAAGACAACAGTCTTTGCCGCCGCTCCACGAAATGGCAGCCCTCGGCTTCGTCATGCCAGGATCCTTTAGACCGCTTCAGCGAGCGACGCGATCAGACGCGCGGTGGCGTGCCGCTCCCCGGCGGCCAGCCGACCCACAGTCAGCAGCGGATCACGGTCGGACAGGTCGGCCAGATCGCGGCCATTCGTCATCATTCCCCGTATATATCACGCTGGTTTTTCGGAATCGTGGATGCTCTCGGTGTGGCGATCGGCAACTCGATCACCGTGACTCGGCGCTTATCGGCCAGCTCCGTGCTGCCGGAGAATCGAGGCTATCCCCGCATGGTGCCGCCGTTCGGCCCACGCGAACGGTGTGGCCCACGGCTCCGCCCCGGCCTCGATCGGATCGGCCCCGCGGGCCAGCAGCAGTTCAACCAGCGCCACACGGCCCCATCGGCACGCCCACCCGAGGGGCGTACTCTTCAGGAACTCGTCACGGACGTCGGTGCGCGCCCCAGCATCTAGCAGGAGCGACGCCAGAGCCACACCCACGCCATGGTCTCGCGCGATCACCTCGTGCAGCATCGTCTGTCCAGACTCCGGCGCCCGAATATTGGGATTGCAGCGCTCGAGAATCAGCCGGAACGTTGCGCGGCTGTCCGCCTGTTCAGCCTCGTTCAGGTCCTGATGCCCGGGCAGCGGACGCCAGAGCATCCAGAACCATCGCGGGTCGTCCCGCGGCCAGTCGATCCGGTCGAGCGCCATGCGCACGATCTCGACACTGCGGCCGCTGGCGCCGCTCCACAGGATCTGCTCTGCGACCTTCTCACCGGAGAACGTACCGGACTCCAGGTGCGGATCGATCTCGCCCTCGAGCATCCGGCGCGCCAGTTCAACGTTGCGGATGTAGCCGACCGAGGCGGCGTCGATCCAGCCGCCGTGTTCGACCATCAGATCGATCATGGCCTGGTCGGGCGCGTGCGTACGCGGGGACCCGCCGGTATAGGCCGCAGCCGTGGCCGAGCCCGCGGTGAACACCGAGGCGTTCGGATCGGCGCCGTGCGCGAGCAGCACGCGAGCCATGTCGATCCGTCCAGTGTTGACCGCCTCGAGCAGCGGGCCGCCGGACGAGAACGTCTGGTCTTCGAGCTGGCCCAACTGCATCCGCTCGTTCGGGTCGAGCCCCCGCTCGAGCAATCGACGCAGCACGTCAGGACGATCGCCTCTGACGGCCGCCTGGAGCAGCGGCTTGCCCTGCAGCGAGTCGAGCGGGCAGGACGCGAGATAGTCCCAGCGGCCGAGCGCGGCCGCCGCGAGCGGAGTCAGCTCGGCGCCACGTTCGATGAGCAGCGCGGCCATCGCCGCGCTCGCCGACCGGCTCGAATCCGCGTCATGTTCCCAGACGGCGAACTCCAGTGCCGTCCGTCCTTTCCACCGCCAGAAGTCAGGCTCCGACTGCTTGTTCACGTCGGCCCCGTGGTCGAGCAGCCATTTCGCCACCCGCAGGAGGCCGTACTGCGCCGCACGGTGCAGCATCGTCACGCCGTCGGGCGGGCACATGCCGGCCAGCGCGGGCTCCGATTCAAACACCGCGATCACCGCCTCCTCGCCGCCCGTCATCATGACGTCGCGGAGACGACGGACGCCGTCGCCCTGGGCGTTGACGCTGCGCGCGCCGCGCTTCTCTTCGTGCGCGGTCATGAGCGCGACGATCTCGTCGTAGCCGCGTTCCTCGGCAATCGTGCGGGGACTTGTGGCGTCGCGGTTGGGCCAGATGCCGCCACGCGTGTCGGCTCCCGCCTCGAGCAGCTGCCGCGTCATCTCGACGTCGCGCGCCATGACCGCGATGTGGAGGGCGCGTATCTCGAAGCCGGAGGGTCCCCCGTGGAGCAGATCGACGATTTCCGGCCTCCGCGCGAGCAGCGCACGCACCGCGCCGAGGTCGCCCTTTTTCACGGCTTCCTGCAGGCGTTTCGTCGTGACGCCCTCGACGGCGGCCTTCAGTTTCGGCCAGCTCTCGAACCCATACGCGCGCGCCAGGACGAACTGTGCGTCATGCAGGGCGAAGGTGTCCGGCGTCGCGGCGCGATGGTAGGCATCGACTTCGAGGATGGCGTCCGACGACTGCGCGCGATACGCCTCCTGCAGCTCACGGGCCTGTCTACGCAATTGATCGATGTCGGGGTTCTCGCGCATCACGCGCGTGGGCGGGTGCGTCCGGCGGACGGTCATGACGAGCTCCTCTCCCGGCCGTGCTCAGCGCACGGCCCTGCGCGCCCGTTGTCCGCTCTCCCGGGCAGGAAAAGAGATCATCCTTGACGACGACACGACCGATGTCGGGGTGGACGCAGTCCTTTCCGCGGACGTGGGTGACGCCCCGATGCGCCAGTGCCAGTATACCGCGCGAGTCGAGGCGCCTTCGGGCGTAGGAGGCAAGCGGTGCGAGAAAACACTCCCGCGACGAGTCGGCCTTCCCAGTATTCAGTCGTCTTCCGACGACACGGCCACGTTACCCATCCACCGGGTGCGCTGGAGTGTCGAGGATCAGCTGATAAAAATGCAGGTGCAACCAGCGGCCGAACTTGTAGCCTGACTCGCGAATTTCACCGCAGAACGTGAACCCGAACTTCTTGTGCATCTCGATCGAGATGTCGTTGTCGGCGTCGATGCCGCCGATCATCACGTGGTAATCCTGCTGCCTGGCGCGCTCGATGATCGCCTCGAGCAGCGTGCGGCCCACGCCTCGCCCTCGACACTCCTTGTCGACGTAAACAGAGTGCTCGACCGTGTACTTGTAGGCGGGCCGCTCACGGAACATGCCGTACGTGGCAAACCCCAGCAGACGTGCGGTCTCGTCCACGGCACCGATGACGGGATAGTTTCCTTTGATCTTGGCGTCGAACCAGGTGTCCATCATCGCGATGGTGCGGACCTTGTAGTCGTAGAGCGCGGTGGAGTTCAGGATCGCGTCGTTGAAGATCGCGAGAATCTCGGCGCTGCGCGTCCGATCGCACTCGATCAGGCGTACGTCCACGTCAGTGAAGCTTGAAGTCGTCGCTGCCGCGACCTTCGCGGATGCCGACGACGGCGTGAGCGAGCTGCTCGCCACTGGCGCCGATCACCGGCTCGATGAACTGCCGGTAGGCATCCTCGTAGGCGCGTTCCATCAGCTCCGACAGATCCTGGCGCCGGTCGGACGCTTCGTCGTAGGCGCCGCTCATGTCGAAAGGACCGATGGCGTTGTGACTCGGTTGAATCACGTAGACGGCGTCGAAACGTGGACCGATGGCCGTGAGCGCGTCGCGCAGCGCCGCAGATTCCGCGGCACTTTGAAATTCTCCGAAGCGACCGGCAATGTCGAGGCGCGGCGCGCGCAGTCGATGCGGTGCGGCCGACGGTGCAACCGCGGTGACGATGATGATCTGAGTTGCGCTGGCTTCGCCGACCTCTTCGAGCAGCCGTGCGATGGCGCCGGGCCGATCGCACAGGCGATGCGTCTCGCCACGCCAGAAGCTGTCTGGAGCAAACGTCATCAGGTGGGGATCGCACTGCGTCGATGGCGTCAGGCCGGCGCCAAGGACGTCGATCACGTGGTCACGCGACACACCGGCCAGGTCCAATACCTCGGCTCGCCGATCGCGACCCGGGCGTGATGCCAGAAAGCCCTGACGGTGCGGTTCGGCAAGGAGTGCCGACACGACATCGCGCCGCGCGTCGAGATCCGTGGCCACGACGACCAGTTCACGAAAGCCTGGCTGACCGAGGTTCTCGCTCAACACCTCGACATAGCGCCGTCCCAGTGCGGTCGCCGCTGGCCTGGCCACGGGAGCGGCGCCGCGGATTGCTGCCCAGATCGCCTCGACAAAGCGATCGCGGGCGCGATCCGCATCGAATGGCGCCGCGATGATGCGCCACCACCACTGCCGCTCAGCGCGGCGCGAACCGA
>JALDXQ010000238.1:0-10174 GCA_032156805.1 Acidobacteriota bacterium
CTTCATATCAAGGGGTCTGACCCCGACCGTCGCCTACCGACTACCGGCAGCGTCATCGCCCTCCTTCTCGACGTCGAAGGGCTCCTCGAACTCCTTCTTGACCGCCTCGACACGTGTGAGATTCTGTTTCGCCTTGTCATAGGCGGGATCCGCCGTCAGGGCGCCTGCGTAGGCGGTCGCAGCGGCGCCAAAGCGGCCTGTATGTTCGAGCGCCATGCCCAGGTTGTTGTGGAACGCCGGCACGTCCTTCTTCAGTTCCACCGCCTTCGCCAGCAGCGGCAGCGCTTCCTCCGCACGCTTGGCCTCGAGGAACACGAGCCCGAGGTTGTTCATCGACCACGCGTCCTTCTCATCCAGCTCGATGGCGCGACGGTACGACGTCACCGCGTCCTCGGTCTTGCCCTGGGCATGGAACGCACGACCCATCAGTCGATGCACCTCATTGGAATTGGGGTCGACGTCGCCTGCATGCATCAACTTGTCGAGCGCATCGTCATAACGCTTCTGGTCCATCAGGACTCGACTGAGGTTCGTGAGGCTCTTGAGGTGATCGGGATCGATCGTCAACGCCGTCTCGAACGCCTTCTCGGCCTTCGTGAGATCGCCGCTCTTCGACGCAGAGAGACCGAACATGAAATGCCCCCAGGCGTTGTCGGGCTTTTGCGTGGTGTAGATCTCGAAGATCTTGGTTGCTTCCGTATACTTCTTCGCGTGGTACGCCGCCTCGCCATCGGCGAAGGTCACCGGGCCGGTGATCGCAGGCGTCGGCGTCTCGACGAAGCCCTCTTCGTCTGTTGGTGCGGTTGGCGGCAGCTCGCTTGTCGTGGTGACGTTCTTCGCCTGCGTCGTCTCCTTCGACTCGCCCGCTTTCGTCTGCGGAGTGTCACCGCGCTTCGAACAACCCACGGCGGCCATTGCCGCCAGCAGGAGCATCGCGGTCGCATATCGTGTCGGTCTCATGGTCCTCTCCCCCTTGTGGTCGTCCGCAGCAGCGGCCGACGTTCACACCGCATTCAGGGCAAGCGGCTGGCCAGGGCAGAAGCGGTGACAAGGGATGCTCTAACTGATGAAGCCAGAGCGGGTTGTTGGCACGTCTGGGCACGGAGGTGGCGCGAAGTGCGTTTGCTCGTGTCCGTGCGGACACGGCGGCACGGACGGTGAGGTGTCCGGCGACACACGGCCCGCGGATAGACACTCGAGTGGCTATGCGTCTCGTTGCGCGCCCTTGCTCAGTCCATGGCGGCGCATGATCTTCAACAAGCTGGAATGGTCGGCGAGCCCAAGCGCTTCGGCGGTCCGCGTGACGTGCCAATCATGCTTGTCGAGCGCGGCAACGACGATCTGCCGTTCAGCCTGCGCCTTGAGCGCTTTGAACGTTCCGGGAGGAGCCTCTGGATCGGCGGTCTCGTCGCGGTCCTCACCGCGCATCTCCGGCGGCGCATCGGCAATGCCGATGACGCCGGCGTCGGACGCAATCATCATGCGCTCGAGGCAGTTTCGCAGTTCGCGAACGTTGTTCTTGCGCCAATCGTAAGACGTCAGCAGCGCAACGGCGTCAGGAGCAATCGGCTTCTGCCGCACTCGAAGATGTGAAGCAATCGAACGCAGCAGGTGCTCGACGAGCAGAGGCACGTCCGACAACCGATCGCGCAGCGGCGGCACCGTCAACGTGTGCACGTTGAGTCGATAGAACAGATCTTGTCGAAAGCGCCCGGCTTCGACCTCATGCTCGAGATCGCGATTAGTCGCCGCCACGATGCGTGCAGCGATCGAGATCGGCCGGTCGCCGCCCAGTCGTGTGACGGTTCGTTGTTCGAGCACACGAAGCAGCTTCGCCTGAGCCGCCAGCGGCAGCTCTCCAACTTCATCGAGAAACAACGTGCCGCTCCCCGCCGTCTCGAATGCGCCTCGCCGCAGTCGATCGGCGCCGGTGAACGCGCCGCGCTCGTGGCCGAACAATTCGCTCTCGACGAGCTGCTCAGGCAGTGCCGCGCTATTCACCGCCACCAGAGGAGCCTTCTCACCCGGGCCCAATCGATGAAGCTCCCGCGCCACGAGTTCCTTGCCGGTGCCGCTTTCGCCGACGACGAGAACGCTGCTCGGAATCGGCGCGATTCTGGTGATCGCATCGCGCAGCGCCCGCATCGGGGCGCTATCGCCGATGAGCGACGTCTCCCCATCGACGCGCGACTGCAGCGACTTGAGCTCCCTGACGAGGCGTCCGCGCGACACGGCGTTCTCGATTTCCTGAACCACGCGCTCGATCGGCTCGGCCTTGTCCACGAACCCATAGGCGCCC
The DNA here is from genome assembly GCA_032156805.1 of Acidobacteriota bacterium. Lineage (GTDB taxonomy): Bacteria > Acidobacteriota > Vicinamibacteria > Vicinamibacterales > UBA2999 > Gp6-AA40. The sequence continues at coordinate 2,300 of JALDXQ010000238.1, forward strand.
AGTTTCACTGCCTGAATGCAGCGATCGTAGGAACCGGCGCCCGTGTAGACGATGACCGGCGTGTCGATGGCGCGCTGCTGCAGCCGGCGCAGGACCTCGAAACCGTCGGTGCCGGGCATCTCCAGATCGAGCACGATGCAATCGATCGGCTCTCGCGAGATCAGCTCGAGGGCCGCATTGCCGCCAGAGGCGACAATCGTGCTGAAGCCGCCGACCCGCTTCAGATCGTAGGCGTACTGTTCGGCCATCGCCGGAGCGTCATCGACCACCAGGACGTGTGTCATGTGTGCTTGAAGCCGTCGGTCTGGATGTCGATGGTGATGCGCGTCCCGCGGCCCGGCGCGCTTTCGACGCCCACCGTGCCGTTCAGATCCATCACCAGGCGACGCACGATGGAGAGCCCCAGGCCGGTTCCACCCTCCTTCGTGGTGTAGAAGTCATTGAAGATCCGTTCCGTTTCGTCCTTCGACATGCCTCGGCCCGTATCGGCGACGGCGACGCGAACGGCGCGTGAGCCGTCCTCCCGCTCGACCACAGTCGTCGAAACCGAGACTTGTCCGGGCCTCGATTCAAGGCTGTCAACCGCATTGGACGTGAGGTTCTCGAGGATACGACGGAAGGCGATCGGATCGCCCACGACACGCGGGAGCCGGCCGGCCAGGTTGGTTTCGATTCGAACGTCCTGATGCCCACGAGCGGCGTTCACAACATCCGTAATCAACGCGTTGAGGTCGATGTCTCGCCGGTCGATCCGCGGCGATAAGCGCTGATAACTTGTCGCCAGCGTCTCGAGATACGCGATGCTGGAGTCAATCGTCTGCCGCCGTTCGGCGAATACCGATGACAATGCGGCCGGTTCGTCGCGCTCGACCTGCGCGAGGTGCCGCATCACGTTGCGCAACGGAATCAGCCCGTTCTTGATGTCGTGATTGATCTGACGAGCGAGATCGCCCACGGTGGCGCGCCGTTCGGCCTCACGCACGCGAGCGGTGCTGCTGCGCAAGCGTCCGGCGAGATCACCGAGCAGCCGGGACAGTCGGCCGACTTCGTCCGTTCCGGCATCGAAGTCCACATCCAGCCGATCCAGATCGAGCACTGCCGTCTTCTCGGCGAGCGTCGCCAGCGGCCGGCTGATACGCGACGACACCCAGACGGCGAGGAGCAACGCCGTGAGTCCAGCGGCTGTGGCCGTCACCACGAACCATGAATCCGCGCTTCGCAACAGGGCGCGCAGCGGCGTCAGGGGCTGAATGACTTGCAGCCGCGCCTGCTCCACCTTCACCGCTTCGTCCGTTCCGGCGTGAATCAACGGAATCTGGAATTCACCAACCACTGCCGGGTAGGTCGTGTCCGGTTGTCCCGGCCCCAGCGCTTTCGACGGTTCGACGTTGCTCACCGTCGACCCTGAGCTTGTCGAACGGGTCGACGGCAGCCTGACTGTGGGCGGGTCACCAGCCGACGACACGAGCGTGACGACAATGGCGCGATCGCGGGCCAGTCGCGCGAGGAAGGCGTCATCCACCCTGCGGCCTCCGACGATCGTGAACGTCCGGCCGCCCAGCGCGAACGGCTCCACGCGAGCCAGCGCGACAAACTCACCGTCGGCGGCACGCGTCGTCAACAGCGAGACTCCGCGTGCGCTCGCAAGGGCGGCGGCCAGCCCGGCCTCGACGCGACCGTGCTCGTTGCGAAAGTGACCCGAGCTGATGATGGTTCCGTCGCTGTCCTGAATCTGCAGCATCGAGAGCCCGGTCAGGCGCATCGCCGTTCCGCCGTAATCGAGCAGATAGTCGCGTTCCGATTCAACGCCCGCGACCGCTGCCAGACGGAATCGGTTGTCGTTCAGCAGGGCGTCCTTCAGCGACGCAAGCCGTTCGGCGACCCCAGAACTTTCGCGTTCGAGGTCCTCGCGAATGACCTCTACGACGGTGTCGACGCGAAGCTGGTACTCGCCCGACAGGCGGCGCGTCATCTCCTGGCGAATTCCGAACGCCAGCACCGCGATGGGGATCAGTACGACCACCGCAAACGCAAGAAGGAGGCGGGTGCGCAGGCTCATGCCTTATCTCGGATCACCGCCTGCTCCTGCAAGGAGCAGGCCTCCGTCCGACTCCCTCGTCACGCCGGATCGACCGCGCCGCACGATCGCCTGTAACCTGGTATCGACCAGCGGAATGATGGTGTCGGGGTCGAGCCATCGAGCGCCTTCCATCACCACCAACACATCGCGGCACGGCTCGAGTGGATGGCGATCGAGCGCCACGACGTATGCGGCATCAGTTCCACGCCGACGCGCAAGCGCCAGCGGCTCACCGGTCAATCCGGTCGCACGCTGAAAGCTGCGACGTGGCCGATCCGGTATGAGTGCCTCCAGGATCGCTGCCCCGCCAGGGCCTGAAGCACTCGCAATGCCCACGAGACGTTCGGCCAGATCACGCGCGGCGCCATCGCTGGCGTCGTAGACGACGCGCCCGCTCGGGCGCACCGGCTGGGTGGGTAGCTGAGGAGCCGGAACATTGCAGTTCGTAAGCTCCTGCCACCAGAACGGTCCCGCGGCACCCAGCGCCTCCCCTCGAACGGCGTCGTCGGCAAGCGCGCGTCGCGCCTCCTCTGACAGCAGACGTGCTTCGCGTGCCCGGCCTGGCGTCAGGAGCACCTGAGTTCGTAGCCACGGAAGAGGCACGGATTGAAACTGCGGCAACGTGGTCGCGTACTCGAGCGTGGCGGGATCTCGTGTCAGCAGCAGGTCGACGCCCTTGTCGAGCAGGTCTCTCGGGTCGCCGGGCGCAACCAGAAAGCGGATCGACAAACCGTTGTCATGATTGGCGACGACAACAGCATCGCGATCGGACGTGACCTGAACGGCTCGCGTCCCAACTGGCCACTCTGAATCGGCCACACGCTTGGCGATCACCAGGTCCGGATGAGCGAGAGCACGCGGCGCATCCGTGTGGTTTCGCCGGAATGTGATTGCCAGTTGTTTCTCGCCGGCAGCAAGCACCGACTCGATCAGTCGATTGACGTGCAGGCGCAGTTCCTCTCCGCCATCACGGGCCCACCCACGCTTCACGTCGGCGGCACTCACCGGTGCGCCGTCAGCGAAACGGGCGTCGTCTCGGATGGTGACGTGCCAGGTGCGCCCATCAGCGTCGAGGCGCCACGCAGTCGCCAACCCGGCCACGAGTCGCCCCTCACAATCGACCCGAACCAACGTCTCGTAGACCTGGCGAAGCAGCAATCGCTCGCTCTCATTCGACGGGTGCAGCGCATTCGCTGCATCCACTCGCTCGGTCAGTCCGACTGTCGCAATCGATTCGCCTGGTTCCTGAATCAGGGCGCAGTCGGACCTGGGCTCGGGACGGGGCGGCTCGGCCGGTGCCGGAGAGATCGGCTCGGGAGCCGGTGCAGGCGCGGGCGGAGGTTCGGCCGGTTGAGGGAATGGCTGAGGCAATGGTGCCGGCGGCGCGGTACGCGAACTACACGACGACATCACCGCCGCGAGGCCGACGATGAACGCGATGCTGACAAAGCTCCGACTCATCACCTCACGAGTTCCGCTCACTCATGATAGTCGCCGCGGAACCACTCCTACCCTTGACGAAATATCGGCGTGAATCGATGGCGCGGCAGTCGGGCTGGTAACGAATGTTGAATGCGATCTCGAGTGTGACCCGGACTGGAACGGGTTCCCCCCAGTCTGACGCCGGGGCGAAAACGCCACTCGCGCGCGGATGCGATGGCCTGCTGATCGAGGCCGAGGCTGGCATCCAACGACTGCATCACGCAGTCGAGAACCCCGAACCTCCCTCCAGGAGTATCTCCGTCGCTAGTGCCACCGCGTTGCGACGTGCCGTCATCGGCGGACGGAAGAGATGGGGCCATCGTTGTCGCAACGGCAATGAGAGGTTCGGGCTCCGGCGTGATCGTGGGCGGCTCGATGGCAACGGGTGGAGGTTGGGTCGCCGGGACGGGACGCTCCTCGAACCCACCCAACCGTGCATCGGCGAACAACAGGCCAGTCGCCTGCGATTCAGCCACCGCCCGATGCTGGAGTCCCTCCACTATTTCGTGGCCCCTTCGAGCGCCTCGACCGCCCGATCCACGCTAACCGGCGGCATTTCAGCGGATTGGAGGCCAGCAACGGACTCGCACGCTCCGGTATGGCTAATGCACTGATCTAGCCCGCTCCACTTTCGGCAACGGTTGCCGGGCACCTGACAGGGGCGCTCTTCTTCCGAGAAAGGGGTTGATTACACCATGACGCGGATCTCACTTCGTCCTGCTTCTCTCGTCACGGCACTGGCGCTGCTGCTGACATCGGCGCTGCCAGCCGCGGCGCAGGTGACGCTGCCCATCCGCATGCGCGCATTCGCCGTGAACATGAGCAACAACCTGACGGGCGCCAACGGTATCCTCCAGATCGTTCTGGATAGATGGTCGACTGAAGAGGAACGCGCGAGTCTGCTGCAGACCGTGCCGAAAGGGCAAGACGATCTGGTGCGAGCGCTGCAGAAGCTGCCGGTAAAGGGCCGGATCAACATCCCCGGCTGGACGGGGCCCGATCCCCAGAACTATCGACTCGGGTGGGATCTGCGCTACGCGTGGCACGAGGCGCTCCCCGAGGGTGGCGAACGGATCGTCGTCGCCACCGATCGGCAGATGAGCTTCCGGGAAGTCACCAACAACCCACGCACGACGGACTATCCTTTCCTCCTCATCCAGATTCACCTGAGCAAGGATGGAAAGGGTGAGGGGAAGATGGCGCCGTTCACCCAGATCCGTTACGACAAGAAAAAGAACTTGATGGAGATGGAGATCTACGGCACCGAGCCGGTGCGCTTGAACAACATCACGACGGAACCGAAGTAGGCTTCTCCGCGCGCGGGCCTGAGGCGATCCGCCTCAGGCTCTCCCGCGCCGGATCACATCGAACCGCAGCCCGCTGGCACCCTCGCCTCGCCCGGTCTTCTTGCGGCGCCCGATCCACAGCAACCCGCGTCCTTGTGCGTCGCGCGCGTAGTTGAACGCTCGCGTCACCTCGATCCCGTCGCGCGGGACCTCTTCCTCTTCGAGGCGCAGGTAATCGGTCTCGACTGCAACGTTCGGGTCGAGCCGCAGCAGGCTGCCACGCGGATGGAACATGAATCCCTGCAGGCGATTGTCGGGCGATCCCTGTTCCGGTGTCTCCTCGACGAACGGCGCCGCGCGCAACCGGTCGATGAACGCCTTGTAGTCGGCATTGCGCGGGTCGGCCAGACGGGCCGGCGTGACCTGGTAGTGATGCGTCACGACGCCGCGTTGGAGTTGGATCGACCAGTTGAGTGGCGTCGCACCCGATTTCTTCACAGGCAGGAACGGAATCCAGTTCGCAGCGACGGGCGTCTGCAGCTTGTAGTTCAATGGCGCGCCGCTCGGCACAGCCTCCGCATTCAGCGGCGGACGCAGTTCCTGTGTGGTCGAGAGACGATTGCTCTCGAACTTCCGATCGAACGGTTCACCGGACGTGCCCTGCACGCGCTTCTCGATGCCCCACACCATGTTGGCCATCTCGTCGCGCATCATCAGCACGTGCTCGAGCGGTGGCCCGTTCAGCGCTGACACCGCGGGGCACAGGTAGAGCCGGTCGGTCAGTCGAGAACGTGTGACGAGCGGACTTGCGCTGACGCTCATCTCGTACATCGTCCACTGCGAGCCGTCGGAATTCTTCGCCGGCGGGATCTTCACGATGATGCCGAAGTTGTCGCGGACGTCGAGCTTCTCGACTTGATAGAGGGCGTTGACGGGCAGCGTGATCGGCAGCGTGAACCAGTCGTTGCCGAATACCAGTGCGTACTCGATCACCGCGATGCGGGCGAGGTCGGTCTTGGCCGCACCAAGCATGCCGAAATTGACGCGGCCGTCCTCGAACTCCCAGTAGCGATCCGATGGCATGCCGGGATAGCGGGAGATCGTCGGGATCGGCGGACGCTCCGGCTCCACCACGATCACATCGGCGTTCGGCTTTGCTTTCACCAGCGCCGCGCTGAGAGTGAACGTATGCCAATCGACCTTGCCGTCCGTGTACTCGTCAGCGTCGAGGCGAATCAGCGGCTGTGTGCCGTCGGCTTGCAAGCCAAACGCGTACTCGAGCCGGTGAGCGTCCCAATAGGGGCTCGCACCCGGGGTGTCGCCGTTGACAGCGAGGTTGTCGAGCCACTGCATCCACGACGTCGCCACCGTGCGGAACGTCGGCAACTGCCCGCCCGACAAACCGAGACCGGTGCCGAAGCCATCGAGCGCCGCGTTGTTGCCGAGCAGCGGTCGCAACGCATTGGCGACTGCCAGCGCATTCACGGCTTTGCCACTGAGCAGTGCGTTCCACACGAACCCGGCGTTGTCGCCAACGGGATCCTGCGGCGCCGCGATCGCCGCGGGAAAATCGGTGAGCAGCTTCGTGGCGGCTGCGGTCAGATTGGCGGCGCGCAATTGACGCATCAACTGCTGCCCGGCCTGCGCGTTCAGCTTCGGGTGAATCGCCAGCACCTGCTCGCGTTCGACGAGCGCTTCGATCGGTGGCGCACCAGCGAGGGGGGTTGCCTGCACGCCGCCACCAACGAGCGACGTGATCGGCACACCGCTGACGCGCAGCATGGCCGCGATTGGGCTGCCCGCATCCTCACCCTGAAACTCGTTGAACTGCCACTGGCGCGCCAGCATCCACAACGGATCGGCCACCCTCGCCTGCAGCGCCTCGGATGTGTCATCGCTGGTCGGCAGCGGCTCGAGCCGCGACCACGTCGTGGCCGACGGATCAGGCTTGGCGATGATGGTGGCCAGCGACGAGATGCCGGCCGCAGTTGCTGAAACTCGAAAGGCCATGAATCCAACTCCCTACTCGAAGAGCGTTGTCGTTCCGGCAGCCATCTTCATGAAGCTCGAATCGCTGTTCTGTCCGTTCGCAACCCTGAGCACGGAGAGATTGGCCTCGATCATCGCGACCAGATCCACCGTCGGCACGTCCCGCTTGAAGTTGTTGGACAGATAGATGCCCGGGAGAACCAACCCGACGCCAGTGAGATCCTGCGGGCGCACCGCGCGCAGGCGCGCCAGCGCCATTGCTTCGTTGACGACATCGACGAGCGCGTCGAGCGTCCAGGCATCGACGGTCGGATTCGACGGCACCGCCAGGAGGACGCTCTGCGGCGGCCGCGCACCTGGCGCATCGAAGTGAAATCCCAGGCCGGTCGTTTCCTGTGTGGCGGGGATCGACTCCGACCACTCGTCGACGAAGAGGCCCGCCAGCGTGTCAGTCGCCGCGATCGTGGCCAACGCCGATGGCGCATGGGCAACAACCGCCACGACGCCACGCAGATCCTGATCCGGCGCGGGCGGCAACGCACCCCAACGTGCCGTGGCGTCACGCGGAAACTGAAGCAGCTTCAGATCCTGCGGAGTTCCGACTTGCCCCATCGCCTCTGCTGCCGTGAGCACGTCGGCAAGCCGCCCCGTCGTTTCGCGGACGCAGCCGAGCTTTGGCAGCCAGCCAGCGATGGCAAGGTTGTCACTATTGAGCAGAGTCGTGCGGTCACCCAGCGTCGCAACGGCATCAGGCGCGTAGGCGCCGAGCGTGAACCGCGGCAGCACGGGGAACGACTTGCCGAGAATCGCGCGGATCCGGTTGACCGCAGCCTGTGCGCGTCGCGCAAGGCTGTCGGTGGCCACAGGCGGTGGTGCCGCCTCGAGTCGCGCGGTGATTTCCGCAAACAGCGCCTTCGCGCGCGCAACCGCGAGGGCAACCGTGTCACCAGCCTCGACGCGCTCGCCCTGGACATCGCTTGATCCCGATGCACCAGCGACGACCCGCTCGCTCGGCAACGCGCTGCGCCATCCCAGCTC
>JALDXQ010000239.1:0-10155 GCA_032156805.1 Acidobacteriota bacterium
GGCGTTCGGCGGGAGACCCGGTAACGTGTTACTGGCCTTTGGCCCGGAGTAGCTCTATGAGACCTGACAGGCTTCGAGCGCTCGTCTTCCGTGCGGCTCTCGGTACCTGGTGTGCGATCGGGTTGGTTCAGAGCGGCGACGTCGCCGCGCAGAGCCAGGAGACGCGCCCAGCGGGCGCCGCCGCGAGTGCACCAACCTTCAGCCGTGACGTCGCTCCCCTCTTCTACGACAAGTGCGTCAGTTGCCATCGCCCCGGTGAAGTGGCGCCGATGTCGCTCATCACGTATCGCGACGTCCGGCCGTGGGCGAGTGCGATTCGCGAGAAGGTCACGACGCGCGTCATGCCGCCGTGGCACGCCGACCGACAGTACGGAACCTTCCGCAACGATTTGAGCCTCACGCAGCGCGAGATCGACACCATCGCGTCGTGGGTCGCCGCCGGTGCCGCTGAGGGCAATCCATCAGAGCTGCCCGCGCTGCCGAAGTTCCCAGTCGGCTGGCAGATCGGCACACCCGATCAGGTGTTCGAGATGCAGGCTGACTATCACGTGCCCGCCTCCGGTGAGATCGAATACCAGTACTTCGAGGTGCCGACCAATTTCACGGAGGACAGGTGGATGCAGGCCGGAGAAGTGCGCGCCGGCGATCGCGCGCATGTCCACCACATCATCGTCTACGTGCGCGAGCCGAAGCCGAGCAACCGTCCCAACGTCGTGGCGGTGCGACCGATTCTGTCCCCGGGTCAGACGCCACCACCGCCGCCAACGCGCGCTCCCGGAACGACGCGAGCGAGTGCGCCGGGCGGCGGCGATGCGATGCTGGTCAATTGGGCCGTTGGCGAAGATGCGCCAATCTACCTGCCCGGGACAGCCAAGCGGATTCCTGCCGGATCGACGTTGATTTTTCAGGTGCACTACACGACCGACGGCAAGCCCGGCGTGGATCGCTCACGGATCGGGTTGATCTTCGCGAAGGAGCCTCCGCGTCAGGAGATTCGCACCGGCATTATTGCCAACCCGCTCTTGGCGATTCCTGCGGGCGAGTCAAATCACCGCGTCGAGGCCGAGGCCACGTTTTCCGAAGACGTGAGAGTGTGGACCATGCACCCGCACATGCATCTGCGTGGGAAAGACATGACGTATACGGCTATCTACCCGGATGGCCGCAGTCAGATCGTGTTGAACGTACCCAAGTTCGACTTCGGTTGGCAGACCGACTACTGGCTGGCAGAGCCCTTGACGCTGCCCAAGGGATCGAAGCTCCACGTGCGGGCACACTTCGATAACTCCGCCGCCAATCGCAGCAATCCAGATCCATCCAAGGTTGTGCGGTGGGGTGATCAGACGTGGGAAGAGATGATGATCGGCTTCTTCACGTATACGGTTGAGGGCCAGTCGACTAGACGTGCGTTGCAGTAATTCAGAATGCAGAATGCAGAATTCAGACACACCGCAGGCCGGTCACGTGTGCTCTGTCTGAATTCTGCATTCAGCATTCAGAATGTCATCGTCGCTATTTCTGAGCTTCCACGGTGAAGCCGTCAATCTGAATATCCATCCCGTGACCGACGCGCAGGCCGACGATGCCGCTGGTGTCGACCGCCGTCTCGGGCTGGCTCGCGACTTCCTTGCCGTTGGCCATGAAGGCAACCTTCCCGCCGCCGACCTGGATCGAGAGCTCGTTCTTCTGCACGCCCGCCGTGCGCCCGGTCACTGCCGGATTCGCTGCCCAGTTGCCGCCGACGTTGCTCGCGTTCGCGCCGTCGCGTTTCCGGACGAGGAACTGCCCGTCCTCGCGAATCACGAAGTAGGTGTACTTCTGGCTGTCCTGTTCGAGATTCGTACCGCCAATGAACAACCCGTACGCCACCGGATGACTCGGGGGCTTGGTCACCGTGAACGTCGCTTTGACGGTGTAGTTGCCAGAGGCTGTCCGCTGCGGGTCCCAGAAGATCATGTTGGGACCAGGCGTCGCATGCAGGCCTCCACTCATCTCACTGAACTTCAGCCCGGTCAACTGTGCCTTCGGATCGTCGACTCGACCCCACCAGCCGGGAACCTCGACGCCGTTACCGGCGACCGGTCTCGGTGGTGGTGGCGGGCCGCCGCCACGACCGCGCTGCGCATGGCCGATCGCCACGAAGGACAGGGCGAGAATGACAACTGAGGCGAGCCACTTCTGCATGGACCCTCCAGACAGAAAATATGACGACGTGTGGACCCGCAGATCCTACACCGAGACTTGCTGGAATACCCTCGGTCCCAAGCCGTCCACTACTGCTGCGCCGTGCGCCGATTCGTGGCCGCGTCATGAGGCTTGCTCGGACCTGAACAACGGCACGCGAACGTCGATGCGTGTGCCGTGGCCGGGCGCAGACGTGACCTGAAGCTGCCCCTTTACGAGACGCGCTCGTTCCCGCATGCTCACGAGGCCCAGCGTGTCCTTGCCCTGGACCGCGCTCGAGTCGAATCCCGCGCCATCGTCGCCGACGCGGAGCCTCACCTCGCTGGTCTGAATGGTGAGCGCAACTGCGGCTCGCGCCGCGCCACTATGTTTGACCACGTTGCGTAATGCCTCCTGGGTGATGCGATAGAGGCACAATGCGGCGTCTGCGTCGATGGCGCTCGATGTGCCCGAGATGTCGACGTCGATGGCGACCTGGTGTGCCTCGGCCACGTCGCGGCACAGGCTGCGAACCGAGGCCTCGAGACCCAGGCTGGACAACCGTGCCGGATGAAGCTCGTGCGACAGACGATGCAGCGCGGAACTGATGCCGGCTGTCTGTGCCGAAATCGCTGCGATCTGCTGTTGCACGTCCGGCGATGCCTCCTTCAACTGTCCGCGCAGCAGGGTCAGTTCGGCGGCCTGGAGCGCCACGCGTTGCGCCAGGTCGTCGTGCAACTCGCGTGACAGCCGCATCCGCTCCTCTTCGTGGGCGTGGATCAGTCGTCCGCTCAGCTCCTGCAATTGCCGCTCGATGTGATGGCGCGTCGTCAGATCGACGAACACACCAATCATTCGCAGCGGGGTGCCATTTTTGAGCGCCTTGCCTTTACCCAGGATCCATCGCTCGCTGTCGTCATAGCCGCGGACGCGAAACTCGGTTTCGTACGATGCCGCAGCCTCCATCGCGTCGGCCATGGTGCGGGATACACGTTCGCGATCGGCAACCTCGACGCGCTCGAGAAACGACTTGAAGGACGGTGTCTGGTCGCCGGTCGTGTCGCCCAGCAGCCGATGCGTCTGCGGAGACCAGGTCATGTCCCCGGTGGGAATGTCCCAATCCCAGGCGCCCATGCTGGCCGCCTCGAGCGCCAGCGTCAGTCGCTCTTCGTTGCGCTGCAACGATCGTTCGGCCTCCCTGCGCTCGGTGACGTCACGGCAGGTGTAGAGCGTCGTGCCGTCTTTGATCGCCACTTTCTTGATGTGCACGAGCAGCGCCCGCCGTTCTCCATGCTTGGTGGTGATTTCGTGCTCGATGTTTCGAATCTCGCCGCTCGCGGTCAACAGTTCGCGATCGACCAGGTCTCGTCCCAGCAGCCGCTCGATTCGCGCCATCGGTCGGATTTCATCGGGGCCATACCCGAAGATCATGTCGGCGTTCGGACAGATGAACGTGAAGACACCGCGATCGTCGGTGATGAAGACGGCGTCAGACATGTTGAGCAGGGTCACGCGATGCAGCTCTTCCGAGTCACGCAGCGCCTGAGTTGCGAGCTGGTCGTCCATGTCAACGCCCTCCGGGAAGCTTGACGGGCGCCATTATCGGTGGAGTGCCTGCCGACCGCCAGACCTCGGGCTATCGGTGTTCCTGGAGAACTGGAGGTCCGTTTTTGTAAGGTGCAGACCCAGCACCACGACGAAGCCGATGGCCAGGTTCATGCGCAGGCTCCCGTGGACGCGCGCGCCGATCATGACCTCGGAGATCGACAGCACCAGAAAGGCAAGGACCGCCCACATCGCGCCGGCGATGGCCACACGGTCGCGCGAGGCGGCGCGCTTCCACGCGCCCAGCTGGCGCGCGAGGACCGCGTACCAGAAGTAACACCAGGCCATCACGCCAATGATGCCGGTCTCGACGAGCACATGCAGGTACACGTTGTGCGCGTGCCAGCCCTGTCGGCGGAAACTCGGCTCCGCCGTCGTTCCTTCGAGAGAGTAGGCGACCTCGTCATAGGTGCCGATCCCTGTGCCGGTCACCGGGTTCGACCGGAACAACTGAAGTGATTCCCGCCAGACACCGAGCCGAAGGTCGACACCCGGATTGCGGTCGGGCTCGAGAATCGTGGAGAAGACGTAGCGCGACATCTTGTCGCTGCGCGCAATGAGACCCGCGGCAATGACCGCGCCCACGACCACAGTCACGAGCACTCGTCGCCACTGGACTGGATTGAAGATCCACACGCCGACCGTTGTCACCGCAAAGACGATCGACCCCATCCGCGAGAAGAGCAGGTAGGTCGCCACCCCCGTGGCGGCCCATGCCACTCCGTAAAGCAACGCGACGACACGGCGTGGCTCGCCCACGGCCCGCGCGAGCAGGAGCGGGGCGAAGATGTTGAAGACCCACGCCAGCTGAATCTTCCCCATCCACGCGTTGTTGAGGACCTGAAACGCGACGACGTCGAACCCCTCGTCGCGTCGCCACACGACGACGCGCAGCGCGAGCAGGACGAGCGCGATCGCCAGCACGGGCCAGATCGCCCGGTTGAGCGACGCGTCCTCGAGGAGCACTGCGAACAGCCAGCATGCGGCGATCACGCCGGCAACCGTGAGCAACGCGACCACGCTGAGTGTGTGGACCTGCGACGCAGCCGCAGAAAGCAGGAATGCTCCGAGCAGGAACGCGATTGGGATCACCGCGAAGCGCAGATGGGGGAGCTTCCACGACTTCACGCCGCCTCCCGCCACGAGGCACAGAGCTCCCGCCGTCAGCAGCACGACGTAGAGCCATTCCCAGGCCAGAAACGGAAGGGGCGTCGGCCATCTCGACATTCGTACCGTCGAGGACGGACCGTCACCGGTCACCATGAGCATCACGCCGGCGAGAAAAAGCCAGCGGCCGGCACTACTCAGCCAACTCGCTTGTGTCGGTGATGTTGGCAAGGCTCATCCTTCGCGGGATCTGGCGTCCCGGACGCCGGCCTTCCGCGGAGTTCCCCAACACAGGCGAGCTACAGTGCAAAAATGCCTGACAGCACTCCTCACTCTGAAATGTGACCTGTCATCGCATGCTCGGGAGCGGGCGACATCGCGCGCGTCATTTTTCCGGCGGGACGCGCGCGAATTATACTGACTCGCTGAGATGACGGGCAAACGCGCGCCGAGTCTGTCGAGGTGACCTCGCCTCTCAGCACGAGCTGGGCTGACCGCGCGAGTCGAATCGTACGCGTGCGCATCACAGCAGCCCGGGTGCTTCTGTGGCGCTGGTGGATGCAACCACCCGTGCCGCGTGACGTCGCGACGACGATTCGAGGCGCCTGGCGCGTCCTGCTCGAATCGGGACCACGCGGGCTTCTTCGGACCATCAATGCGGGCACTCATGATCTCGCGCGTGAAGGTGCACGCAAACCCGTCGACGACTGGGTACGCGATCGACTCGATCGTGCCGCGTATCGCAGATGGATCCGCCGGTTCGATCGGCCGGGCACGGATGACGTTCGCGCCATGGCTGACGCGACGAACGGTCTCAGATTCCGTCCTCTGCTGTCTGTTGTGATGCCGGTCTACGACACCGACGAGCGCTGGCTGCGCGCGGCCATCGCGTCGGTGCAGAACCAGATCTACACGAATTGGGAGCTCTGCATCGCGGATGATCATTCGCCCAACCCGCGCGTCGCGGAGGTGCTCAGGCATTTCGCCGCACGGGACCGTCGTCTCAAGCTCGTTTTCCGCGAGGTCAACGGGCACATCTCGGCCGCCTCGAACAGCGCACTCGCCCTCGCCTCTGGCGACTTCGTCGTCCTGCTGGATCATGATGATGAGTTATCGCGTCACGCCCTGGCGGCAGTGGTGCACGAACTCAACCGGTATCCCGAGGCCGACATCATCTACAGCGACGAGGATCGACTGGATGAGGCCGGCCGCCGCTACGCTCCCTACTTCAAGCCAGACTGGAGTCCCGAGCTGTTTCGCAGCCAGAACCTGATCAGCCATCTCGGAGTGTATCGAACGACGCTGATCAGGAAGGTCGGCGGATTTCGTGAAGGTTTCGAGGGGAGCCAGGACTACGACCTGGCGCTGCGCGCGGTGGAGCACACGCGGCCCGATCGGATCCGGCACATACCCCACGTGCTCTATCACTGGCGCGCGATACCGGGCTCGGTGGCACTTGGCGGTGAACAGAAGAGCTATGCCCACGACGCGGCGCGCCTGGCGGTACACGAACACTTCGCACGCACTGGCGTGCAGGCCACGTCTGAATCGGCACCGGGAGTGCCCTACCAACGGCGGATTCGCTACCGTCTTCCCGATCCGCGTCCGCACGTCACCATCGTCATTCCTACGAGGGATCGCGTCGACCTGCTGTCCCGATGCGTGCGCAGCATCCTCTCGCGCTCCACATACGGAGCGTTCGACGTGGTGATTGTGGACAACGGCAGCGTCGAGCCCGAGTCGATCTCCTATTTCGAGGACGTGCAGAGTGGTTCGTGCGTGGCGGTCATGCGCGTTGACGAGCCGTTCAACTTCTCGCGGGTGAACAACCTGGCGGCTGCACGGGCGCGCGGAACGCTCCTCTGTTTCCTGAACAACGACACCGAGGTCATCTCGCCCGACTGGCTCGAGGAGATGGTGAGCCTTGCCGTGCAGGACGACGTGGGAGCGGTGGGCGCCATGCTCTACTATCCCGACGACACGATCCAGCACGCCGGCGTCGTGCTCGGACTTGGCGGGATCGCCTCCCATCCGCACCGCGGACTGCGGCGCGGAGCTCCTGGCTACTATGGTCGGGCGGGGCTCACGCAGGCCGCATCTGCCGTGACCGCCGCCTGCATGGTGGTGCGGAAGGCGGCCTTCGATGCGGTGGGCGGATTCGACGAGACGCTCGCCGTCGCGTACAACGACGTCGATTTGTGCCTTCGCCTCGGAGCTCGCGGTCTGCGCAATGTGTGGACGCCGTTTGCGGAGCTCTATCACCTCGAATCGGTCAGCCGGGGCGACGACTTGCAGGGCGCGAGCCGGGAGCGTTTTCTCGCCGAATCCCGGTTGATGCGGGAGCGATGGCAGGGGCTGCTCGACGCCGATCCGTACTACAACCCGAATCTGTCACTGACACGTGCGGACCTCGCACTGGCATCCCCGCCGCGACACGCCCGAAGGTGGTGGGAGCCTGATGCCGTACTATACTGAGTGCACTCATGGCTCCCTTCAGGAGTCTCGTCGTCAATCACGAGGCGATCTCCATCTTCGTGAGCCGCGACATTCGCGGACGCTACATCAACTCCGCCCTTGGATTGTGGTGGGCCGTGATTCAGCCGCTGGCCTTGCTGGCGCTGTACACGTTCGTCTTCTCGCTCGTCCTCCGCAGCCGTCTTGGCGAGAGCGGGAGCACGACCGAGTTCGCCCTCTATTGCTTCTGCGGCCTGCTGCCATGGCTTGCCGTCTCCGACGCGCTGACGCGCTCATCGTCAGTCCTGATCGAGCAGACACCGCTGATCAAAAAGGTAGTGTTCCCGTCGGAGATCCTCCCGATCCATCTGGTGCTGTCGGCCATCGTCGTCGAGATCGTCGGACTCGCGGTCTTCCTTGTCGTGGTGATGATCTGGGGACGACTGCCGGGTTGGAGCCTGCTGACGCTTCCCGTGGTCATGGTGCTCCAGTTCTTCTTCACGGCGGGTATCGCATGGCTTCTGGCCACGCTGGCGATCTACCTCCGCGACGTACGTCAGGTCGTGGGCCTTGTGCTCACGCTGTGGATGTTCCTGACGCCGATCGTCTATCCCGCGTCGCTCGTGCCCGAGCGTTATCAGTGGCTGCTCAACCTCAATCCCATGACGGCAGTTGTTGACGCGTATCGTGGAGCGCTGCTCGACGATCGATTGCCGTCCCTGGCGCCGCTCGTGGTCTTCGCAGGTGTGGCCCTGGTGGTATTCGTCTCGGGGCACTGGGTGTTCATGCGCTCGAAGCCGACCTTCGCCGATCTTCTCTGATGGGCTCATTCGCGATCGAGGTCGACCACGTCTCGAAGGCCTACCGGCTCTACCCGACGCCCCGCCACCGCGCCCTCGAGTTGTTCGCGTTCGGGGCCCGGACCTTTCACACCAATTTCTGGGCGTTGAACGACGTGTCGTTCCGCCTGCGCGCCGGGGCGACGCTCGGTCTCGTAGGCAACAACGGATCGGGAAAGAGCACGCTGCTGCAGGTGATTGCCGGCATCGTGTCGCCGACGAAGGGACGGGTCGCGGTGCACGGGCGGATCTCGTCGCTCCTCGAACTGGGCGCCGGCTTCAACCCCGAATTCTCCGGGCGTGAGAACGTCGAGCTGTACGGCATCGTGATGGGGATGTCGCGCGACCAAACGCAGGCACGGATGCCGGCCATCGAAGCCTTCGCTGGCATTGGCGAGTTCATCGATCGGCCGGTGAAGTCGTACTCGAGCGGCATGTTCGTGCGGCTGGCTTTCTCGGCCGCCATTCACGTCGAGCCTGAGATCCTGCTCGTCGACGAAGCGCTGGCCGTCGGCGACGTGGTCTTCCAGCATCAGTGCATCCAGCGGATTCGCGAGATGCAGGCCGGTGGCACGACGATCCTGTTCGTCAGTCACGACATGGGGATGATGCGGTCCATCTGCTCGGAAGCGATCCTGCTCGAGTCAGGACGGGTCGTGGCGCACGACGATCCGGCGACGATTGCCAACGTCTACCATGCGCGGATCTCCGGCACTGACCTGGCACATTCCGTGAGGGGCGCGCGGCCAGAGGGCATGGATGGCGCTGGTGTGACATTCCAGACTGGAGCGGACTTCGACGAGCGGGTCAAGTTGTTCCGCCATGGCACTGGCGCCGCTCGGATTCGCGACGTCCAGTTGCTCGACATGCAGGGGCGGCTGGTGAGCTCGGTCGAGTTCGACGAAGAAGTCATCCTCAGGGTGCATGTGGAGTATTTCGAGGATGCGCCGCTCAGCATTCTCGGCTTCAGCATCCGTGACAAGACCGGCACCGACATCGTGGGGACCAACACCTACGAGGAGAACGTGCCGCTGCCGTCACGCCAGGCAGGCGACACGATCGTCGTGGATTTTCGTCAGCGGCTCCCGCTGTCGAACGGTACCTACAGCGTGACGACGGCTCTGGCCTACGACCGCAGCAAGCCGGATTACTTCGACTGGGTGGACAACGCGCTGGTGCTGACCGTGCTGCCGCCGGAATCGGGAAAGGTCGTCCACGGAAAAATCGGGTTGCCCGTCGCGATCGCGGTGCACGTGCAATGAAGGAAACGTCGACAGTTGGTTCGGGCGACGATCGTCAGAACGTCGAAGCGGACCTGCGCGACGAACTGCAACGTCTCTCCGAAATTGTCGTCAAGCAGGAAGCCGCGATCGACGCGCTGACTCGCGAGGTCGATCTCCACAACCGCTCGATTGGTTGGCGGCTGCAGCAACGGATGATTCCGTTCAGCCGCGCGATGCTTGCCGTCCCGGTGCTCCGCCAGATCTATCGCACGCTGTATCGAGCGATGGAGATCTGGGTCGACGAAGGCTTCCTGAAGATTTTCGTCCGCACGGCGGACAAGTTGAGCCTGGCGCTGCGCGGAAAGAACTTCCTCGTCGAGGGGCACGACCGCCGGCCGCTTCCAATCGAGGACCAATACGAGCAGTGGATTCGACTCCATGGCGCGTCGCCGAGCAGGGACACCATGCGAGATCACATCAGCCGTTTCACGACGACGCCGGTCGTCAGCGTCCTGAGCGTCGTGGATGATGACGGCGTCGCCAGTGTGCGGGCTCTGATTGCCACACTCGAGGCGCAGTCGTACGAGCGATGGGAACTGTGCGTCGCCATATCATCTGATGCCGAAGCCGTTGGCTCCTTTGGGACGAGGAGACGCGTTCGGATCATCGAAGTCGACAAGCCCCTCTGGTCGGATGCGCTCGGCCTGGCCACGGGAGACTACATTGCCTTTCTGGAGCCACGCGACCAGCTCGCGCATGAAGCC
>JALDXQ010000240.1:0-9963 GCA_032156805.1 Acidobacteriota bacterium
CCCGAAGTCGTGGAGCCTGGGGAAACCGGCTTCCTCGTTCCACCGCGCGATCACGAGGCGATGGCAGATCGGATCATCAGGCTGCTGAAAGATGATGCCCTGAGAGCGCGAATGGGCGCGGCAGCACTCAAACGCGCGCGTGCACATTTCACCGTGGACCGGATGGTGGAAGGAACGCTGGCGACGTACGAGAAGCTTCTCCGCTCCGGGCGGTAGGCGTGCGGCGTTGCTCTTAGCCTTTGACCTTTGCCTTTTGCCCCTTGACCTTCGGACAACACATCCCGCGCAGCGGGCAGTGCTCGCTTCCCTGTGCCTTCTGAAAGCCACACGCATTCATCATCCCGACGTGACACAAGGCGAAATCGAAGCGGACCGGATCCGTCGGGTCGAAGCCACGCAGTGCGTTCGTGATGTCCTCTGCCATCTTCCAGCCCGGGCTCGCGTAGCGTGTCAACTTCAGGCACCGCCCGAGCCGAATGACATGCGTGTCGAGCGGAACGATCAGCCGCGCAGGCGAGACCCTCGACCACACGCCGAGATCGATGGCGTCTTTCCGTACCATCCATCGCAGGAAGAGATTGAGTCGCTTGCAGGCACTCCCGGCTGACGGTCGCGAGAAGAAATACGAGACGCCACGCTGTTTCGGCACGCGCCGTCCGTAGGCCTCACGCAGATCAGTCGCCAATGCCCGCGTCGAGAACGAGTCGAGCGCTGGTCCCACATGCGGCGAGTCCCGGTCATCGCCCTGAAGAAAGAACGCCTCGATGGACCCCGCTTCGGTGAGCATGCGTCGCAGCACGATGAGCAGGGCGATCAGATCGCGCCCGGAAGTCCATCGATGTACGAGGGGCGCGAGCCGTGAGCGCTCACGATCCGGATTGAATCCGCGCACGAACTGAGCCGGCTCCGGACCCATTACCGCGAGCAGCGACTCGATCGACTGCAGCACACTGGCCACGCGGCCGAATGCCAGTGCGGCCGCACAAAATCCAACGACTTCCCTGTCGGCCGGCGACGGGTATCGCCGCACGATGTGAACAGGGTCGGTGGCTGAGGTGACGTGATCGAACGAGCGGTACAACTCCTCGAACCGTTCGGCCGGGCTCAACGTTCGCTGACGACTGGCTGCGATCGTCATGCCTCGCCTGCCGCAACCCGCGCGAGGCTGGCACCAGTCAGCCGGCAGAGCTTCCACTCCTTCATGAGGCGAGCACCCATTCGCTCGTAGAAGCGCAGCGCCGGCTCGTTCCAGTCGAGCACGTTCCACTCCATGCGGCCGCAGCCTCGCTCGACGGCAAGTGCAGCGAGGTGCACGAGCAGTGATTTACCGATGCCGTGTCCGCGCCATTCGGGAATCACGAAGAGATCTTCGAGGTAGAGGCCGGGCCGACCGAGAAACGTCGAGAAGTTGTGGAAGAAGAGCGCGAAACCAACGACAGTCTCGTCCACGTACGCCAGCACGACTTCAGCTGCCGGGCGATCGCCAAACAACCACGTGCGCAATCCGTCCTCGGTTGCGACGACCTCGTGAGACAGGCGTTCGTATTCGCCAAGCGCTCGAATCAGGGACAGGATGATTGGCACGTCCTCGGAACGTGCGCGCACGATTCGGAGAGCTGGAGACACTAGATGTAATTTTCCTGGATCCGCGTGGAAAAATCACACCCGGTGTCGTTCAGAACGACGCGACGGGTGTTCCTGCCGCACACAGAGGGCAGGCGCCCACCGGGTAGTTCTCCGGTGCTTTGTATTCGGCCAGAGCGACGTTCGGCACATCGAGATCGACCACCGCCTCCAGGCGATCGTAGATTTCGGACGTGGCCAGCAGCGTGCCGCCTGCAGCTCGCACCGTCGCGGCACAGCGGGACAACGTGTGCCCGGTGTTGCGAACATCATCAACCAGCAGGACGTTGTGTCCCTTGACCTGCTGTTGATAGAACCGGCTCAGCGAGTATCCGCCGCCAGCCTCCGGGTTCAAGGGAGCGAATAACGTCGGGGAACGGCTGATGTCACGACGGCTGTCGAGCAGGCCGGCAACCGTATGGGCAAGCAGCGCCCCACCAGTCACCGGCCCGGCCACGACCTCAGTCGCCTCGAGCAGTGAGCTGGGCAGGACGTCGAGCAGATCCTGGGCAAAACGCCAGATCGTCGAAGGATATCTGAACAGTTGATGCGGATTCAGATACAGGCGTCCGTGATAACCGTTGCCGAAATCGAAGTGCCCGTCGAGCATGAGCACTTCATAGCGTTGCAGATCTTTGAGGGCTTTCTGTCGAATCTCGTCTCGTTTGTTCATGCCGTGATACTTGAAAGTGTCCTCTTTGTTAAATGACCCCCGACCCCATACAGTCAGGATTTACGTACACCGTGCGGCCGCCAACGAGTGTGGCCGCCACTCCTCCACGGAGTTCCCAGCCGTCGAAGGGAGTGTTCTTCGATCGCGACCGCATCTGCGATGCGCGAATGCGTACTTTGAGATCCGGCGCGAGGATGGTGATGTCGGCAGGGCTGCCCGGCGCAAGTGAGCCGCCGGGTATGCGCAGAATCCGTGCTGGTGCGGTTGACATCAACTCCACCAGCCGCGGAAGCCGTATCAGGCCGGCGTGCACGAGCCGATCGATCGAGAGCGGAACGGCCGTTTCAAGACCGACAATGCCGAACGGCGCGCGGTCGAACTCAACCTTCTTCTCGTCGTAGTGATGCGGTGCGTGATCGGTCGCGATCACGTCCACCGTCCCGTCGGCAATGCCGGCCAGCATCGCATCGCGGTCGGCCGTTTCGCGAAGCGGTGGGTTCATCTTGACGTTGGTGTCATACGGAATCGGCGACGCCAACGCCTCGTCAGTCAGCGTGAAGTGGTGCGGCGCCACTTCACAGGTGACGCGAACACCGGCATCCTTCCCCTTGCGAACCGCCCGTATCGACGCCCGGGCGCTCATATGCGCGACGTGAAAGGCAGACCCCGTCAGCTCCGACAGCAACACGCCGCGTTCGACTCCGAGCGCCTCGGCCGCACCAGGTATGCCGCGCAATCCGAGCGACGAGGCATGGAATCCCTCGTGTGCCACGCCATCGCCCTTGAGCGTCGGATCCTCGCAATGCTCGATGACGGGCATCCCGAACATCCCGGCGTATTCGAGTGCACGCCGCATGAGGAGCGCCGTCGCAACCGGATGGCCATCGTCGGTAATCGCCACACAACCGGCCTGCTTCAACTCGGCGATATCAGCGAGCAGTTCGCCCTTCGAGCCCTTCGAGACCGCTCCGATCGGATAGACGCGAGCGAGGTTTGCTTCGCCGGCTCTCGCCAGAATCAACGACGTGACGTTGGCGTTGTCGTTGACGGGAGAGGTATTCGGCATGCACGCGACGGCGGTGAAACCACCGGCCACCGCGGATGCCACACCGGTGGCAACAGTCTCCTTGTGCTCCTGCCCGGGCTCACGCAGGTGCACGTGCATGTCGATCAGTCCGGGGCATACGACCACGCCAGCCGGAATCTCCACGACCGTCGCGTCATCGACTGGCAAATCCCGGCCGACTCGAGCGATGCGGCCGTCCTCGATGAGCACATCGTGGATGCCATCCACCCCGTTCGCGGGATCGACGACGCGCCCGCCCTTAAGCAGCCTCTTCATGTTCCGCTCCGCCGGCCAACAGGTACAACACCGCCATACGCACCGCGACGCCGTTGGCCACCTGGTCGAGGATGACCGAGTAAGGACCGTCGGCGACCTCGGACGCGATCTCGACGCCGCGGTTCATGGGTCCCGGATGCATGATCATCACGTCCGGCCTCGCCAGTTGCAGGCGCGACTCGGTCATGCCGAACACGCGGAAGTACTCTCGCAGCGAGGGAAAGTAGGCCCCCTCCATCCGCTCGAGCTGAATACGAAGGAGCATGATGACGTCGGCGTCGCGAACGGCCTCTTCCACGGCGCTCGTCGGTGTCACACCGAAGCGGCGAATGTCTGCCGGAATGAGCGTTGGCGGGCCGCACACCCAGACGTCGGCGCCAAGCTTCGTCAGCAGGTGAATGTTCGAGCGCAGCACACGGCTGTGCAACAGGTCGCCGATGATCGCGATCTTGAGACCTGCCAGCTTCTGCTTACGCTCGCGAATGGTGAACGCATCGAGCAGCGCCTGCGTGGGGTGCTCGTGCATGCCGTCGCCCGCGTTGATGATGGCCGATCGACAGATGCGCGAGAGCATGTGGCATGCGCCCGACGAAGCGTGTCGAAGCACGATCATGTCGGGTGACATCGCCTCCAGGTTCATCGCCGTGTCAGCCAGCGTTTCGCCCTTGACCACGCTGGAAGTCCCGATGGCGATGTTGAGTGTGTCCGCGCTCAACCGCTTCTCGGCAATCTCGAACGAGGTTCGCGTCCGCGTGCTCGGCTCGAAGAACAGGTTGACGACGGTCTTGCCGCGAAGCGCCGGCACCTTCTTGATTGGCCGTGTCCCGACTTCTTTCATCGCCTCCGCAGTGTCGAGGACGAGCTCGATTTCTTCGGGGCTCAGCTCGGCGATGCCGAGGAGATCCTTGCGACGGAGGGCAGTGACCGCCGGTTTCTGATCGATTTCCTGGCTGGTCGTACTCATGCCCCACCTCCAGTTTCCAGAACGACTTCGTCCTCACCATCAATTTCGGTCAGCCGTACCTGCACACTCTCCTCAGGCGATGTCGGCAGGTTCTTTCCCACGTAGTCCGCCTTGATCGGCAGTTCTCTGTGCCCGCGGTCGACCAGCACGATCAGCTGTATCGCTTTCGGCCGTCCGTAGTCGATCAGTGCGTCCAGCGCCGCTCGAGTCGTTCGTCCCGTGTACAGCACGTCATCGACAAGCAGAATCTTCCGGTTGTCGATGGAGAACTGAATGTCGGTCTTTCTGACGAGCGGCTGCGGACCGACGGCGTGGCGCATCAGGTCGTCGCGATAGAGCGTGATGTCGAGCGACCCGGTCGGTATCTCGTGACCGGTGATCTCGCGCAGGGTGCGGGCAAGACGCCGGGCGATGGGTACGCCGCGAGTACGGACGCCAACCAACGCAAGGTCATCAGTACCCTTGTTCCGCTCGACGATTTCGTGCGCGATTCTCGTCAGAGTACGACCGATACGATCCGCGTCCATTACAACAGGCATGCGGAGCTCCGGACGTATGTTGCGTGTGTGGTGTGAAAGGCGAGTGCAGGCATGTCCACCTCTTCGCGGCCTCTCTGGACCACGTTTAAAGAAGTGCCCTGATTATATCAACCTTGACGCACTCGTGCACCTGCTACATGCCGTAGGTCGGTATGAAGGTAATCGTTCGCTGCTCGTTGAAGGCTGCCGTGAAGAGATCCGTGCGAACGAAGCCGTCCATGTCACGAGCAACCGGCAATCCGAGGAAGTAGAGCAATGTAGGTGCAACGTCGACCACGGTGCCTCGGCCCTGACGCGCGGCGACGACCGGTGTGCCATAGGCAAGGAGAAATCCGTCAGGGCCTCGTTCGTGAGTGCCGCTGAACTTGGGGTCCCCTGCCAGCCGTTCGAGGACTCGCTTCCCCATGGTCAGCGGCTCCATACCGAACCCGGAGACGACGAGCAGGAGATCGCCGTCGTTGAGTGAGGCCATGGCATCGCCCACAAGTGAGTCGACATACGCGTAATAGTCATCCAGCACGCGCCCGAACCGGCGCCGCTCGTCTTCCGTGACGTCGCCAAACGCCTCCGGTCGTGCGTAGCGCAGGTAGTAGTGACCCACCGCGTCCAGTCCCGCGTAGCGAACCGCGAGCAGCTGCACTTCTTCGACCGCCGCCAGCTGCCGGGCGAGCCGATGGTGCAGTCGATCGGCTTCGACCGTCGATCCGCTCTCGCCCGTCCATGGCAGAAGATCGAACCGGGCGCGCAGCTCCCGTGTCGGCGGCTCTTCTGCGAGTACTCCACGCGCGACATCGTCCAGCCGGCTTGGAGAGACCGCCGGCTCACTGTCGAGCGTCACGACATGCTCGGCACGCCGATGAAATCTATCGCTGACGATGAAGCCGCGAGCGGACGGGGCCGGATGCGTCAATGGCAAACCGATCAGCCCTGTACGCAGGCCATACCCGGCGGCAATGCGCCATAGCGGCTGGCCGCCAAGGCTCGACGATGAGTGCGGCTCTTCGATGAGGAGCCCGAAGCGGACGAGCGCCTGCGAGAACACGTAATCAGGCAAGATCTCGAGCTCGACGTCGGAATTGAATGGGTGATACCGGGATGAGCCACGGACGCCGTGCCGCGCCGGCCACATGCCCGTCATGATCGATGCCCAGACCGGCTCCGGCTGCGTCGGGCGCGTCGTTGCCAGGTGCATCGAAGATCCGGTGTCGAGGATGCGGCTGAAGTTCGGCAACCGCCCGGCCGCGACGGCCGGCGAGATGACATCGAGTGAGGCACCGTCCAGACACAGCAGGATGACGCGCGGATGCTCGGCCGGCGCTGCGGCGACCGTCGACGGTGCAGGCACTGGCATCGACGGACCAACACCGGGGCCGCGTACCCAGAGAGGCGCCACGAGCGACGAGATGGTCGCAATCGTGAACAGGATCGCCACCACGGCGCGACTGCGTTGATGGGCCTTGGTCTGGGCCAGTCCGAGGATCAGAAACGCGAACGATGCCGCACCAAGGAGTATCACCGCCAGCCCGAGCGAGGGGAGCGCGCGCGGATCGAGCGCGTTGCGGAGACCCGCCGTGTGCAGCCAGGTGATGACCGAGGCCGTACCGCTCAGCGCCGCGGCACTCCACGTGAGAAGGCGCAGGCTGATCCAGCCTGGAGGTGATGGCTCGATGACCGTGATCTGGCGGAGCGCGTACAGTGCGTACGACACCACGGTGATATGGACGCCGTAGGACAGGACGATCACCGTGAGCACGGCGCCGGCAGCGCTGAGAGGGACCTCCGGATTCAGCAACAAGAGAAGCAGCGTGAAATAGGCCGCCGCCAGCAACCCGGCAAACGCGGAGTTGCTCAGCATCCGCAGGTAGCGCATCGAAACTCCAAGGTATACTCCCAACAATGCCCCGCGATGTCGAGGCCAGGGTCATTCAGAACACGCGCCTCTCCTCCGATTACAACGTCATCACACTCGCCGCTCCCGAAATCGCCGCCGCAACCCGGCCAGGCCAGTTCGTCATGGTGCGATCGAGCCACAGCAACGACCCACTGCTGCGCAGACCATTTTCGGTCTTCGAGATCGTTCGATCGGGAGGCCGGATCGAAGGACTGTCGCTGTTAAGCAAACGCATCGGCGTCACCACGCGTCTGTTGTTCGATGCCGTCGAGGGTGACGTCATCTCGTGCCTGGGACCTCTCGGACGTCCTTTCGATCCCGTCTCGTCTCCCACCGAAGCGTGGATGGTCGCCGGCGGTGTGGGACTGGCTCCGTTCGCCACATTGACCGAGGCATTGCTCGAACGCGGTACGAAGACCACGCTGTTCTACGGTGCGCGAACGGGCGGCGAACTGTTCTACCTCGAGTGGTTCGCGTCGCGCGGCGTGCACCTGGTGCTCAGCACCGAGGATGGCTCGAAGGGTGAACGAGGACGCGTGACCCTGCCTCTCGAGCAGGCACTCCGCGAAACCAGCGGTGAGGTCATGATCTACGCGTGTGGGCCGGAGAAGATGCTCGAAGCAGTGTCACACGTGGCAGCCAAGTACAAGGCTCCGGCACAAGTTTCGGTCGAGCGGGTCATGGGATGCGGCATGGGGGGGTGCTACAGCTGCGTCATCCCGGTCCACGAAGCGGGCGGCGGTCATCACTACGTTCGCTCCTGCCTGGCCGGTCCCGTGTTCACGGCGTCGGACCTGGTGTGGGACCATGACTGAGTCGACTTTCGGCTCTTGGCCTTTGGCGCTCGGCGTACCCAGAGCCCCGAGCCGGAAGCCCAGAGCCATTTTGCGGGAGCTGACATGGATCTATCCGTAGAGATCGGCTCACTCCGGCTCTCGAATCCATTGATTGCCGCGAGCGGATGTTACGGCTACGGCGTCGAGTACGCGGATGCCGTGGACCTCTCGACGCTGGGAGCGATCGCCTCGAAGGGTCTCTTTCTGGCGCCCCGCGAAGGTCATCCCCCACAGAGGATCATCGAGACGCCGTCGGGCATGCTCAACGCGATCGGGCTGCAGGGCATCGGCGTCCATCGGTACATCGCCGAAAAGCTCCCGGAGCTGAGACGACTCGGCGCGACGAACATCGTCAACATCTGCGGCAGCACGCTGGACGAATACGTGGAGCTGGCGCGAATTCTCTCCGATGCCGAGGGGGTGCACGCGCTCGAGATCAACATCTCGTGTCCCAACATCAAGGAAGGCGGCATCACGTTTGGCTGCAGCATGCACGGCACGTTTGACGTCGTCAGCGCGGTGAAGAAGGTCACCCAGCTGCCTGTCATCCCGAAGCTGACGCCGAACGTGACGGACGTGGCATCCATCGCCAAGGCTGCGGAAGACGCCGGCGCTGACGCCGTGTCACTGGTCAACACCTTCCTCGCGATGGCCATCGATGTGGACACTCGCCGGCCAAAGCTCTCGAACATCGTCGGTGGCCTGAGCGGACCCGCTATCCGTCCAATCGCGGTGCGAATGGTCTATGAATGCCGGCGAATGGTGAAGATCCCCGTCATCGGCATGGGGGGCATTGCCAGTGCCGTCGACGCGCTCGAGTTCATCATTGCCGGTGCGACGGCCGTGCAGGTCGGCACAGCCAATTTCGTCGACCCCTTCATCTGGTCCAAGCTGACCGCCGGCATCGAGGACTACATGCGGCGCCATAACGTGCGGCGCATCATCGACCTGGTCGGCAGCGTGGACACCAGCACCCGGGAGAAAGAGTGGGTCAGCTCCTAGTCGCTCTTGACGTCGACTCAGGCAACCGAGCGCTCGAGCTCGCGGCCGCCCTCCGTGGCGTCGTTGACGGCGTCAAGATCGGAAGCCGGCTCTTCACCCTCGAGGGGCCAGGCCTCGTTCGGCGCTTGACGGATCAGGGAGCTCGCGTCTTCCTCGATCTGAAGTTCCACGACATCCCCAACACCGTGGCCCAGGCCGTCGAGGCCGCGGTCGCCACCGGTGCGTGGATGCTCAACGTGCACGCCTCCGGCGGAGTGCCGATGATGCAGGCGGCCGCGAAGGCCGCCGCTGAGACCTCTGCGCGACTGGGTCAGTCCCGGCCGCTCGTCATCGCGGTCACGGTGCTCACGAGCATGGACGAGAACACGCTGCGAGCGGGCGGCATCGAGCGCCCCCTCTTCGATCATGTCGTGGCGCTGGCGACGATGGCGCAGCAGGCCGGCCTCGATGGGGTCGTGGCGTCGCCGCAGGAAACGGCGGCTATCAGATCGGCATGCGGCCCGAATTTCGCGATTGTCACACCGGGAATCAGGGGAGCGTCGGCGGGCCTGGAGAAGAACGATCAGGCCCGGACCATGGGACCAGCCGAGGCGGTCAGGGTCGGGGCCAGCTACCTGGTCGTCGGACGGCCGATTGTCGCTGCCTCCGATCCACGGGGCGCGGCGCAGAGCATTGCCGACGAAATGAAGGCAGGCGTCTGAAAAGACAATCAGGCGAGCGGGGCTTCGACAGCCCTACTCGCCCGACAGGATTTCGCGAATTGCAACCGGGAATCCCGGACGCTACTTCGCCGTGATGATGAAGTGGCCGCGGCGGTTCCGCGCGAAACAGCCTTCAGTCTCCTCGGTGCAGAGCGGCGTCTCTTCACCCTTGCTGATGACGACCATCCGCTCGGCGGCGATCCCGAGGCCGACCAGGTAGTCTCTCACCGCGTTTCCTCGTCGTTCACCGAGGGCGAGGTTGTATTCATTCGTGCCGCGTGCATCGGCATGGCCCTCGATCGTCACGCGAACTGACGTCCAGCGGCGCAGGTAGTCGGCATTCTTCTGCAGCATCGCGCGCTGATCGTCACGAATGATCGACATGTCGTAGT
>JALDXQ010000241.1:0-9963 GCA_032156805.1 Acidobacteriota bacterium
CCCCCCCCACGGCCCCACTACAATCTCGAAACTGAGGTCGGCGGCGGGGGCCGAATGGGTCAGCGCACCGATCGAGACGAAGTCAGCACCGGTCGCGGCAAGTTCCGGCATCCTGCTCAACGTGACGCCGCCGGAGATCTCGGTCCGCGCCTTCCCGCGACATTTCCCGACCGCTTCGATGATGTCCGCCGTCGACAAGTTGTCGAGCAGCACGATGTCCGCGCCCGCCTCGATTGCTGCGTCGACCTCGCACAGGCTCTGCGCCTCGACTTCGACCGGCAGATTTCGATTGGCTGCGCGCATCCGCCCTACGGCCATGCCAACACCCCCGGCCAGGCGCACGTGATTGTCTTTGATCAGAATCCCGTCGTTCAGGCCAAATCGATGATTGGTGCCACCTCCCGCTCGCACCGCGTACTTCTCGAGCACACGCATGAGCGGCGTCGTCTTGCGCGTATCGAGCACGACGATCCGGCCATCGGCAGCATCGACGAACTGACGCGTCAGCGTCGCGATACCCGACAGGCGCTGCATGAAGTTGAGCGCCGTCCGCTCCCCGATGAGCAACGCATCGGCGCGACCATTGACCTCTGCGACGATAGTACCGGGCTCGCAGAGCGAGCCATCCTGACAGAGCACCGTCACGTCTATCGACGGATCGAGCTGACGAAACGTCTCGAGCGCCACGTCGAGCCCGGCAATGACACAGCGTGACTTCGCCAGGAATACGGCGCGGACACGCCGGCTACCATCGACCGTCCCGGTTGTGGTGATATCGCCGCGCCCGACGTCTTCCGCGAGCGCCCGCCGGACGAGGTCGCGATAGTCATCGACCGCAAGCGGCTGAAACGCGTGATTCACACTCGTGGTTCCGCTATCGGTTCAGCAGCAAAGGTCAGCTGCGGCTCCTCTACCTGGCCGAAACTCAGATCCCGGATATGAGCGGCCGCTTGAAGATCCTGTGACGCCGGCTTGAGCGACTCGTAGCGCGTCGGCAGCACGGCGCGCTCGATTACGGCCTTGACCGGCTTCTTGTCGAGCGCTTTGATCCGGCGAACCTCGCCAAGAGCGGCACGCGTCTGCGCAAACACCTGGACCGCCTCCGCGTCATGACCGCCAATCGGGGCGACAACCTCGGCAACCGTCGGCCAGGTTGCCCTGTGCACCGAACCGGGGCGCCACCACGACCACACCTCCTCCGTGACGAACGGCAGGAAGGGCGCGAACAGCCGTAACAGCGTCGACAACGCGACGAGCATCGCGCTGTTGGCGGACGCCGCGCCCTCCGGCGTGAAATCACCATAGCGACGCCCTTTGACCAACTCGAGGTAGTCGTCACAGAACGACCAGAAGAAGCGCTCGGACTGCTCCAGCACCCGTGCGTAGTCGTAGGCCTCGAACTGCTCCGTCGATTCCGCGACCAGCGACGACAGGCTGGACAACATGCCGCGATCGAGCGGCTCTGTGATCGGTCCACGCGGCTCCGCCTGCATGAGGGCAAACTTCGCCGCGTTCAGCATCTTGATCGCGAGCCGGCGCCCCACTTTCATCTGACCGGGATCGAACGCCGTGTCGGTCCCGGGCCGGCCGCTCGCAGACCAGTAACGAACGCCGTCAGATCCGTGTTCTTCGAGCAACCCCATCGGCGTGACGACGTTGCCCTTCGACTTCGACATCTTCTTGCGATCGGGATCGAGCACCCATCCCGAGATCCCGGCGTTTCTCCACGGCAGCGAGCCATGCTCGAGCAGCGATCGCAGCACCGTATCGAAGAGCCACGTCCGGATGATCTCGTGGCTCTGCGGCCGGAGGTCCATCGGGAAGACCCGCGCGAAGAGTTCGGGATCTCCAAGCCAATCCGCTGCAATCTGCGGTGTGAGCGACGACGTGGCCCACGTGTCCATGATGTCGGGATCGCCCGCAAAGCCGTCCGGCTGATTGCGCTGAGCCGCCACGTAACCCTCAGGCGCGTCGGTTGAGGGATCGATCGGCAGCTTCGCTTCATCCGGCACTATCGGTCGCTCGTAGTCGATCTGGCCGCTACCGTCGATCGGATACCACACTGGGAACGGCACACCGAAGAATCGCTGACGGCTGATGCACCAGTCTCCCGCGAGGCCATTCACCCAGTTCTCGTAACGATGGCGCATGTACTCGGGATGCCACTGAAGCTCGACGCCGAGCACCAGCAACTGCTCCCTGAAATCCATCGTCTTGATGAACCACTGCCGGCTGGTCACGATCTCGAGTGGACGGTCGCCCTTCTCGTAGAACTTCACCGGGTGCGTAATCGGCCGCGGGTCGCCGAGCAGATCACCTGATTCCCTGAGCAGCTCGACGATCCGCGCGCGCGCCTTCACGGCCGACACGTTCGTGAGCTGGTCGTAGACAGCCTGCGCGGCTGCGACGTCGCGCGATTCCCAGCCGGTCGAGCCCCACGTGAGAGGTCGAAACGCACCGTTCGGCTGGATGACGGCACGCACCGGTAACCTGAGCTCGCGCCACCAGGTCACGTCGGTAACATCTCCAAACGTGCAGATCATTGCGATGCCGCTCCCCTTCTCAGGGTCGGCGAGCGTATGCGCCTTGACCGGCACCGGCACCTTGAAGAGTGGCGTCAGCACTTCGGAGCCGAAAAGCGGTCGATACCGCTCATCATCCGGGTGAGCCACGAGCGCAACACAGGCGGGAATCAGCTCCGGCCGCGTGGTGTCGATCTCCACGTACGAGCCATCCGGTCGCGCAAACCGGATGCGGTGATAGGCACCCGGCTGCTCCCGATCTTCGAGCTCGGCTTGTGCGACGGCCGTGCGAAAGTCGATGTCCCACAGCGTCGGCGCCTCGAGCTGATACGCCACGCCGCGCTTCAGCAGGCGCAGGAAGGCCGTCTGTGAAGCCCGCTGCGCGCGGCGATCGATCGTGGCGTAGGTGCGGGACCAGTCAACGGACAGGCCGAGGTGGCGCCAGAGATGCTCGAAGGCCTTCTCGTCCTCGGCCGTGAGGCGATTACACAGCTCGATGAAGTTGGGACGAGACACCGAGATCGGCTGCTTGCCGGGCTTCTCCGGTGGCTGGAATCCTGCGTCGTACGGCAACGAAGGATCGCACCGCACACCGTAGTAGTTCTGCACACGACGCTCGGTCGGCAGCCCGTTGTCATCCCACCCCATCGGGTAGAAGACGGACTTGCCGCGCATCCGCTGAAACCGCGCGATCACATCGGTGTGCGTGTACGAGAACACGTGACCGACGTGCAGAGAACCGCTGACGGTCGGCGGCGGCGTATCGATCGAGTAAACCTCTTCGCGGCTGCGGTCAGGATCGAATCGATACGTGCCGTCCGCCTCCCAGCGTGCCGTCCACTTGGCCTCGAGGCCTTCTAATGCCGGTTTCTCGGGAAGGTTGATAGGGGTCAACGAATCATCAATCAATCAAAAAATCCCCACATGGAGCTAGAGACGCGCCCCAGCCGCCGCCTTGATCCGGCTGATTTCCTCGCGAATGAGACGCTCCGCCACTTCGGACACGATCTGAGCGACGAGCTCGTTGGCGGCATCTGGTGCCAGGCGCTCCAGGACACGGCGCGTCACCTCGTCGACAAGGTTGTCGGTCACGGCGGCTGACGATTCGGGGCGCGTCGGCGTGTTGTAAGAGGGGGCTGGTGGGACCGCTTCTCCCTGTTCGGCCGCAAAGAGCGCGGTAAACATGTCCGCCACCAGGTTTCGTCTCTCGATCGGCTCGAGCACCTCCCTGGCGGTGCCCGAGATCCGCGGCTCAGGCGCCTGCTGCAACACCGGCTCGTACTCGGTCAATTCAACCGGAATCGGCGGCGCCGGCGTTGGACCCTCGTCCAGTCGGGCGCTCCCGGACACAGCGAGCAGGCTCTCGAGTGTCGGGACATCGCGGCCGTCGAGATCGTCCTCGAGGCCAGATGGCAGTGGCGAGTGCTTGCTCGCCTCGCTCCCAAGTTCCGCGAACGCGGCGTCGAGACGGTCGAAGTAATCGTCGAGTTTCGAGTCGACAGGACGATCGCCTGACGCGATCAGCGTTGCACCCTGATCAGCCTTCGCTGGCGCACTGTACCCGCGCGCCTGCGTACCCGGTGCCGCCGGAACGTCCGCTACCGGCCTGGAGGACCCCAGCCGTGAAGTCTCGATCAGACCGCGGACGCGCGCGATGACCTGCTGAGGCTCGAACGGTTTCACCAGGACGCCATCGCAGTGCACTTGCTGCGCACGCGTCTCGTCCACGGGTTCAAACGCACCCGCCAGCAGCAGTACCGGAATGTGGGACAGATCTGAACGGCCCTTCACGAAGGCAGCGACGTCGTAGCCGCTTCGCTTCGGCATGCCGATATCTGCCAGCACGATGTCCGGCAACTCGTGGGGGATGCGCTCGATTGCCTGCTCTCCATCTCCAACGGCCACGACGTGCACGTCCTCACCGGAAAACGTCAGCTCGACAACGCGTTGAATGGTCACGCTGTCGTCGGCAAGCAGGAGCTTGTGCGTCACGAGAGCCTCTCAGATGCGACACCAACCCGGGCGTGCGAGGTGATGAAGTCTACAATCTCCTGCATCGGCGTGCCCGGCTGAAAGATGCCGGCAATGCCGATTTCGTTCAACTTCGGGACGTCGGCGTCAGGGATGATGCCTCCGACCACCACCAGCACATCGGAGATCTGCCGCTCCCGCAGCAACTCGACGATCCGCGGACAGATGTGCATGTGAGCGCCGGACAGAATCGACAGGCCGATGACGTCGGCGTCTTCCTGCAGGGCGGCTGAAACGATCTGCTCCGGCGTCTGCCGGAGGCCTGTGTAGATCACTTCCATGCCGGCATCGCGCAGCGCCCGGGCGATCACCTTGGCGCCGCGATCGTGCCCGTCGAGGCCGGGCTTGGCAATGACGACACGTATCTTCCGGCCCATCAGATTATCGGATCCTCCACGTACTCGCCCCAGACCTCACGCAATCCATCGCACATCTCGCCAATCGTCGCGTGCGCACGGACCGCCTCGATGAGCGGAAGCATCAGGTTGGACTCGCCCTTCGCCGCGGTCTGCAGATGCTCGAGAGCCGCCGTCACGCGCGCACGGTCCCGGCTGCGGCGAGTCGCCTCGAGCCGGGCGAGCTGCCGGTCGCCCGCCGTCTCGTCGATGTAGAGCGTCCCGATCTCCTCGCGTTCCGCGTTCACGAACTCATTGACGCCGACGATGACCTGCGCCTTCGACTCGACCGCGCGCTGGGACTGGTAGGCGCTCTCGGCGATCTCCTTCTGCGGATACCCGCGCTCGATGGCGCTGATCATGCCGCCCATCCGGTCGATCCTGTCAATGTAGGCCATCGCCTCGTCTTCGATGTCCGTGGTCAGTTTTTCGAGGAAGTACGACCCCCCCAGCGGGTCGACGACGTCGACGATACCAGTTTCGTGCGCGATGATCTGCTGCGTCCGCAATGCGAGCGTCGCCGCCGACTCCGTCGGCAGGGCCAGCGCCTCGTCGAGCGCGTTGGTGTGCAGCGACTGGGTGCCGCCGAGCGCGGCCGCCAGCGCCTGCACCGCGGTTCGCACCACGTTGTTATAGGGCTGCTGGGCCGTGAGCGACACACCGGCAGTCTGCGCGTGGAATCGCAGTTGCCACGATCGTGGGTTGGCGGCCTTGAACCGCTCGCGCATCACCCGTGCCCAGATCCGGCGAGCCGCGCGGAACTTGGCAATCTCCTCGAAGAAGTCACTGTGGGAGTTGAAGAAGAAGGAGATCCGCGGCGCGAAGGTATCGACGTCGAGCCCGGCATCGATCGCATGATCGACGTATTCGATGCCGTTGCGCAGCGTAAACGCCAACTCCTGCGCCGCTGTCGCCCCCGCCTCGCGAATGTGATACCCGCTGACCGAGATCGTGTTCCACCGCGGTACGTGATCGGTGCAGAACGCAAAGACGTCGGTGACGAGCCGCATCGACGGTCGCGGCGGATAGATGAACTCCTTCTGGGCGATGAACTCCTTCAGGATGTCGTTCTGTATGGTCCCCGACAGGGACCGCCAATCGGTGCCTCGCTGTTCGGCGACCACCAGGTACATCGCCAGCAGCATCGGAGCCGGCGCATTGATCGTCATCGACGTCGTGACCCTGGCGAGGTCGATGCCGTCGAAGAGCGCTTCCATGTCAGCCAGCGAGGTCACGTTGACGCCGCACTTCCCTACCTCGCCCCGAGACAACTCGTCGTCGGGATCGCGCCCCATCAATGTCGGCAGATCGAAGGCGACGCTGAGGCCCGTGCCCCCTGCCGCAAGCAGGCGGCGATATCGCTCGTTGGTCTCTTCCGGCGTTCCGAACCCCGCAAACTGCCGCATCGTCCAGAGCTTGCCGCGGTAGCCGGTCGCGTGGATGCCACGCGTATATGGGAATTCCCCGGGATCGCCCAAGTCCCGCGCGTAGTCGAGCGACTCGATGCTCTTCGGGGTGTAGAGGAGATCGCGGGGCACGAACTGATTATATCGTCCGTACTTTGCGGCCTGACGCGAGCACGGCCACAGACAGGAGACGGACTAAGATTGAGCCCATGAACGAAACCGGGCCCATCTTCGGCGCGATGCTGAAGGAGTTCGATCGCGCCGCGCGCATCCTGAAGCTCGATCCCGGCATCTGGCGGATCCTCACCTACCCGAAGCGGCAGATCGTCGTCTCGTGCCCGGTGCTGATGGACAACGGCGAGATCGAAGTCTTTCGCGGTTACCGCGTGCAGTACAACATCACGCTCGGCCCGGCGAAGGGTGGCATCCGCTACCACCCCGATGTGTCGCTGGACGAGGTGACGGCGCTGGCGGCCTGGATGACGTGGAAATGCGCCGTCGCGCACGTGCCGTTTGGCGGCGGCAAGGGTGGGATCGTCTGCGATCCCACGCGCATGTCCGCGCGCGAGCTCGAGGCCCTGACGCGACGCTACGTCGCCGAGATCGTCGACGCGATCGGACCGGAAAAAGACGTGCCCGCGCCTGACGTCAACACCAACGACCAGGTCATGGCCTGGGTGATGGACACCTACAGCATGCACGTCGGGCACACGGAGACGGCCGTCGTGACCGGCAAGCCGATCGAAATGGGTGGCTCGCTCGGCCGTCGCGAGGCGACCGGTCGTGGCGTGATGATCGTCACGCGCGAGGCGGCAAAGCATCTCGGGTTGGAGATCAAGGGCGCGACCGTCGCCGTGCAGGGCTTCGGCAATGTCGGCTCGGTCTCGGCGGAGCTATTGGCAGGAATCGGCGCGAAGATCGTTGCCGTCACCGACTGGAAAGGCGGCGTGATCAATCGCGGCGGACTCGACGTCGCCAAGCTGCTCGCCTACGCGGCCACGAACAAGACGGTCGATGGTTTTCCTGATGCTGATCCGCTCGACAACGACGCGTTGTGGGGCCTCGACGTGGATGTCCTGATCCCGGCAGCGCTCGAGAACCAGATCACGATGGAGAACGCGCCGAAGGTCAAAGCCAGGATCCTCACCGAAGGCGCCAACGGGCCCACCACGCCCGATGCTCACAACCACCTGCACGAGCGCGGCGTGTTCGTCATCCCGGACATCCTTGCGAACTCGGGCGGCGTCACGACGTCGTACTTCGAGTGGGTGCAGGATCGACACGGCTACTTCTGGGAACTCGACGAGGTGAACATGCGCCTCGAGAAGAAGATGGTCGAAGCCTTCGAGGATGTGCTCGAGACCTCGCTCAAATACAAGGTCGACCTGCGCACCGCGGCTTACATCGTCGCAATCAATCGCGTCGGAATGGTGACGAAGATGAGGGGAATGTACGCCTAGACCTGACGTCCAGGACCGGGAAGGCCAGCGCCGCGATCCAACCGGCGATCCCGACTGATCCCACTTTGCACTTACCCCGAACTGTGAAACTTTGAACTTTGAACTTTCCTCAGGCCGTTACTCTGAACGGAATCAACGTCTTCGTCTCCCCGGAGGCGCCTTTCGCGGTGACCTCGACGAGATATTCGCCCGCAGGAATCGTGTTCAGTCCCAGCGTGATTTCGTGCGTGGTTCCCGCCGCAGTAGATGCCGTAACCGGCACGTCAATGATCTTCGTGCCGCCACGATTGAGCAAGACCGCTGTTGCCTCGGGACGCTCTGTTCCCGGTCCATACGCGCTGAAGCGAATCAGCACGCGGTCGCTTCGTGAGAAGTCGCGACCGGCAGCGGGGACTGCGTTCGCGTCTGCCGTGATTGTCCGCAGTTCCGGCAGCGTGCGCGCCCGATAAAGCCGCGGCGTGCTCATCGTCACTTGCGGCGAGGTGAAGTCCGGCACCTCGATGTCGCGAATCTCCTGATCGAGCGTGCCGCCGGTTGTGCCTTCAACGGTGATTCGCAGTTCGACCTTTCCAGGTGGAGCATCGAACGTCAGTCGCTGCGGCGGCGTTGACGGCGGCGTCGCCGACGCACCACTCGTAGCGAGCGATCCGGTAGTGACCGCGGCAACGATGGGACGCTCGGGCGCCCGGCCCCGGAACACGACGTTGCCGGCCTCCGTGGCGGCGAGCAACGTGACGCGCCCTGCCGGCTCGCGGCGGTCGCCGGGCGGGAAGGCTAGCGGTTCCCACACCAGTGTGACACGCGTGTTGCCGCTCTCGCCACGTTCACTCCCAATCCAGGTGCGCACGTACTTTCCGGCCTGCACTGATGTCGCAATCGATGCCAGCGCGGTCTGCACCGGCTTGGCGACGTCGGGCGTCGGGTTGGCGACACGAATGGCATCTTCGGGCCGCGCCGCCCAGAATCCGCGACGCGCGCGGACGTTGAGATCGCGCTTCTTCACGCGCACGGTGATCTCGTGAAATTTGCCGTCGTTGGGCGCCGCACTCGTGTAGCCGAGCAGGTAGTAATAGCTCGAATCGCGGGTGACCTGCGCCAGCCCCTGCAGCAGCGTGTTGCGATTGACGATGGCTCTGCCGTCTGTCTCCTCCGACAGTGACCTGAGCGTGTCTTGCGTCATGCGCAAGGCGCGTGAGTCGGTCGCGAAGCTGGGTGGTGGTCCGAACGGGAGATCGTCAAAGCCGTACTCGAAAGGCGCCAGCCCGCGTGGGTCGAGCGAGTAGAACGACGTGTTGTTGCGGTTGGCCGCGTCGGTCACTTCACGCATGCGCGAGTACACATCCGTCTGGCCAAACCATTCCGCCGTGATCTGCTGCGAGCTGTCCTGGCTCCGAGCCGAGGCCGCCTGCTCGATCGGGTTCGCGGGCTGCGACGCATCCTGCCTGCGCATCTGCGGCGGCAGCATCGCCGTAAAACCCTCGCTGACGAAAATCACCGACTTCCTACCCTCACGGAGCGATCCGAGGCGGACAGACAGTCCCTCCAGCGCCGTCATGACGACGTCGTTGCGAATCTTCTCGACCTGCTCGGTTGGATAGCGCATGTAGTTCTGTTCGAATTGATTGAGCGGCGTGTAGTCGAACTTGCGCCCCTCGAAGCGCTCGATGGCCGTCAGGACCGAATTGTGGTTGCGCGTAAACGTCAGGTCGGACACCGGCGACAGCGGGTACATGATCGAGACGATGTCGTTCGGCCGCAGCTGGTCCTGGACGAACTTCATCAACGGCTCGCGGACACTCATCGAGTTCGAGCGCCGCACGTGGTAGTCGTCCAGGAAGAAAACAAAGACACGCACGTCCTCGCGATTGGCGATCAGCTCCTCGTCGTTGCGCGTTCGAATCTCTGTCGGTGGCGGAGCACCCGGCGCGGGATTGCCGTCAACCTTGATCAGCTGGAACTGTTCAACGGAGACAGGCTTGCCGTCCTCGAGGACCTCGAAGTCGGCCTGCGTGAGGTTCATGACCGGCTGCTGCTTGCGGTCGTCGACGATCACGTCGACGCGAACGAAGTTGATGCTGCCGCGGAAGGTGGGCTGAGCCTGCTGTGGCTGCCCGTCAGGCGCCTGGCCTTGCGGAGCCTGGCCTTGCGG
>JALDXQ010000242.1:0-9915 GCA_032156805.1 Acidobacteriota bacterium
TCATCTGCAACGAGAACGAGAAGTCCAGGCAGCACATGGGCCCGCACATCAAGTAACCAGCGTCTCCTGGCGCCTCTCCAAATTCGCGCCACCCCGGCCGGCGATCCCACGGCGGACCGTGGTCGCTGAAACGCCCGCCCCCGGATTCACGGCGATTTGCGCTGGATCCGGGCTTGCACCACCCGCCTCATCATGATCCCCAAGCTGCGTGCAACGACGTCTCTCGGCGCCGCATGTGTTCTGGCGGTGGTGTTCGGAGTCGCCAACGCGCCCGAACCGGCGACCGCCCAGGCCCGCGTAGAGACAGGCCGCTTCGTATGGCACGACCTCATGACGAAGGATGTGAGCGCCGCCAGGCGGTTCTACGGCGAGTTATTCGGGTGGCGCTTCGAGGACACCACACGCGGCGACCGGCCGTATGTGATCGCACGGTCTGCGGACGTCCCCGTCGGTGGCATCGTCGACATCAGCGCGATGACCGACGCGGGAGCACAGTGGGTAAGTTTCATGGCCGTGGCCAGCGTGGACAAGAGTGTGGCGCTGGTGCAGGCGGATGGCGGCAAGGTCATCGTGCAGCCTCGAGACCTTCCGCTCGCTCGCGTGGCCGTCGTCGCGGACCCGCAGGAAGCGCCCCTTGGGCTCGCGCAGATGAAGGGCACGATACCCGAGCCAGCACAGCCAACGCCCGGTCACTTCTTCTGGCAGGAGTACCTCGCCCGCGACGCTGCCCGCGCGCTCGACTTCTACAAGCGCCTCGCCGGTTACGAGCCGGCGATCTCGGATTCACGTCTGGGAGTGGAGTACCACACCCTGCGGAAGGCCCGCGGCGGTGCGGGTCTCTTCCAACTTCCGGCCGACGTCACTGACGTACAGCCGAACTGGTTGCCGTACGTGCTGGTGAGTGATCCCGAAGCACTGGCCGCTCGTGTGACGGCGCTGGGCGGTCGCGTCATCCTGCCGGTGGCACCCGAGCGCCGGAACAGTTCTCTCGCGGTCATCGCCGATCCGAGTGGAGCGGCACTCGCTCTTCAGAAGTACCCTTACTAGGTGGATCAGCCATGAGGAACCTCATCCCGCGGATATTCGTTCTCGGCGTTGTCCTCGCCGCCGCGCTGGTCTCCCTGAGTTGTGACTCCTCGACAGGAGTCGGGGTCGGCGTCGGCGCCCCCACACGTTACGGAGGCGGCGGAGGGCGCCCGCCGGTGTTTGTCGGAGGCCCGTCTTTCTAGAGAAGCCTGTGCGCTCCTGAACCACGGCGTCCCACTGGCGGACAAGTCGCACCTGCGACAACCGCTGTAACCGCATTCCAGGCCCACAAAGGGCCCCCTTTCCTGCAATCGCAACGGTGGCATGGGCCTTGGACCGTTGCGGGCCCGAACCGAGAATCTCGTCCGGCGAACGAACCCGAGAACTTCTCGGGCCGCTTGCCGTATTCCACGCTGAAGGAGGGGCTTCGATGAAAGTCCGAACCAGCACATTCGTCGTCCTGGCTGCCCTGGTCGCCGGATCCGCGTGGGCGCACCACAACATGTCGGCCCTCTTCGACTTCAACGATCGCGTGACCTTGACCGGCACGCTCACGAAGATGGATTGGAGAAACCCTCACATCTACGTCTTCGTCGACGCCAAGCGTGGGGAAGGGGTGGAAGCGTGGTCCGTCGAGGGACCACCGCCGAACTTCTTCCGCACCCGCGACATCAACAAGGAGGACGTGGCCAACGCCATCGGCAAACAGGTCA
This sequence comes from Acidobacteriota bacterium, assembly GCA_032156805.1. Lineage (GTDB taxonomy): Bacteria > Acidobacteriota > Vicinamibacteria > Vicinamibacterales > UBA2999 > Gp6-AA40. Next base: position 1,740 of record JALDXQ010000242.1, read on the forward strand.
CGGCGGAAGTCAGCCGTGCCCGCGATGGCTCTCGCGCCGGTCTTCTCCGCACCCTGACGTTGCCGGACGGAACGGTCGTCTCCGCTTGTCCGCAAAACTGTTGAGTTCCCCGACTCGATCTGTCTTCAGAGGAGCTTCCAACATGAAGAGGATTTCCCTCGTCACCACCGCGGCCCTCGTCTGTGCAGCGCTGCTGACCGCGGTTCCTGCCGGGGCCCAGCTTCCACGGGATCCTGCCGAGAGAGCCAGAGTGATCGCGCAGATCATGGAGATGAACGCGCGTCAGCTCACCATCTTCGACCGCCAGGGGCAGCAGGTGGGAACCGTCGGCACGCGCGATCTGTACAACCAGCCCGTCTTCTCCCCGGACGGCAAGAGCATGGCGGTGATCAAGCCAGACCTGGACAAGGAGAACAACGATCTCTGGATCATCGACGTCGCCAGTTCCAAGGGGCGGCAGATGACGGTCAGCAAAACTCGAGAAGGCGCGAACTCACCAGCGTGGTCGCCCGACGGCAAATACATCGCCTACGTGGCGCTGCGTGACGGGTACTTCGGCCTGTATCGCAAAGTGGTGAGCGGTGAGGGCACTGAGGATCTTCTCTTCAAGAACTCCGCGCCGATGACGTTGACCGACTGGTCGCAGGACGGACGCTATCTGACCTACTTCTCCACCGATCTCACCGGTGGCGCGTTGTTCGCGCTGCCACTCGAAGGCGACGGAGAGAGGAAGCCGATCGAAGCCCTGCGTGACAAGTCGCAGTTGCAGGGGCCGCGCCTGTCGCCGGACAGCAGGTTCATGACTTACACATCGAACGTCTCGGGCAAGTTCGAGGTGTACGCCATCCCCTTCAATCCAGCAGCATCAACGGCCGCATCTCCGTCGGCAAGTCCATGGCAGCTCTCCGATCAGGGCGGCACTGGCATGGTGTTCTGGCGTCGCGACGGCAAGGAACTCTATTACCTGGCCGCCGATCGCGCCGTCATGGCTGTCGAAGTGGGCGCTGGATCCACTCCGCAGTTCAGCAAGCCGCGAGTGCTCTTCCGTCCTTCTTCGGAAATCGTCTCGGCGATCGGCCCTGGGAACACCAGCGTCTCGCGCGACGGCGAGCGATTCGTCATCGCCGTGCCTCGCCCGCAGCTCCGGCAGCTGACGATGTACGACCGGCAGGGCAAGGTAATCAACAGGATCGGACAGCCGGGCTTCTACAACCAGGCAAATCTGTCACCTGACGGGACGCGGGCCGTGTACATGCGGAACGATCCGCAGAGCGGCAACCTCGATATCTGGACGATGGACCTGGCGAGCGGCAACGCTACGCCGATCACCAACGACACTCCTCCACAGAACGCGCCAATCTGGGCGCCAGACGGCAAGCATGTGGCGTATGTGTCCACCAAGGACGGCCTGTCTGGCATCTATCGCAAGCCGGCGGACGGAACCGGTGAACCGGAGCTCCTGTTCCAGTACACACCGGGAGCCGGCATGGTGCTGACCGACTGGTCGCCCGATGGGAAGTTCCTCACCTTCTTCACGGGCGTCATCGTGCTGGTGCCGCTCGAAGGGAATCAGAAGGCGCTGGAACGAAAAGAGATCGACTGGCTGCGCGAAGACTTCGACGCGGGCCAGGGGCGATTCTCACCCGACAATCGTTTCATCGCCTTCCTGTCGAATGAAGCCGACGTCGACCGTGGCGAGGTCTACGTGCGACCGTTCGATCCGAGCAAGCCAGAGGCGCCGGCGGGCCCGGCGGTTCAGGTCTCGAAGGACGGCGCCATCGGCATGATCGCGTGGCGCCAGGACGGCAAGGAGCTCTACTTCATGACTCGCAACTGGGAAGTCATGGCAGTGGATGTCGAGACGACACCGACGTTCAAGGCGGGTACACCGAAAATGTTGTTCTCGTTGCCCGGCCCGCTTCCGGGAAACCCGATGCAGTGGAAGAACGTCAGCCAGGACGGACAGCGATTCATCTTCGCGATGCCGGTCACTGCGCCGGCGAAATGAACTCTGATTTCAGGATGCAGACTGAAGAGTGGTCTGCATCCTAAATGCGAGTCAGCCTGCGAGAACGCCACGCCGCGGGCATACGCGCCCGGCGGTCGCGACTCCACATGCCGGGAAATCGACCTGCGCTCCAACACTGACGCTGCCCGCGCGTCTATGACGTAACTCGCTACGACATATGCCGGGCGGCTCAAATTGCCAGCGGTCGCTCGACGCAACCAGAACGCGTGGCCGGAAGACGCGCGGATGAATCGCTGCGGCCGATTTCCGGCTTCGCAGGGCGCTCGGCATGGTCGCACGCGTCCGCCAAGCGGTATGCCCGCGGCGTTGGTTACTCCGTGAAGAGTCTCTCGCGCAGAGAAGCGTTCGAGGCATGCCGACATGTGTCGCCTGAAAGCGTGAGGCGGCTCAGGGGATCAGCGAGGTTGAGCGGGCGCGAGAGCGCCCGCGACCCGAGCGCGGTACCGGTCGTGTGTAGCCGTCCGAACGCTTTCCGGCGTGCCGAGAGCTTCACGGAGCGAGGGACTCTTCACGGTCCTCTCGGCGGTTGACCTGAGTGCAGAGTTACTCGCGTTTCACGTCGCGGGCCGACTTGTCCTCCCGCAACGCCACGAACTTCGTGTGCCGGAGATGGTTGTCGTCGGTCCATTCCACGAACTCGAACTGACCGACCAGCACCGGCTTCAACCATCGGCAGTCCGCCATCTTCTCCTTCGTGAGTCCCACTCCCCATCGTCCGCTGCGCGCTTCCGGGAGATTGGCGAACGGGCAGTCAGGGATCTCGAGCGGGCCGAACTTCTTGAATAACTGCTGGCGCAGGGCGGGCGTGAAACCGTTACGCGTACGCGAGGCATACATCAGGCGATCGTCGTCGTAGTAGCCGATGATCAGCGCATCGAAGGCCCTCGTCCCGATCGTGTAGCCGCCAATCACAAGCTCCTGGCCGCGGTTGATCCGCATCTTTTTCCACGCGCCCGTCCGCAAGCCGGGCTCGTAGCGGCTGTTGCGGCGTTTCGCCACCAGCCCCTCGAACCCCTGCGCCTTCACCGCGTGAATCAGATCGGACAGGCTCGCGTCCAGTGAGCCCGCGTAGCGGACCGGTTCCGCGAGCAACGGCAGCACCTTCTGCTCGAGCAGGTCTCGCCGAACGTCGAGCGGCTCCGCCGTGACGTCGCGGCCAGCAAGCACCATCACGTCGAAGACGTAATACACAATCGCGGCCTGGGCGGACGACGAATTCTGCAGCGCGCCAAAGGAAGGCCGTCCGTCCTGATCGAGCGCAACGACTTCGCCATCGATCACCGTTTCTTCGGGCAGTTCCGCAAGGCCACGCACGACCGCCGGGTAGCGCGTGTTGAAGTCGTTGTCGTTGCGCGACCGGAGGTGAATCCGGCCGCCGGTCTTGAATGCGACTGCCCGATACCCATCGAGCTTGAGTTGATACTCCCAGCGAGCCGGTTCGTCCGGCAAGCGGTCCGTGGAAAGGAGCAACATCGGCGGGATGAAGCGTGCGCTGACGCGAGTCACCCCGCCGAGTCTAATCCAGCCTAGATAGGACCCCTATGCCACGGGCCGGTGATTGCGAACGTGATACCCGGCGTCTGGATGTTGACGAACAACCACTTGCCATCCGGGCTGAAGCAGGCGCCCGCCCATTCTGACTGCCGATAGTCACCTGGTTGAATGACACCGTTCGGTGATGTGGTCAGGTTGACGTTGTTCTTCGCGAACGTGTAGACCTGGCCGTCGAGCGTCAAGCCAAGCAGGCGCTCGGCATCATTGGTCGAGGCACCAGAGTTGTCCTCGCACATCAGCAGCGAACCACGCGGCGTCACGACGAGGTTGTCGGGATTCTCGCTCTCGCTTTGAGCGGGAGAATCGTAAATCAGCTTGAGCGTCTGGTCGTGAGGCCGGATCTCGAAGACCTGCCCTTCGCCGACCTGCCCGCCGTCGGTCGAGAGGAAATAGCCCTTGTTCCGCCACGGGTGCCGCGAATACGCCCACCACGCACCCTCGAGGCGGCGGAAGCGAGCGCCTCCCTTGGCCTTGCCCTGCTCGTACACCGGTTCGAGGGCCGCCGTGGGGTCGTCGATCTTGACCCACTCGTACTTCCAGGTGGTCCCGATTGGGAATGCGCCACCAAGATCGGCCTGCCATTCCCCTCTGACCTTGAGCATATAGAGCCGGCCGCCCTTCGTGAGATCACCGGGTCTCCGCGGCGTGAACAGGTAGAGGCCGCAGTCGTTCGAGTCCTCGGTCTCGTAAATCCAGTTGGTACGCGGATCGACCATGAGCGCCTCGTGCGAGAACTTGCCCATGTCGGTCGCCGGTGTCGGGTCGCCGCGGAAGCCGCCGACGTCGAAGCACCAGCCGTGCTCGCCGTCCGTGGTTTCCTCGCACGTGACCCACGACTCCCATGGCGTCACGCCGCCCGCACAGTTGCGCACAGTACCGGCAAGACTCGACCATGCCTTCTCGAACTCACCGTTCGCCGTATCGAACACCAGGTTCGTGGTTCCGCCGGCCCCCGTACTCCGATAGGTGATGCTCGGGTTGTTCAGGTAAGGAAGGCCACCTGCCTGCTCGTGATTGCGAACGAGTATCAGGCGCGACGGCCGCCGTCGGTCGTGCTTGCGCTCTGCCCAATCGTCCCACCACCAGAGGTGCCGCTGATGGAACGCACCGAGAGACTTCTTGAAAGGACTGCTGAGGCGTCCGCCGAATCCAATCTCCTTGACGACCGACATGCCGTCGTGGAGGCTCGGGGTGGCGACACCGTCGGACATGATGTCGCCGGTCATCCCGTAAGACATGTAACGGAAACCCCTGGGGAGCTGCAGCAAAGGCAGGCCGCTTGTTGCATCGAGCGTGGGACTGAGCGGCCCGTAAGGACTGCCACCGACAGACGGCGCGCCGAACGCCTTGCGGACGGCAAAATCCTGTAGCGATGTGACCCACAATGCGCCGGCACCTACCGCCGCCTGGCGCAGGAACTTGCGTCGATCCCTTTGCAGAGTTTCTTCCATCTATTCCCCCTCCTATGAGCGATCAGAGAACCGCGGCGGCCGCGTCAGCGCAGGCACGCCGCAGTCAGACGATCTGATCCGGGGGCAACGATGGGCTGTAGATCTCGTAAAAGCGTTGCAAACAGGAATCAGCGTTTCGGTATCTCGACGCTGAGCTGTTCGGGCAATCGCTCCAGGCCGACGAGCGTCCATCCGGCAGAGGTGCGCCGGAAGTACACGTGAATCGGCTCGCGCCACGTCGGGTGATCGGCGCTTTCAGCGGAGATGTCCACGGCGATGAAGCTTCCGTCAGCGCCGGGTAGATCACGTGGTGCAGACATCGACATCGTCGTGCTCTCGGTCTCGGCGATCCGCTGTTTGTCGCCGGTGGCGTTGTCGAAGCGCGACCAGAGCGCGACATATCTCGTCGGAGCCTTGGCAAAGCCGGCGCTCACCGCCGCATTGTCGAACGTGAGCGTGCCGCCTGTGTCGAGTCGCGGCTCGACAATCGGATTGATCGCAGGAAGGTAGGTTCGCCCGATCGCGTCACGCCGCTTGATCAACACGGCAGCGAGATGGGCTTCGGCAGCAGGATCACTGTACTCACCAGTGCGGACGGCCGCGCGGATCAGATCATCGCTGAAGGCCATCACCCGCTGCGCCGCCCAGAACGCATCGTCGTCGCGCATCTCCATGTACGCGAGCGTCGGCGTTTGCGGCTTCCACGCGCGCGGATCGAAACGGTCACCTTCGAAGCGCCCAATCGATGGATACTCGGTGTACGGCACTGTCTGCCAGGGACTCAGAGCAAATCCGAGGGAGAAAAAGCGTCGCTTCGTCGTCGAGCCCTCGTAGAAGTGCTCCCAGCCCACATCCCAGTCATGAAGACCGTTGGCGGTGCCGAACGTCGATCCCACGTCCTGCAGGTAATGTTTCACGATCGACCGGCCGTTCTCGGTCACCAGCGTATCGAGCGTGTTGCCGGCCTTCCAATCGGTCAGGTTCGTCCACGCCCCGAACACGCGCAAGGCACGCAGCTCGCGCCGATGCTCGTGCGGCACGACGTCATTCGGATCATCCGGTCGCGTGCCGGAATAACGGAACCCACCGAGGATCGTGCCGGAGAGCCGACGCCCGGCGACTATGCGGTACATCCCATCCGGCTTTGGCGCGGCGAGTTCGAGCAACTGGTCGAGATCCTTTTTCTCGAAGGGCGTGCGCACACCGGAAGGACGTCTCACCCTCGCGGACGGATCGAACTCGACGTGCGTGGGATCGAACGTGGACAAGAAAGTCTCCACCTGGTTGTAGCCCAGCGCCCAGAAGATCTTGGTCGCGATCTCGACGGCGGCAGTCGATGCTTCGAGCCGGCCGCGATCGTCGAACTGCACGAACCACGTTTCGCCGTCGGCGTCTCGCCCGGTGAAGCCAGGCTTGGCACCGCTCTCCTTGTCGCGGACGATGACCCATTTCGCTGGATTGGGAGGACGCCCGGCGTTGGGGCCGCGCGCGATGTCCTCTGGCGACATCTTCAGGCGCCCGATCCGGTTGGTGAACCAGCTCGAGTCGGGCACTTCATCAATCGTGTTGACGTTCAGCGCCCGCAGGTTCGACGGCTTGTGATACGGCGTCGCGAACAGGTTCATCGAGATCTCGTACATCAGCCCGATGTCCCACGGCTGGGCGCCGGAGGCGTCACGGCTCTCCGGCTCTCGTTGAATCGGATCGTCCGGATAGAACTTCTGCCCGGCGGTGAACGCGGGCGCGATGGCGATCGCCGCGAGGATCGTCAGCCCGACGAGCAATCGTGCGCGCGTAGTGATTCGTGCCATGAGCTGACAGTCTCAGAAGGCGGACGAGGAACCGAAGACGAGGTTCAATCCCTCGTTGCCGTACGCGGCTTCGAGGCGAAGGGGTGTCGTCCTCGGTCCATGAAATCGAACGCCGACGCCCACGTTGTTCCTGAGCCCCTTGAGCGACAGGTCGCGCGCCTCGGCGGTGACCTTGCCGGTGTCGTAGAACAGGGCGAGATCCAGCATGCGATTCACCATCACTCGCCACTCGGCCTGAAGCAGGAGGCTGTTGCGATCGCGAAATCGCCAGCTGGAGTAGGCGCGCAGCGTCGAGCCGCTGCCAAGCGCCGGAAGCATGAAGTAGGGAACCTGCTGATCCTCCTTCAGCGACGTCGTCTCGACGCGCCCACGCAGAGAAACGACCCACGCCTCCCTGAGAACGGGGATGTGCTGGATGGCCTCGTACTGAATCCGCTTGAATCCGAACTCCGAATCGGTGTCCGCGTAGTCGTGGAATGTCACGCCATAGAACCCGCCACGGCGCGCGTAGTCGGCAAACAGTCGCGAGTCGATGCCGATGGTTCCCTGGGTATGGACATAGACCGGTTGCGCGCCCAGGCCAGGCAGCGTGTCCGGGGTGTAGACCATCTCGATCGACGGGTGACGGTTGTCGTCGGATGGCCCCGAGTTCCACTGCGACACCTCGATGCCGCCGGCCAGGAGCAGGAGGCTTCGTCCCGGCCGCGCGCTCAGCAGCGTGGAGGCATACGGCTGCTCGAAGCTGTAGTTGACGCGGTTCTCCTGCGGCGTGTTCGTGCCGATGCCATAGAAACCGACCTCGGTTGCGTCGCGCCACCCTCCAAGTACTGATAACTGGAGTGGCCGTCCGAAGAGCTCGGGAGCGATGAACTCCGCCTCGACGCGCTTGTACCCGCTGAAGGTGATGCTGCCGCGGACGTCAACCGTGTTGTAGGGGCTGATGTACTTCAGGTACCCGGCACCGAGTGTGAAGCCGCCACCAGCATAGGCACTTTCGAAGAACGGGTGAGGTCCGCTCCCTGTCGTGAGCGTCGATTCGGCCCAGTCGAGCCATTGCTCGACCTTGCCTGGCTGATAGGGACGGACCTCCTTCGCGGCCTGCGCCTGTTCGATCTGCGCGGCACGAGTCTGAGGCTGAGGTTGCGGCTCCTGCGCGACGACTATCCCCGACGGCATCGCCCACAACAACCCGAGTAAGGCAAGCCCGCGACTTGCCGCCATGATTCGCGCACGGAAGAAGCCCTGACTCGCTCGCTGCGTCCCTGTCGTCATCGTTATCGTCGGTGCCCGCCGCCCCTGAAGCCTCCGCCTCTGAATCCGCCGCCGCTCGG
>JALDXQ010000243.1:0-9884 GCA_032156805.1 Acidobacteriota bacterium
TAGCGACCGATGGGCATCATGGACTTCATCAAGGGCGAGCTGCTCGAGGTCATCGAGTGGACGGACGATTCGCGGGACACGCTTTCCTACCAGTTCCCCGATGAGGACAAGGCCATCAAGAACGGCGCCCAGCTGATCGTTCGCGAGTCGCAGGTCGCGCAGTTCGTCTATCTTGGGGAGTTCGGCGACACCTTCAAGCCGGGGAAGCACTCGCTTACGACGGACAACATCCCGGTCCTGACGAAGCTCAAGTCGTGGCCGTTCGGCTTCAACTCGCCGTTCAAGGCGGATGTCTACTTCGTCACCACGCGTCTCTTCACGGGCAACAAGTGGGGCACCTCCAACCCGGTCATGCTCCGTGACAACGACTTCGGCATCGTCCGGCTGCGTGCCTTCGGGACGTACGACTTCAAGGTCGTCGAGCCGAAGACCTTCCTGAAAGAGGTGGCCGGATCGGATCACAACTTCCGGCTCGACGAGTTCAGCGACACGATGCGCTCTCGTATCGTGAGCATCTTCACCGACGCGATCGCGACGGCGAAGATCCCGGTGCTCGACGTGGCGTCGCGTTATACCGAGCTTGGTGACGCGTTGCTGCCGCTCATCAACCCGGCGATCACCACGAAGTACGGGATCGAAATCGGAAGCTTCATCGTCGAGAACGTCTCGGTTCCGCCGGAAGTGGAGCAGGCGATCGACAAGCGCTCGAGCATGGCCGCGGTGGGTAACCTGAACGACTTCGTGAAGTACCAGATGGCCAAGGGGTTCGAGACGCCCGGAGGCGGAGGCGCGGCCGGAACGGCGGCGGAACTTGCGATGGGCTTCGGCCTGGCGCAGCAGATGGTGAAGGATGGCTTCATGAGCGGCCACGCCACGCCGACAATCGCCGTGCCCGGTGCGCAAGCGGCAGCGCAAGCGCCAGGCCTGCCAGAACTCCTGAGCCCGGCAGAAGCGGCACAAACCCTCGGTGTCAGCGAGGCCGATGTGATGACGGTGCTCGAGTCCGGTGAGTTGAAAGGTCGCAAGATCGGCGCGACCTGGCGCATCCCGCGCGCAGCGCTCACGAGCTACATGTCGTGATCTCTGTCATTCAGAATGCTGAATGCAGAATTCAGAAGGACCTCACGCAGGAGTCAGACACGCCCGCGCTTTTCGCGAGCGTGGCTTTCTGCCTTCTGAATTCTGAATTCTGAATTGCAGATGGCCGCGCAGATTACAGCCCTCGAGAAGCACGAATGCCCTGCCTGTGGGGCTCAGGCGGAGTGGAATCCGGCCACGCAGAAGCTGGCGTGCCCGTTCTGCGGCACCGAGTCGCCCTATCAGATCGATCGCGAGCACGGAACGGTCGTTGAGCTCGATCTGGTAAAGGCGTTGCGCGAGCTCCCCGAGGAAGAGCGAGGGTGGCAGACCGAGCGACGCAGCGTTCAATGTCAGTCGTGTCGCGCAGTCATGGTGTTCGATCCTGCTCGGGTCGGTCAGAACTGCGAGTTCTGCGGATCACCGGCGCTGGTCGACTACCAGGAGATCCGATCACCGATCCGGCCTCAAGGTGTGCTGCCGTTCCGCGTCGATGCCAGCCGCGTTCGCGACGACGTTCGTCGATGGTGGAGGAGCCGGTGGTTTGCGCCGGGCACGCTGGCGATCTCTTCCCTCGTCGACACGATCAAGAGCCTCTACATCCCCTACTGGACGTTCGACGCGAAGGTCCATTGCCCATGGACCGCCGAAGCCGGCCACTACTACTACGTCAACGTTCCGGGTGTCGATGCGAAAGGCCGGCCAGTCATGCGGCGGGAGCGGCGAACGCGCTGGGAACCGGCATCAGGTGCCGTCGACACCTTCTTCGACGATGAAGCCGTGGCCGGGACGCAGGGGATCCCGCTCGCCCTGCTGCAGAAGGTCGAACCGTTTCCCACGCACGAAGTCGTGTCGTACGACACAGCGTTTCTGTCCGGTCACGTGGTCGAGCATTACCAGGTGGTTCTGCTCGATGCCGCGCAAAAGTCGGCTGAACAGATGCAAGCGAAGCTCTTCGTGCTCTGCGCGCGCCAGATCCCGGGCGACACGTATCGCAACCTGCAGATCTTCCCGCAATACTCTGGCAAGACATTCAAACACATCCTCGTGCCGGTGTGGCTCCTGAAGTACGACTTCGGCTCGAAGCCGTATCAGGTGATCGTCAACGGGTACACCGGTACAATCGCCGGCAAGCATCCGTTCAGCTTCTGGAAGATCGCCCTGCTCATCCTCGTCGCCGTGCTGGCTGCTCTCGTGGTGGTTGCTCTCAATCAGTAGTCGCCCGGCGTACTGTCACGAGGGCACTTCTGTTCGCGTGCTGGGTGGCGCAGATTCCGCTGTTTGTGGTCGCGGTGATGCCGACCTTCTGAGCCTGTCGCATGGTATGTTCGGCTTCGCGGCCGGAGGGTTCCGAATGAGGAAGTCGATTCATACCGTCACCGTACTGGCCATCGCCATCGCGTTGTCATCGTCGTTGTCGGCACAGTGGCCGCAATTTCCCACCAGGAACGTTCCGCGGACCTCTGAGGGCGCCGTCAACCTGAGCGCGCCGGCGCCGCGCACCGCTGAGGGGAAGATCGATCTGTCGGGTAACTGGGTGAGATTTCCAAATCCAGGCGGGCGTGGCGCTCCGCCACCGCCGCCGCCTCCGGGCACGCCGCCCGTTGCGACGTTCGGCGAGGTTGGCGCCGGCTTCCCCGATGGGTTGCCCTTCACGCCATGGGCCACCGAGCTGAAGAACAAGCGGATGGCGGTTCAGCAGAAAGACAACCCCGATGCGCTCTGTCTGCCAATGGGCTTCATGCAGTTTCATACGCATGGCCAGCCCAGAAAGGTGATCCAGACTCCCGAGATGGTCGTGATCATCTACGAAGCCAACTACGGACTTCGTTACATCTTCACGGACGGCAGGTCGCTGCCGGCGCAAGGTGAACCGCAACCCTGGTGGTACGGCTACTCCGTCGGCAGGTGGGAGGGCGACACGCTGGTAGTCGAGACGAACAACCTGCGCGGCGACGGCTGGCTGGACGTGCGTGGAAGCCCGTACACCGAGCAGGCGAAGATCACCGAGCGCTTCCGGCGCCCGACCTTCGGTAAGCTGGAGATCGACATCACCGTCGAGGACCCGATGGCGTATACGAAGCCGTTCACGGTCCGGGTGAATCAGCAGATCTCCGTGGACGAAGAACTGATCGAGTTCATCTGCAACGAGAACCAGCAGTTCAGGAAGCTCATCAAGATTGATTGACGAAGACCGAACCGAGTTGCTCGCGCGCCTGCGCGCAACGATCGACTTGCTCGAATCGATCGCCGCCGACCGTACGGTCCTCGCGGGCGTGCCTGACGATGAGCGGAAGCGGCTACTGCAAGCCGTCGCCGACGTCTACAGCCCCGACCGCGTAGAACGGCGACGGATGTCGAAGGTGGTCGCGCGCGAACGCAAGGCCGCGCGCGTTCATAGCGATCAGGGCGTGCTGCACGAAACCGGCATCCGCGCGCTTCGCCGCAAGCCGGTGTTCCATACACCGAACGTGTTCCCAACCGTATCGGTGGCTGACGGGTTTGAACCACGAGATGTCCACGAGAACAGCGAACGTACCGAGAGCCCAGAGCCGAGAGTCGAAAGTCGAGAGCCAAGAGCCGAAAGCCGAGAGCCCACAGCCCAGAGCCGAGAGCCCCAGCACTGCTACGTGTGCAAGCAGAAGTACACGACGATTCATTCCTTCTACGACCAGCTCTGCCCGTCCTGCGCAGATCTGAACTTCACCAAGCGCACCGAGCGCGCTGACCTCACCGGACGCGTGGCACTCCTGACCGGAGGTCGCGTCAAGATTGGCTATCAGGCGGGGCTCAAGCTCCTTCGCTCTGGTGCTCGCCTGATTGTGACGACGCGGTTTCCGCGCGATGCCGCGAAGCGGTACGCGGGCGAACCGGATTTCTCCGAGTGGGGACATCGGCTCGAGATCTTCGGGCTCGATCTGCGCCACACCCCGAGCGTCGAAGCGTTCTGCCAGGAACTGCTGGAAACGCGCGACCGGCTGGACTTCATCATCAACAACGCGTGCCAGACGGTGCGGCGGCCGCCTGATTTTTACGCCCACATGATGGCAGGCGAGACGGCGGCGCTTCACGAGATGCCGGAGCAGGAGCGCCGGCTGGTCGGAAACTACGAGGGTCTGCGCGGGTATCACTTGTTAGGCGGGTCGCAAAATCAGGACCCGGCCCACGGTCCCGCCGAAGATCGCGCGCAAAGTTGGCGAGCGAAGGCGGACCCTGCCTACGGGATCACGCAAGCCGCGGCGCTGTCGCAAGTCGCGCTGCTTCCGGAGGAACTCACGGCGCAGAGGGATCTCTTTCCCGAGGGGCAGCTCGATCAAGATCTGCAGCAGGTGGACCTGCGCGGACGGAACTCGTGGCGCCTGCTGCTGGCGGAGGTGTCGACGGTCGAACTGCTCGAAGTCCAGCTGGTCAACGCCGTCGCACCGTTCATCTTCAACGCACGACTGAAGCCGCTCATGCTTCGTACTCCCGAACGCGACAAGCACATCGTCAACGTCTCTGCGGTTGAAGGGCAGTTCTATCGGAACTTCAAGACCACGCGTCACCCGCACACGAACATGGCGAAGGCGGCGTTGAACATGATGACGCGGACGGCCGCGGCCGACTACCATCACGACGGCATTCACATGAACAGCGTGGACACCGGCTGGGTCACCGATGAGGATCCGGTCGCGATCGCGGCGCGCAAACAGGACGAGCAGCGGTTTCATCCGCCGCTCGACATCGTTGACGGCGCTGCCCGCATCGTCGACCCGATCATCAGCGGCTTCAACACCGACACGCACATCTGGGGGCAGTTCTTGAAGGACTACAGGCCGGTCGACTGGTGACGTCAGTAATCATGCTGCGTCTCGCCGTTCTGTTCTTCCTGTCCGGGATCGCAGGTCTCATCTATCAGATTCTCTGGCTTCGACTGCTCTCGCTGACCTTCGGCGTGACGGTCTACGCCGCAACCACTGTGCTTGCCGCCTTCATGGCCGGACTTGGGGCAGGCAGCGTTCTCGGCGGAAGACTCGCGCAGCGCGTGTCCAACCCGCTGCTGTATTTCGGCCTGGCCGAACTGCTCATCGGCGTGTCGGCGCTCGCCACACCGATGGCGCTCGCGGCGGCGACCGATCTGTACGCCGCGTTTCATGCATCGATGGACGTGACGCCAGCGCTGCTCGTCGCGCTGCGATTCCTGTGCTCGCTCGTCGTGTTGTTCGTGCCGACGACGTTGATGGGTGCGTCGCTGCCACTGCTCACACGTGCTTCGCTCGACGATGACACGCAGGCGGGCCGGCGGGTGGGCGTGCTCTACGCATGCAACACGGCCGGGGCCATTTGCGGCGCGCTCGCCGCCGGGTTCTACTTGATCGGCGCCGTCGGGATCGATGCATCGTTCAAGGCGGCGGCAGCCGTCAATGCCGGCGTCGGCTTTGTCGCCGTCGCGGCATCGTTGCGCCGGCGCCACGGCCCATCGCTCACGAGCGAGTCGTCCATCACGACAGGCCCGATCTACAACGAGCGTACACGTCGGGCCGTGCTGGTCGTATTCGGTCTCTCCGGCCTGACCGCCCTTGCTCTCGAAGTGATCTGGTTCCGTCTCCTGGTTCTCATCCTTCCGGCCACCACGTACGCCTTCACGACAATGCTGGCCGCCGTACTTGGTGGTATCGCGGCGGGGAGTGCCGCGATCGTTCCGTTGATGCGGCGCAACCGGCAGTGGCCGGTGACGCTCGGGAAGCTTCAGATGGGGATTGGTGTTGCGGCCGTCGTGTCGATGTACGCGCTGGCCGTCACCTACGAGGCCGGGTGGCGCACGAGAGACACGATTCAGGCGAGCGTGCTCGCGATCGTGCCTGCAGCGTTCCTGATGGGAGCGGCCTTTCCGATCGGCGTCCGCATCTGGGCCGCTGCGGCCGGCCATGCAACCGGCGCGGCGGCTCGCGTCGGCACGCTCTACGCCATCAACGTTGCTGGTGCGATTCTCGGATCGATCCTCGCTGGCTTTCTGCTGCTTCCGGTACTTGGCAGTCGTGCCAGCCTGCTCGCAATGGCTGGCCTGCAGGTGGCTACCGGGTCTGGCCTGATTCTTCTGACATCAGGTTCGACGAGAACGACGCTCCGGCCTGTGGCCATCGGCATGGCAGTCTGGATCGCAGCGGCGGTGTTGATCCCCGACCCCTTTACGATGGCGCTCACACAGCGGCATCCCGTTGGTGAGCGTGTCCTCTGGAAGGAGGAGGGACTGCAGACCTCGGTGAGTGTCAACGAAGGGCCAACCGGCCATCGCGTCATGTATCTGAATGGCCTCCATCAGGCCAATGACACGCCGGAGATGGTCGCGGTGCATCGCATGATCGGTCACCTGCCAATGCTCCTGCACCCTGCGCCCTCGCACGCGCTCGTCGTCGGCCTAGGCGGCGGCGCGACCGCTGGCGCAGTGGCGCAACATGGTGCGACGGTCGATCTCGTCGAGTTGTCGGCGAGCGTCGTGCGTGGCGCAGAGTGGTTTCGTCACGTCAACGACGACGTCGTGCGGCAGCCGAACGTGATGCTGCGGGTCGATGACGGCCGCAATCACCTCTTGTTGTCGGGACGTCAGTACGATGTCATCACCGCCGACATCATTCAGCCAATCCATGCCGGTGCCGGCAGCCTGTATTCCGTCGAATACTTCCGGCTTGCCCGTCAGGCACTGAAGCCCGGCGGCTTGATGCTGCAGTGGATCGGGCATCGCGAGGAGACTCACTACAAGCTGATCGCGCGCACCTTCCTGCGGGTCTTTCCAGATGCGACGGTCTGGGTGGATGGGTCGCTGCTCGTTGGCTCGCTCGGGCCGCTCGAGATCAGCCCTGAGGTGCTCACTCGAAAGCTGGCAGACCCGCGCGTCAAGGCCGCTGCGTCAACCGTCGGGATTCCCGACGCCGCATCCGTTCTTCGGCTGTATACCGCAGGACCCGATGAAATTCGCCGCTTCGTCGGTGACGGGACGGAACTCACCGACGACCAGCCTCTGCTGGAATATCACCGATCGCTGCCGCCAAATACGGCGCCGCTCGATTTATCCGGTCTGCGCGGCGATGTCTCCCGCATACTGCCTGGCGCCAACCAGTGAAATACTAGAGGGATGGAAACAATCAATTTCACCCGCGGGGTGCCCGCCAACGAATCCTTCCCGACTGCTGAACTGATTGACGCCTCGACGGCTGTCTTCAAGTCGCACGGGAACCAGATGCTTCAATACGGACCGTCGCGCGGCTTCGAGCCTCTGCGTCAGTGGCTCGCCGAGTGGCAGCACGTCGACGTCGACCGCGTCATCACCGCCAACGGCTCGCTGCAGCTGATCGAGTTCCTCTGCCTCCACATGATCAAGCCGGGAGACCTCGTGTTCACCGAGTCGCCCAGCTACGACCGCACGCTCGGCCTGCTGCGTCGTCATGGCGCACGCGTGGTCGGCATTCAGATGGAGCCCGATGGTCCGAACATCGATGCGCTCGAGAGCGCGTTGAAGAAGGCCGTCCCGAAGTTCTTTTACCTGATCCCGGACTTCCAGAATCCGGCCGGGGCGACCTGCTCGGGCGTCAAGCGCCGTCAGATCGTGGAGCTCGCGCAGAAGTACGGCGTGCTGCTGGTCGAGGACGCGCCCTATCGGATGCTGCGCTATCGCGGGAACGAAGAACCGACGCTGTATGAGATGGCACCGGACCGCACGTTGCACATGAGCTCGTTCACGAAGCTGATTGCACCGGGCGTTCGCTGCGGCTTCATGCTGGGTGACCCGGCGATTCTCGGCAAGCTGGCGAAAGTAGCCGAAGACACCTACATCTCGCCCGGATACGTCGCGCAGGCGATCACGTGGGAGTGGTGTCGGCGCGGGCTGCTGCCGCCGCAGATCGAGCGTCTCAAGAAGCTGTACGCGCCGCGGCTCGATGCGTGCCTGGGCGGCATCGAGAAGTACATGCCGGATGCGAAGGCAACCAAGCCCGATGGCGGATTCTTCATCTCGTTGACGCTGCCAGAGGGTGTGAGCACCACGGCGGTCCGCACACAGGCCGCCGGCAAGGGGCTGAATCTGGCCGACGGCCTTGCGTTCTTCCCGGAAGGCGGCGGCGAACGCTTCGTTCGGCTGCCGTTCTGCGCGTTGTCACCAGCGGAGATCGACGCTGGCGTCCGCCGTCTGGCGGAATCGGTCAAAGAGACGCAGTCTGCTCCGGCCGCTCGCTGAGAGGGTAGGGCTATGAGACATCACCTCGCCCTTGCTGCCGTCGTGTGTGCCCTGGCTCTGGCAACGCTCTCGGGTCAGACCGGAACTCCCGCGCCGGCAATGCCAGCGCGTTCGCTGCCCGCCGGCCCACTGACGATCGATACGGCGGAACAAGGTCAGGTCAAGGTGCGGGTGCTGAAGGGCCTCTCGCATCCGTGGAGCCTGGCCTTCATGCCCGACGGCAATGCGCTCGTCACTGAACGCCCGGGGCGACTGCGCATCGTTCGAGACTTCGTCCTCGATCCGCAGCCGATCTCCGGCGTGCCGACTGTGTACACGCAGAACCTCGGCGGCCTGATGGATATCGCGCTCCATCCGCGCTTTGCCGAGACACGGCTCGTCTATCTCAGTTTCACCAAGCCGGCCGGGCAGGGGCTCCATACTTCAGCGCTCATCCGCGGACGTCTCGAGGGGATGGCGCTCATCGACGTGAAAGAGTTGTTCGTGGCTGATGCCGTCGGCAAAGGCCCGGCGGCAGGCAACGGGATGACGTTCGGACCCGACGGCATGTTGTACATGGCGGTTGGCGGCGCCAACGACGAGATCGCGCAGAATCTGAACAGCCATTTCGGGAAGATCATCAGGCTTCGCGACGACGGCAGCGTACCTCCCGACAATCCGTTCGTCGGCAAACCGAATCACAAGCCCGAGATCTACTCGTACGGCCATCGCAACATGCTCGGCCTCACCGTGCACCCGGTGACGAAGGAAGTCTGGGAGAACGAGAACGGACCGCTCGGTGGCGACGAGGTCAACATCCTCAAGAAGGGAGCGAACTACGGCTGGCCGCTCGTGAGCTATGGACGGCAATACAGCGGAGCGCGCGTGTCGGGCGAAGTGACGCGCAGCGGACTCGAGGACCCGATCCTGATCTGGAATCCGTCGATCGCCATCTCCGGGATGACCTTCTACACCGGCGACCGCTTCCCGAAGTGGAAGAACAATCTGTTCGTCGGTGGCCTGCAGTTCGGTCGCATTCCTGGCACCGGCCAGATGCACCGGATCGTCTTCAACGAGAATTGGGAAGAGCTGCGACGCGAAGCGTTCTTCGTCGACCTGCGCCAGCGGATCCGCAACGTGCGACAAGGACCTGATGGGTTTCTCTACGTCCTGACGGACGAAGACGACGGTGCGATCCTGCGGATCGAGCCCTGAAAACTTTCTGGTCCTAGCGCGCGTCTGGCAGGGCCAGCGCGATCACCGCCCCACCCGAGGCCACGACGACGTACTGTTTGCCGTTGTGCATGAACGTCATCGGGCCCGCGCGGAGTCCCGCTCCAGTTTGCAGGCGCCACAGGTTCTTGCCGCTGGCCGCGTCGAATGCCATGACGTTGCCGTCCTCTTCACCAGCAAAGACGAGACCCGATGCCGTGCTCAACGTGCCACCCATCGACGGCCTGGGATACTTGAATTCCCAGCGCACGAGCCCCGACACGGGATCGATCGCGCGCAGTGCGCCGTAGCCCGGCTCGCCGGGGATAGCCTCGACCGCGCCTCCCCAGTACAGGTGCCCGGGCTGGAACTGCTGCGGGAACGCATAGAACTTCGCGCACACCTC
>JALDXQ010000244.1:0-9858 GCA_032156805.1 Acidobacteriota bacterium
AGGGCTACTGGTGGAAAGACGACCGTCAGATGTTCGTCAACAGCAATAGCCTGCAGTACACCTTCAACAACGGTGTGCCCGCGTCGATCACCGAGTACATGAACGGCTACAGGGTGAACGCGCGCGCGATGTCCACATCGTTCTACGCGCAGGACCAGTGGACGCTCGGCCGCCTCACGCTGCAGGGCGCGCTCCGCTACGACAATCCATGGAGCTGGTTCCCGGAAACGACCGTGCCGGCAAGCCGCTTCTTCGGCGGCGCCACGTTCGCGCGCGCCGACGGCGTGACGGGCTACCACGACATCACGCCGCGCATGGGTGCCGCGTACGACCTGTTCGGAAACGGCAAGACGTCGCTGAAGGTGAATCTCGGCAAGTACCTGCAGGGCGCCAGTGTCAGCAATCTCGCGTACGGCGCGAATCCGGCGCTGCGCATCCCGGGTGGTGACACGACGTTCGGCGGCACGTTCGCGCCATCGACGACGCGCACCTGGGCGGACAACGACCGCGACTTCTCTCCGGACTGCAACCTGGACAGCCCTCTGGCGCAGGGCCCGGCCACGACCGGCAGCGTCGACAACTGCGGCCAGATCACCAACCTCCTGTTCGGTACCACTCAGCAAGTGCAGACCACCAATTTCGATCCGGGTCTGCTGTCTGGCTGGGGTGTTCGTCCATCCGACTGGTCGTTCGGCGCCTCCGTGCAGCAGGAGATCTTCCCGCGCGCGTCGGTCGAGGTTGGCTACTACCGGCGGTCGTTCACCCAGTACCTCACCAACGGCACGGTGACCGACAATCTGGCGGTGTCGCCCAACGACGTCGCGCAGTACACGATCACGGCGCCGACCGATTCGCGTCTACCCAATGGCGGCGGTTACACGGTGGGCCCGCTCTACAACGTCAACCCGAACGTCTTCGGCCAGGTGAACAATCTGCTCTTGTCGACGAAGGATGTCGGCGACGATACGCGTGTGTTCAATGGCGTCGACGTCAACTTGAACGTTCGTATGAACAACGGCCTGACGTTCTCGGGCGGGACCAGCACCGGCAAGGTGGAGAACGACTGGTGCGAGATCCGTGCGGCGGTTCCGGAGTTCGCACAGTACCTGGTGAATCCGTACTGCCACACGGAGTCGCCATTCCAGACCTCGTTCCGTGGGTTGGCGTCGTACACCATCCCGCGTATCGATCTGCTGGTGAGCACGGTGTACCAGGACAAGATCAACGTCGGCACTGATCAGATCATGTCGCTGCAAGGCAACTACGTGCTGACAGCGGCCGATCAGGCCGCTGCCGCAGCGCAGATCGGCCGTCCGTTGACGATCGGTGCTCCCATCACCGTGAACCTGCTCGCGCCAGGTCAAGAGTACGGCGATCGCGTTCGTCAGCTCGACATCGCGGTGAAGAAGATCCTCCGTTTCGGTGGCCAGCGAGTGACCGTCGGCATGGATATCTACAACGTGATGAACAACAACGTCACGCTGGCGTTCAACCAGACCTTCGTCCCGACGAATACGGGCTGGCTGACGCCGACGACGTACATGAACCCGCGCGTCTTCCGGCTGAACGGCGAGTTCACCTGGTAATCCAGCGAGGCTCTGGCCTCGCTGGATGGCAGTGTCTCTTGCCCGCGCTCTGCGCGGGCGGCTGGCGACCCGGGATCCGCTGCGCGCGGATCCCGGGTTCCTCCGCAGACCCTCGACGACTCTCTCGCCTGACACGCCAACGCCTCGCCTCCGTCTCGATACCGCACCGACCGTTTCAGGCTCGGAGCCGGAATCTCGTCACTGTTACCTGAAACTGACCGGAAGTGCCCGCGAAACGGGGGTCAAAGTTCCGTCAAGTCTGGGGGGCCTCCGACGCCGGATCTCGACTCCACCCCGACGGTCGCTTATGATCCGAACACGACCACCCGGCGGTGTTTCGCAGGCCGAAGAGAGGCCGTGTCGTGACGAGCGGAGGACCAGGTAGGCGGAAGTGTCCGGTCACGGCTGGACCAGGCTAAAGGCATGAGCACGCTGGTCAGGGGCATCCATCACATCACGCAGTGTCCGGGACCGGCACAGCAGGATCTGGACTTCTGTACGCAGGTGCTGGGGCAGCGTCTCGTCAAGCAGACGGTGCTGATGGATGGCAGCATTCCGATCTACCACTTTTACTACGGCAACGCCGACGCCGAACCCGGATCGATCGCAACGTCGTTTCCTTACAGCCGTAAGCCTGGCCGTCGCGGCTCTGGACAGATTTCTCGTTTGAGCTACGCCGTGCCCAGGGGCACGATTACGTTCTGGAGAGATCACCTCGATCGATATTCGGTCGAGCACAGCGGCATCGAGGAAAGGTTCGGCAGGAAGTACCTGCGGATGTGGCACCCCGCGGGAATGCAGTACGAAGTGGTCGAAGCCGACGACTCGCGCCGGCCATGGACCACGAGGTGCATTAGTGCGGACGTCGCCTCGCGTGGTTTCTTCGGCGCCGTGATGTCAGTGCGCAGCATCGAGGAGCAGGAACTCTTCTTCATCGATGCCCTCGGCTTTCGCAAGGTCGGCGTCGACGGTCCGTTTCACCGTTTCGAGGCTGCGGGCGGAGGGCCCGGCAGCATCATCGATCTGCACCACGAGCCCGAGGTCCCGCCAGGAACCTGGGGCTTCGGTTCGGGCACCTTTCACCACATCGCGTTCAGGGTTGAAAACGACGAGGCGCTGGTCGCGCAGAAGGCGCACTACGAGGAGCTGGGCTACACCGACGCGTCGGAGGTAAAGGATCGGTATTACTTCCACTCGATGTACGTCCGATCTCCTGGTGGGATTCTCGTGGAATGCACGGCGAACGTGCCGGGTGGTTTCTACCAGGACGAGTCGGCGGAGGAACTGGGCACGAAGCTGACGTTGCCTCCCTGGTACGAAAGCCAGCGCGTCGAGATTCTCGCGATGCTCGAGCCGGTCGCGCTACCGGACGAGAATCAACCGGGCCGAACGCTGCGGCCGCTAGTGGGATCGACACCAGTGGGCGCCTCCTCGAGCATCACACTCTCGAGGAGCAATCCGGACTTTGCGCGCTACAAGCGCTAGAGAAGGGGAGAAGCATGCGGTACGACGGGGCCGTGGAACGAGGGTGCGATGGTCCGGTCCGAGAGTCCGATAGTGCGGCGTCGGACGTTGGGCGTCGCACTGGACCGTCGCACTCTCGCACCCTCGCCCCATCGAACCGTACGAAGCCTTTTTCGGTTTTTGTCCGAGGACACGAATGGTGATGCGTCGCAGTCTTGTCTTTGCCGCAGTGCTTGGCGTCGTCGCCCTTTCCAGCCAGTTCGAAGCGCCCGTCGATGCGCAGGCGAATCGGTCGTGGTCGGCGCCACGTACGCCGTGGGGCCATCCGGATCTGCAGGGCACGTACTCCAATGACGATGAGACCGGCACGCCGATGGAGCGCCCGAAGGAGTTCGAGGGCAAGACGCTCGCCGACATCACACCGGAGGAACTGCAGCGAATCGTCAAGGAGCGCAACGAGCGCTTTGTCGACGGCGTCAGTGGCGAGGAGTTCGCCGGCGGACTCCGGCCACCGGCGCATCTGATTTTCGATACTTTCGATCGCAAGAACAGACAGGCGTGGCTCGTTGTCGATCCGCCGGACGGCCGCATCCCGCGACGAACCGACGTTCAACCGCGCCGGCCGCGTGGCGGGATCAGCACGAATGCCAACCCGAAGGGGCCGTTCAACAGCTGGCTGGACATGGGGTTGTACGATCGCTGCATCACGCGCGGCATCCCGGCCTCGATGATGCCCGCCGGCTACGGCAGCCGCTACGACATCACGCAGAGCCCGGATAGCGTCGTCATTCGCTACGAGATGATCCACGAAGCGCGCGTCATTCCACTCGACCCTTCGACCCTTCGAGAATCTCAGGGTCGCGCGACGCAGGGGACGCGCAAGTACCTGGGTGATGCTCGCGGCTGGTGGGAAGGCGATACGCTCGTGGTCGAGACCACGAACTTCCTGCCGGAGACCGCGCCACAGGGGTCGACCGAGCAGGTCCGCATGGTCGAGCGGTTCACCGCAAAATCACCTGAGATCGTCGAGTGGCGCGTGACGTTCGAGGATCCGAACACCTGGACGCGCCCGTGGACGTTCTCCATGCCTCTCACCAAGGTCGACCGGACACAGCAGTTGTTCGAGTACGCGTGTCACGAGGGCAACCTGGCCATGCGCAACATCCTCAGCGCGCAACGCGCCGAAGAACGGGCGGCCGCCGAGGCAGCGAAGTAACCGGCTCCCGGACCCTCCGCGTCTCGTGCGCTTGACTCTCCCGGAAGGCGGGCGTATACCTGCTGCGCATCAAGAATCTTATTTCGGCATACGAAAGCACAACTTCATGACGATCACCTTCACGCGAGCCGTTGCGGCGTCGCTGCTGCTCTTGACCGGCAGCGGCTGGGCCGCGGCGCAAACCGATTTCTCGGGTGAATGGACGGTTGTTCGCTCCATGGACAACACCGAGAATCCCTGGGTCGGCGATTTCGTCGGCCTGCCGCTCAGTCCCGACGGGTTGGTCCGCGCCGAGAGCTGGGATGCGTCGATCCTCAGCCTGCCCGAGTATCAGTGCCGCCCGCACGGGTGGGCCTACATCTATCGCGGTCCGACCGCGCTGCGAATCACGAAAGAAGTCGATCCCTTTTCCCGTGAGGTCGTCGCCTACCAGCCGGAGTGGCACCAGTCGACGAACATGCCCGTGTATCTCGACGGCCGCGCGGGTCCGCCTCCCGAGGCGAATCACACGTGGGGAGGTTTCTCGACCGCGACGTGGGAAGGGGATGTCCTCCGCATCAAGACGACGCACCTGAAGGAGGACTACATTCGCCGCAACGGCGCAATGGTCAGCGACCAGGCGACCGTGACGTCGTATTGGATTCGGCGCGGCGACATCCTGACCTGGATCAACATCGTTCACGACCCGGTCTATCTGTCGGAGCCGCTGATCCGCAGCTCCGAGTACCGGCTCAATGTGAACAACCAGGTGCCCGCGCACCCGTGCACGTCGGCCTTCGAAGGGCTCGAGAAGGGCAACGTGCCCCACTATCTTCCCGGCGAGAATCCGTTCCTGACGAACATCCGCGCGCGCTACGGCCTGGCGCCGAACCTGCCGACCGGCGGCATGCAGACGATGTACCCCGAATACCAGAAGACGTTGCAGCCGAGTGAGTGGACCGCCGGGGATCGCAGAAGGAACACATCGGCGCCTGAGGGCCGGCGATGAGCGCGCCGCGCACACTCGTGGCGCTGGCGGGCGCCGTTCTCGTCTGCCTCTCGTGGACAGGAACCGGCGCTCTTCTCGCACAGGCCCCGGCGACGCCGGCTGCCGACGATCTTAGGGTGCTCCCGATTCGCGGCAATATCTATCTCATCGCGGGTGCCGGCCCGAACGTCGTTGCCTCAGTCGGGAAAGACGGCGTGCTGCTCGTCGACACCGGCGGCGCGCAGATGGCGGAGAAGGTGCTCGAAACCGTGCGCGCGCTCTCACGCGTGGTGACCGCGTCGCCGACGCCGATGAAGTCGTGCGTCGGCGTGGCGCAGGGATGCCAGTGGTGGTCGAGCTCGGAGCTGCTGCCGACGACTGCCGGACCGCGTGCGCCGCGACCGATCATCGGGATCATCAACACGAGCGACGATCCCGACCATCTCGGCGGGAACGCCGTCTTGTCCGCTGCCGGCCGCGCCTACGGCGTTCGGAATATCGACAACACTCTGCCCGGCGCCTACGTCGTCGCGCACGAGAACGTGACCCTGCGTCTGAGCAAGGCGGGCCAGACGTCGCTCATCGCGAGCGAGACCTATTTCGGAAGCGAAAAGAAGCTCAACTTCGTGAACGGCGAAGGTGTTGTCGTGACGCATCCAGAGTCCGCCCACACCGACGGTGACAGCATCGTCTACTTCCGCGGATCCGATGTGATCGCTGCCGGCGACCTGCTCGACATGACGAAGTTCCCGGTGATCGACCTTGCGCGTGGCGGCAGCATTCAGGGTGTCGTGGACGCGCTGAACTGGATCCTCGACGTCGCAGTCGTCGAGCACATGATGGAAGGAGGCACGCTGGTCGTGCCGGGACATGGCCGGATGACCGATGCGGCCGACGTCGCCTACTACCGCGACATGGTGACCATCATGCGCGATCGAGTACGCGAGATGACCTCGCGCGGCATGACGTTGCAGCAAATCAAGGCCGCGCGTCTCACCCGCGACTACGATGGCCGGTTCGGCAAGAGCCCGTCGTGGACACCCGACATGTTCGTCGAAGCGATCTACCGCAGTCTCAATCCGAAGACGTAGTGATGCTTGCCGCTTTCTTCTCTGTATCCGCGGGCCGAGCTTTGTCTCGTAGACCCGGCGCGGTCGCGACCGCTGCTCTACTCATCCTCGCGAGCTCGGTGCTTCACGCGCAGCAAGGCCAGCAACCGGCGGCTCCGGCTGGTCGTGGTGCCGCGCAGGCACCGACCGCTGCAGCGTCGGGTCGCACCCAGGCGCCATACGACATCACCGGCTACTGGGTGGTACTCGTGACCGATGACTGGCGCTATCGCATGCTGACTCCGCCGAAGGGGAACGCCGACTACATTCCCGTGAACGCCGAAGCCAGGCGTGTGATGGACGCGTGGGATCCCGCGAAAGATGAAGCCAGTGGCGAAGCGTGTCGTGCATATGGCGCCGCCGGCGTGATGCGTCTCCCGGGCCATCTGCACATCACCTGGGAAAATGACAACACGCTGAAGATGGACCTCGACGCAGGGACGCAGACGCGGCGTTTCGTGTTCGGCGCGGCGCCTCTCTCAGCGGAGCCCTCGTGGCAGGGAACATCGACGGCGCGATGGATGTTCCCGCCGGCCGGACGTGGCCGCGGCGCTGCTCCTCCACAGACGGGACAGCTCGCCGTCACGACGACCCGGATGCGTCCGGGATACCTGCGCAAGAACGGCGTTCCCTACGGCGCCAATGCGACGTTGACGGAGTACTTCATCCGGCTCGTCGACGAGGGGCAGGAGTATCTCGCGGTGACGACGATCGTTGATGATCCGCAGTACCTGGCGCAGCCTTACATCAAGACCTACCAGTACAAGAAGCAGGCAGACGCGACCGGCTGGAATCCCACGCCCTGTTCGGCAAAGTAGCCGGTTCTTTGCGGAGCGACCGCCGCGGCAGCTATGATGCCGGCAGTATGGGGGTTCTTCCCGATCTGGGTGCTGGCGAGACAGAACTGGGAGCCAGTGGGATCGGCGAGTTCCAGTTCCCACGGCTCGAGCGGGTTGTGTCCGGCGCAGGCACGGTCGACTCCCTTGCCGCAGAGCTCGATCGCCGGAGCCTGACCCGCGCCATCGTCGTCACCGGCCGAACCCTCGGTGCTTCCTCGCTCCTCAATCGAATCACCCATCCGCTGGGCGAGCGGTGTGTCTTCGTGTTCAGGGATGCGAGGCAGCACGTCCCGTCATGCTCGGTGACCGAGCTTGCGCGAGCCATCGATCAGCACCACGCCGACTGTGTGATCAGCTTTGGCGGTGGCAGCCCGATCGACACAGTCAAGGCGGCGATTCACACGCTGATGACGACCGGTGGCCCCTGGTCATCGAATGATGACGGGCCCGCGCACATTGCCGTTCCCACGACGCTGTCCGCCGGCGAATTCACCGCCGTCGTGGGAATCACCGATGAAACCACACGGGTGAAACGCGCTATCTCGGACGCGAGGCTCGCGCCGCGCACGGTGTTCATCGATCCGAGCGTGACGCTGGAAACACCAGGCTGGCTGTGGGCGGCAAGCGGCGTCCGTGCACTCGACCACGCAGTCGAGACACTCTACTCGCCGCGCCACCATCCGCTTGGCGATGCGCTTGCGTCGCGTGGGCTCTCGATGCTGCTTCATCATCTGCCGGCCAGTCTGTCAGCGACTGGGGCAGAGCAGCTGGAGCATCGCCTGCAGTGTCAGCTCGGCGCCTGGTTGTCGGTTTTCGGCATCACCAATGCAGGTCTTGGCCTCTCCCACGCGCTCGGCCACCAGATCGGGCCGCGCTGGGACGTACCGCACGGCGTGACGTCGTGCATCACGCTTCCGCATGCGATGCGGTTGATGGCGATGGTGGCTCCCGAGCGCTTCGGTCCGATCGCCCGCGCATTCGAGCTGGCGTTCGACGAACGCCATCCTGGCACGGCCGCGCTCGAGAGCGCGAATCGGATGGCGCTCTTCATTTCCCGGCTCGAGTTGCCGCAACGGCTGCGAGACGTGCATGTCCCGCGTGAGGAAGTTCGTGAAGTCGCCGGCCTCGTGTACGACATCCTGGCGAACGCGCCGGTCAGCGATCGCGCCATCAGTCGCGAGCAGGTCGAGGCCGTACTGACCGGCGCGTACTGACCGCAGAGTCCCTCAGCACTTTTCATTCACCCCGGCCGCGAATTAGAATTTTGTGTTCTATGCGAATGTTTTTTCGCATAGCGATAAATCCACGACACCCGGAGATCGCGCCCGGTGTCATTCCCATCCGAGAGGACGGACATGGCAAGCAGAGTAGTTGAAACGATCCTGCCCACGACCATGGTCGGGTCGTACCCGAGACCGCATTGGTACACGCAGCAGCTGCTTGGCCGCGATGTGCGCGTCGCCTTCAAGGAAGTTCAGCACGAAGAGGTGTACCACGACGCCGTAGCCACCGTGATTCGCGACCAGGAAGAGGCCGGTCTCGACATCGTCACCGACGGCAACATGTGGTACGACGACTACGTCGGCTCGATTGGGTCCTTCTGCTGGTACATGTACGAGCGGATTCCAGGTTTCGAGCCCGCGCGCGAGGAGCACCCCGCGTACATCAACCAGGAGGCGAGTTTCGGCAAGGCGATGTTCGATGACTGGGGCGGCGTGATCAACAGCGGGCCCGTGCAGCACGGTCCAATCCGCCTGACGGATCTCTACAAGGTCGCGAAGAAGCACGCGCACGTGCCAGTCAAGGTGTCCGTCGGTGCCGGCCCGATCAACCTCGCGTGGCATGCCTACTTCAAGCACTACAAGAACGCCAAGGAACTCAGTCTCGCGCTGGCGCCGATCTTCAACGCCGAGATGAAAGAGCTGGTGGCTGCGGGCGCGAACTACCTGCAGATTGAAGACCTCGGCGCATGGATGCCACTCTTTACCGGGGACAAGAACGACTACACCTGGATCAAGGACTGCATTGCCCAGTGCTGCGATGGCGTGAAGGCCACGATCGGCTGGCACTTCTGTTTCGGCAATGCGTGGGGCAACGACCTCCTCAGCGGCGCTTTCCCTGAGGGATACCAGACCGTCCTGCCGAATCTGTTCGATACACCCGGCATCAACGAGTTCGTGCTCGATTACGCGAACCGCAACATGGCGGGTATCGAGTTCCTGAAGAACCTGCCGGCGGACAAGACCGTGCAGGTCGGCGTCCTGGATGTGCGTTCGAACATGATCGAATCGCCGAAGCTGATCGCGGATCGCATCAAGAAGGTGGTTGCTGCCGTACCCCCCGATCGTGTCGTGCTCAGCACCGACTGCGGTATGAAGCCACTGGCACGCATGGTGGCCAAGATGAAACTGGGCGCGCTCGCTGAAGGCGCGAAGCTCGTGCGCCAAGAGGTCGCGGGAGTATAGGAACTCATCCAGTCAACTCCCAATTCCCAATTTCCAACTTCCCAACTCTTGGGAGTTGGGAGTTGGGCGTTGGAGTTTGATCGCTCGTTCTTCAAGCTTCATTCATCTACAGATTCAAAGTGAGGATTGCTCTGTCATGTTGAAAGCCACTGCAGGAAAGATGCTGCCGACGACGATCACGGGGTCGTTGCCGCGGCCAAGCTGGTATACCG
>JALDXQ010000245.1:0-9732 GCA_032156805.1 Acidobacteriota bacterium
AACGGCTCCTTCCAGACGTCCAGCCCGCCGGGGGTGCGCTGCTCCATGAACGCGACCTTCCAGTTGTGCATGCGGATCCCCAGCAAGTCGCCATCGTCGCTGAAGTAGAAGAAGAAGTTGCGCGGGCTCTTCTTCTCCTTGCCGGTGAGGTAGGGCAGCAGGCTGACGCCGTCGATGTGGTTCTTGTAGGTGCGGCCGATCGCCTTGTAGCCCTTCTTCAGCTTGTCGACGACGTCGGGCGCGCCAGCCATCTCGAGGAACGTGGGCAGCCAGTCGTGGTGCTGGACGATCTCGTTGCTGATGCTGCCGCCCGCGATGCGGCTGGGCCAGCGCACGATCAGCGGCACGCGGAAGGCGCCTTCCCAGTTGGTGTTCTTCTCGCTTCGGAACGGCGTCGTGCCGGCGTCGGGCCAGGTGTTGCGGTGCGGGCCGTTGTCGGTGCTGTACTGCACGAAGGTGTCGTCGGCGATTCCGAGTTCGTCGAGAAAGTCGAGCATCTGGCCGACGTTCTTGTCGTGGTCGATCATCGTGTCGTGGTAGTTCGACTGCCAGAGGCCGGCCTGCCCGAGGCTGGTCTTCTTCGTATGGGTGAAGGCGTGCATGTGAGTCGTGTTGAGCCACACGAACCACGGCTTGCCAGCTTTCTCTTGTCGCGTGATGAAGTCCTGCGCCGCCGCGACGAACTCGTCGTCGCACGTCAGCATGCGCTTGCGGGTCAGCGGGCCGGTGTCCTCGATCCTCTGCTTGCCGATCTTGCCCCAGCGCGGATGCACCGTCTTGTCGTCCTTGTCGGTCGCCCACGAGTGCAGCACACCGCGCGGGCCGAAGTTCTTGCGGAAGTTCGGAAACTCCTTCTCCGGCGGATAGTCATCCATTTCCGGTTCCTCTTCCGCGTTCAGGTGGTAGAGGTTGCCGAAGAACTCGTCGAACCCGTGGTTGGTCGGCAGCATGTGGTTCAAGTCGCCGAGGTGGTTCTTGCCGAACTGGCCGGTGGCGTAGCCCTGTTCCTTCAGCACTGCCGCGATCGTCACGAGCTTGTCCGACATGCCGACCGGCGCGCCCGGCAGGCCGACCTTCGACAGGCCGGTGCGGTAGACGCTCTGGCCAGTGATGAACGACGAGCGCCCGGCGGTGCAGGACTGCTCGCCGTACGAATCCGTGAACATCATCCCTTCCTTGGCGAGCCGGTCGATGTTGGGCGTGTGATAGCCCATCAGGCCGTGGGAATAGCAACTCAGGTTCGAGATGCCGATGTCGTCGCCCCAGATCACGAGGATGTTGGGCTTCTTGCCTGTCGTCGTTGTCTTCCTGCCTCTTGTTGCTGTCTTCTTTGCCACGGTTACCTCCCTAGACTTCGCAACGGCATCGCTAACCGTTGGGATTCAGCGGCTCTTGCCCAGTGCTTTCCTGGCGCGCTCGATCTCCTCCATCTGGGTCCTGGATACGGATGGATACTCCAGCTTCAGCCCGGCAAGGCCATCCACGATCGCCGCGGCCACGACGACGCGCGTGAACCACTTGCGATCGGCCGGCACGACGTACCACGGCGCCTCCGGTGTGGCGGTCGCGCGAATCATGTCCTCGTAGGCCCCCTGATAGTCGTGCCAGCGCTCGCGTTCCTTGAGATCGGCCGCCGAGAACTTCCAGTTCTTCTCCGGCCGCTCGAGCCGCTCGCGGAAACGCTTCTCCTGCTCCTTGTGTGACACGTGGAGAAAGAACTTTCGAATCAGGGTCCCGTTCCTGGAGAGATAGCTCTCGAAGTTGCGAATGTCCTCGTATCGCTGTTTCCACAAGTCTTTCGTCTTCAGAAGCTCGCGCGGCACCTTCTGGTGATCGAGCAGCTCGGGATGCACACGAACCACGACCACCTCTTCGTAGTAGGAACGATTGAAGATGCCGATGCGGCCGCGCTCCGGGAGCGCCCTGGCGCATCGCCACATGTAGTCGTGATCCAGGTCCTCCGACGTCGGCGCCTTGAACGAATACACCTGGCAACCCTGCGGATTGATGCCGGACATGACGTGCTTGATGGCGCTGTCCTTCCCGGCAGCATCGATCGCCTGGAAGATCAGCAGGACGGCCCACCGATCCTGCGCGTACAGCCGATCCTGGAGGTCGGCGATGGCCTCGATCCCGGTTCGGAGTGCTTCCAGGGCCCGCGGCTTGTCCTCGGCGTCGAGGTCGCCACTGTCGTCGGGATCGATGTCTTTCAACCGGAACCGCTTCCCGTGATCGATCCGATAGGGTCGTGCGAAACGCCGGGCACGCTCGAACAGTTCCTTCATAGTTCGTCGCCGTCTCAGGTGAACAACGCGAAAAAGTAACCGACGACCGACAGGGAGATCGTTGCGATGGCGAGCGGCACCGGGTAACCGATCCCGGGCACCGCTGACCGCGACTCCTTCTGCGCCGCCCGCATCGATGTCGTGTTCTGGCGCGCCCCAGCGACGGCGCCCATGAGCAGTGCCGGGTTCAGGTGCATCACATGGCGTCCCACCCACCATGCGACGAGCTCGGGTAGCAGGCTGACGACTTGCGACGCGATCAGCAGCTGCCAGATCGGACCGCCGGTTGCGACCTGGTAAACCGCGAGGCCCGAATTGATCGCGAGCGCCGACGTGAAGACGTTGAGCCCCATCTCCTCCATGAGGCTTCTGGCGCCTTCTGAAATGGG
The DNA here is from genome assembly GCA_032156805.1 of Acidobacteriota bacterium. Taxonomy (GTDB): domain Bacteria; phylum Acidobacteriota; class Vicinamibacteria; order Vicinamibacterales; family UBA2999; genus Gp6-AA40. The sequence goes on from JALDXQ010000245.1 coordinate 2,675, forward strand.
ACCACCGAACGTGGGGTGGCGCGTCTTGAGCCAACCGAAAATAATCCCGGTCATGAGCACCGCGGAGGCGCCGAAACTGATGCTGATGCCGAAGAGCGGCACGGGGATGGCGCCGAGGAGCGCGCCCGTGAGAAGCCCAAGAGCCAGCGTCAACACATCCGAGACATGCGTCGATCGCACCACCTGGCCGACACGCTTTCCGAGATCTTCGATGCGGGGGTCGGTGCCGGTCGCGCGAATCACGTCGCCCTTCTTGAGCCTCGTCGCAGAACCCGCCGGCAACTCGATTCCGGCGCGGAAGACCGCGTTGGCGAACACGCCTGGGCTCGCGGCAATCAACTCGGGAAGGGTTTTCCCGGCGGCGCTGTCGCGGCTGATGACGACGTCCACGGTGTGCAGCGATCTGAGCGCACGCGCTTCCGCGTCGGGTACTTCCGGCCCGAGCACCTCTCGCACACGCACCTGTTTCTCCAACGGCGCGCTGACCACCACCTCGTCACCTGTCGCGAGCGCAGTTGCATCATCGAGCGTGAGCCACTCGGTGCCGCGGCGCACCAATTCGATGGCGATCCCCGGCGCCGTCTTCCGAAGTTCGCCGATCGTCTTGCCGCCCAGCGTCTCCTCGGACACGCGGTAGGCCCGCACCGCAATCGACGGATCTGTCGCGTCGGCGGCTTCGACGGTGCCGGGAAGCGGCGCCGAACGACCGCCGCGCATCGCATCCTCGAACTCCCGCGCTTCCTTGGGCGCGTCGATGCCGGCCAACCTTGGGAGGAGCTTCATGAAGAGCACGAACTGCACCTGCGTCGCGGCATAACACAAGGCGAACGCGGCCGAGAGCATGCCCGACACGCTCTCCACCGACACGCCGGGCGGAGGACTATAGGTGCTGGACGTGAGTGCAGACGAGGCGGTGCCGAACGTGGCCGACGAGTTGTTCGACCCGGCCAGAAGGCCTGCGACCGCTCCCGGCGGCAGATCGAACAGCCACCCGAAGAAGTAGCTGATTACCGGCGCAAGCACGGCGACGATGACGCCAATCGCGACCATGTGCCAGCCGTCGCGTTGCAGTCCGGCGAAGAACTGCGGTCCGACCTTCACGCCCAGGGCGAAGATGAAGATGTTGAAGAAGATCGTCTTGATGACGTCCGGAAGGGTCAACGCGACACCGGTGACGCTGTAGGAGGCGATGCTCAACAGCAGGCCAACGAAGATGATGCAGATGACGGAGCCGAGCGAGATGCCGCCGATGGCGGGTCTGCCGAGCATCATCCCGAGCGCGAGGACGCCGAACAGCGCGACAAACGGCTGCGCCTGCAGGAACTGGAAGAACGCCTCCATTAGTACTCGTTGAAGATTTGCTGAACGCGGACGGGATCCTTCGTGCTCAGCAGCGCCAGCTGCAGCAGCACACGCGACTTGCCCGGATTGAGCTCGCCGGAGGCCACGAACCCCATCTTGTCGTCGTCCACCTCATTGTTGCGAAGCACCATGCCGCGCTCGAGCCGCGTGCTGCGCACGACGACGATGCCGGTCTTGACGGCGGCGGCGAGCGCGTCGAGCGCCACCTGCGACATGTTGCCGTCCCCGACGCCGGCAATCACCAGGCCCCTTGCCCCGCCCTTGATCGCGGCATCAATCAGGTTGGCCGTCATGTTCGAATGCGCGTAGATGATCTCCACCTGCGGCAGCGCGGTGAGCCCCGTGACGGAGAACTCGGATCGGGTAGTGTGCTTCTTGTCGTTCAACGGCTCGAACCAGGAAATCTTGCCGGTGTGTACGAAGCCACCGGGACCGCGATTCGGGCTCACGAACGTCTGCAGGCTGGTGGTGTTGGTTTTGGTGACGTTGCGGGCGCTGTGGATCTCGTCATTGAGCACAACCAGCACGCCGCGGCCCTTCGCGACCCGATCCGCCGCCACCGCGACGCCGTCGTAGAGATTGGCGGGTCCGTCAGGGCTGATAGCTGTCGCCGGCCGCATCGAGCCGACCAGCACCACCGGCTTGTCGCTCTTGACCACGAGGTTGAGGAAGTACGCTGTCTCCTCCATCGTGTCGGTGCCGTGTGTGATCACGATGCCGTCGGTGGACACGCCCGCGAGCAGCTCGTTGATGCGGCCAGCGAGCGTCAGCCAGACCTTGTCGTTCATGTCCTGGCTGCCGATGCTCGCAACCTGCTCGCCGCTCAATTGCGCCAGGTCGCCGATCCGGGGCACGGCCTTGAGGAGGTCTTCGACCTTGAAGGCTCCGGCCTTGTAGCCGTAGCCGCTGGCGTCGCCGGCGCCGGCGATCGTGCCGCCGGTCGCGAGGATGGAAATCCGCGCCTTGCCCTGCGCTGTGAATATCCCGACCGACAGCAGGGCGACGGCCACTATCAACAGTGGCGTGTTAGGTGTGCGCATGGCTACTCCTTCCGGGACTGCTGCCATTCTTCGAACGCGCGGCGCATCAGCGCTTTCAAGTCACGGCCGATGCTCTCGTACGCGTCAGCGTCGAGGTTTGCGAGCGAGACCCGCACGGACCACGGCGGACCGTCGAAGCCGCTGCCGTTCAGCAGCACGGTCCCGGACTTCTTCGCCAGCCCGATGACCGCGTCGAGTGGACTGTGATGGTCTGCGACATAGGCGTCGAAGGCGTCGCCGAATGCGGCGCGGCCCCACACGGCCAGGTCGATATCGATGTAATAGCCAACCCGCAGCGGATCGTCGGGGATGGGGATGTCCAACCCGCGCCCGAGCGCCATCAGACGACGGCGCACCAGGTCGCGGCAGCGGGCCTGATAGGCATCGTCCTGGTCGAGCAGCGCGAACAGCGAGAACAGCACCATCTGCGCCTGCTGCGGCGTGGAGAGCCCGGCGGTGTGGTTGAGCGCCACGTCGCGGCTGTCTGCCACCAGGCGATCGATGAACTTGATCCGTTCGGGCGTCGTGCTCAGCGTCTCGTAGCGCTCGCGCAGCGCGTCGCGATCCGCCGCCGGCAGGCGGGCCAGTGTCTCGTCGAGCACGTTGTCCTGGTGCAGGGCCACGACACCGAGCCGCCAGCCGGTGCAACCGAAATGCTTCGAGTACGAGTAGACCAGGATTGTGTTGCGGGGTAAATCGGCGGCCAGCGATCGGAACCCCTCGGCGAACGTCCCGTACACGTCGTCGGTCAGGATGATCAGATCCGGGCGTGTGTTGCGGACCAGATCGACGATGCGCCGCTGCGTATCGGGATGTATCGCGTAGGAGGCAGGGTTGGATGGGTTGACCAGGAAGAACGCCTTGACCTTCGGGTCCGCGAGCTTTGCGATTTCCTCGTCCGGGTACTGCCACGTGTGACGCCCGTCGGCGGCGAGCGCGCTCTGATTGATCTCGACCGTCTTGAACGCGTAGTCACTGAGACGCGGCAGCTCGATGTAGGGCGTGAAGATCGGCGCGCCGAGGGCGATCGTGTCGCCGTGATGAAGGAGGCGGTTCTCGACCAGGCTCTTGAAGACGTAGCACATCGCCGCCGTGCCGCCCTCGACGGCGAACAGGTCGAACGTCCCGGTCGGAGGGCGGTCATCGCACATCGTCTTGGCGAGATAGCGCCGCACGACTTTTTCGGCGTGAACCAGCATGCGATCCGGTTCCGGGTAGTTGTCGCCGATGATCGCGTCAACGAGCTCGTGCGCGAAGTCATTGGCGTCGAACCCGAGCGTCGAGCTCGCGTAGTCGAGGCCGTTTCGCAGAAGGGCCGCGCCGTCCGAGGAGCCCGCGCCATCGAGAAACGCGCGCAGCCGGACCGCAACGCCGTCGCTCCCCGGCATGCCGGCAAGGCTTCCTTCATCACGCGTCCTGCGCGCCTCGGCGAGTGCGAACTGACCGAGCAGGAAGAACGCTTCGCGCGGCGTGGCGGCGATCCAGTTCGGGTTGCCGCGCCCGGCGTTGAGAAACTTGTGCGTGGCCGCTTTGCTCCGCGACTGATCCCTGGCATAGCGGATCAGTTCGTCTTTCAGTTGGAAGGGACTGAGCTGCGCCAAACTACTTGATTTCGTTTCCATGCGGGCCACTCGTCGGATCCGCCCGGCGACGTTGCGCGATGAGCCACGATCACGCCGCGACATTCCACGGGTCGAGAACTCGTAACACCTAAGCCAACTGCCATTTCGGCCCTTCGCTTCGAGCCGGCCTTTTGACCGAGGCACGAGTTGTGCCAGCGCTGCGCTCGGGCCACGAGATGCCGCGGACGCCTGTGACGCCACAGGCGGGTGTCCGCTGGACCGTTTCGAATCGTTCCTCAACTCCGAACAATCGGGCAGACGCGCTCGGTCCTGATCCGGATCCGAATTTGCCACACATTCCCAGGGGGAACTGATGTACCGATGTGGCTGCGCCTGGATCGTGTGCGGCGTTCTCAGTGCCTTCGTGCTCGCGCCACTGACGGCCGAGGCTCAAGCCACGGGCCAGGTGTGGATCAATGCCACCTTCGACTGGCGCCACAGCCATCGCCTGACGTTCGCTGTCGATTTCGAGCCCAAGCTGCTGGTGTCGGCACCGCCAGACGATCCTGGCTGGTGGAGTCTGGATCTGACGCCGAGCGTCGACTTCGGTGTTACCAACTGGCTCGATCTCATCGGCGAGCTGCTGGTTGCCGAGACGAGTCAAGCGGACGTCGCGGACACGAGCGAGCTCACCGGCCGCATCGGCGCCCGATTCCACCCCTTCTCGCGACTGGCAGGACTGCTGCCCAAGGAGAAAACGCCAAGGCGCCGGCTCGTCATTCAGGACTTCGTTCGTGCCGAGCTGAGGAACCTCTTCTACTCCGATTCGACGCCGACCGAGTCAGTGGTGCGCTTTCGCAACCGGCTGGAGGTGCTGTTCCCCCTCAATCGGCGCAACGTGACCGACACCGGCGCGGCTTATCTGACCACCGATTGGGAGTGGTACATTCCGCTCTCCGATCCAGGTGAGCGATTTGCGAATCGGCACCGGATCCGCGCCGGAGTGGGTCTGCGCCGTAGCACGGCGTGGCGGTATGCGGCTCTCTACATCGTGACGCGCTCGCGCGACACGAGGTCGGATCCTTTCACGACCACAGAACACATCTTCGATTTCCAGATCAAACGCGTCTGGTAGAGGCTGGCCGGCGAGCTCTTGAGTGACTCAAACCACTACCTCACTCCGGCAAGGCAGCGCAGCTCTGTGCCACGGCTAGAAGTTCAACGCCGTGAGCGGACAGCCGCTCGAGCAGGAACTCCCGCGCGTCCTCTCGACACCATGACGATAGGACGTCGCAGTATCGTGCGCGTCGCCACCGGCGTCCCGGGCGGGCGCCGGCGGCTCTTCCCCTGTTGAGAAAGGGTTCGTCTTACCGTTCGCGATGCTTCAACGGTCGCAGCTGGCGGCGCATGACATGCTGTGCGACCTCGCGTCCGACACGGGCGCCGTCTTCGTCCGCTGACCGGTAGTGGATGCCGGAGAAGATGCGGGCGTCGATCACTTCCTCGATGCCTTCGCTGAACGACTCCCACCGGCGCTCGAAACCCGGGTTGGTCGGGCTGGTCGCGACGATCGGCTCCTCCGGCTGATCGCCGAAGATCCGCCTGAGAATCGTGGCCATCGCGCTGCTGTTGGTCGTGTGCCCCGACAGGTAGTCGGGATGCGGCGGAGTCGGAAACAGCGGCGCCCACGCCGGGTCGCTGGTCGTGCGATCGTTTCCGTCGGCGTCACCCTGCTGGATGGCGGTGATGGGCCGCCAGAAGTTGAACGTGTACTTCGCGTCCCAGCAGACGATCGACGCATCAGCGGCCGCGAGGTAGATCAGCGCGAACACACGCGCGCTCGACGAGAGATCGAGTTGTCGCGCCTCGATCGTCTGGCGTGCGATGCCATTCCAGATGACCGACGGTGATGCCAGCCAGAACCGCGCGATCTCGGTCTCCTCCGCGGTCCGTGTTGCGCTCGTGATCGATCCGAGCTCCTTTATCTCGTTGTAGTCACGTGCCCAGCGCCGGCTGCGAAGCAGCGGAGGGCCGTCGGGCCGGAAATGCGATGCCTTTCGGATTACCCACGGAGTCACGCTGCCCCAGCCCGGAAGGAGTGCCGGAGCAGCGCTGGTCGCGACCCACACTCCGGGATTGCCGGCGCCGGGCGCGGTATACGGAAACTGTGCTTGAGCGGATCCGTCGGTCGAACGGCGTTTCAGGACCGCGGCCGCGACGGCTTCGCCGAACCTGATCCCGGGATCGGACTCGCTCACGCCATGCGCGGCGAGTGATGTCGCTCGTGCCGTGTTCAACGCACCGGCCTGCGGTGGAAACAGATTCACGAGCGCGTAGTGTGCGGCCGCGATTGCCGCGGCATCGGCCGACGCACCCCATCTCCGGTGGCGGATGTTGAGGTAGGTGTCGTAGTCGCCGGTCATCGCGTTGACGGCGTCGTGGATCGAGGCGTGCACGATCGCCATGCTGCGGATCTGTGGCAACGGTCCCTGGTTCGCCGTCACGGTTGCCGACAGGGCAATCTGATTCCACTCGATGACTGCGTCGCTCGCGTGCGCGGCAGGACACGTCGCAAGCAATGTGACAAGTACCGCGGCTGCTGCCACCCATCCATGTGCGGTCCATCCGATCCGGCGTCGTTCCCAAATTCCATTCGTCATGCGAACCTCCCGTGTGTGCCCCGCAGACTAGGTGGCTGGGCACGCGAAGATCCTGAGGAACTCATGGGGATCTCGTGGAAATCTCGTAGGAATGCGGGTGTTATGATCCGGCTCGCATGAGCGTCTCCATCGGTGATCGACTCGGCCGATTCGAGATTCTGGCCGCGGTGGGATCCGGCGGCATGGGGGATGTCTATCGCGCCCGCGACCCGCAGCTTCAGCGCGATGTCGCGATCAAGGTGCTGCCCCCCAGGTGGTCGGACGATCCCGCGCGGCAGCGGCGCCTCGAGCAAGAGGCGCGTGCGGCTGCAAGTCTGAGTCACCCGAACATCGTCACGGTCTACGATGTCGGCCTGCATGAAGGACGGGCGTTCGTCGTCACCGAGCTCTTGCACGGGGAAACCCTTCGCGATTACCTGAGAGGACGGGCGCTG
>JALDXQ010000246.1:0-9716 GCA_032156805.1 Acidobacteriota bacterium
ATCCGAGGACGCTTGCGATCGCAACCCCGCTCACTCCAAACGCGCGCGTCGCGCGCGCCACCCTTTCGAGCCTTCGTGTCCTTCGTGGTTAAGAGTGCTTCGTGGTTAAGACAACCCACTTTTTACTCTTTGCCATTCAGTTTCCATTTCCTCCAGCGTCGCATCACTCAGCGACCGACCACGCCCTGCGAGTGCCTTCTCGACGGCATCGAAACGCGCCGTGAATCTCTCGTTGGCTCGTCGCAGCGCAGCCTCGGGCTCAACTCCCAGCTTCCGCGACAGGTTGGAGATGGCAAACAGCAGATCCCCCATCTCGTCTTCCGCGCGTGACAGGTGACCGGTTGCGCCCGACTCCACTTCCTGTCGGACCTCCGCCACCTCCTCCTCGATCTTGTCGAGCACATCGTCCGCCTTCGCCCAATCGAATCCGACGGCCGCGGCGCGCGAGCTGATCTCGAAGGCACGCAAAAGAGCCGGCAAGGTTTTCGGCACACCGCCAAGTGTCGTCTTCTGCTTCTTGGCCGGCAGGCCTGCGGCTTCGCGCTCGCGCGCTTTGAGGGTTTCCCACTTCTCGATGACCTGGTTGCTGGTCAGTGGTGTGTCGGCCTCGGTTCGGGCAAACACGTGAGGATGCCGGCGCACGAGCTTCTCGCAGATGGCATCGATGGCGTCGCCGATGCTGAAGTCGCCCGCCTCCTCGCTCATCTGCGCAAGGAACACCGCCTCGAAGAGAAAGTCGCCAAGCTCTTCGCAAAGGTGCGCTGGCGAACCACTTTCAATCGCCTCGAGTACCTCGTAGGTCTCTTCGAGCACGAACGGGCGCAGCGATGCAGGTGTCTGCTCGCGGTCCCACGGGCAGCCGTCCGGCGCTCGTAACCTGCGCATGATCTCGACCAGACGCTCGAATTTCGCACCCACAGATGGAGTCACGGTGGTCATGCTACCATCCACCACGGATGGAGACTTGAACTTGAACCACTTGAAAGTTCCAAGTCTGGAAGGTCAAAGTGGGGAAGTAAGTATGAAGTGTACGAAGCGCGTTCGACGATCCCGGTCGCACTTTGAACTTACTTATCAACTTTCTGCTTTGACCTTTGCACTTGTTCTGTCGTTTCCCGTCGTCGCCTCTGCACAGGCAACGACGCCCTGGGGTGATCCTGACCTGCAGGGGTACTACACGAACAAGTATGAGTACGGCACGCCGTTCGAGCGCCCGGCGGCGTTTGCCGGCAGGCGAGTCGAAGACGTCAGCGCGCAGGAACTCGCCAATGTGATGAAGCAGCGTCAGCAGGAGGCGCTCGATCGTGCGCCGTTCTTCGGCGGCGATCCCGAAGGCAAGATTGGCAACTCCGCCGAGTTCCGCGATATCTACGAAGTGACCAAAGGCAGCCGCGCGTGGTTCGTGACCGATCCCGCGGACGGCAAGATTCCCGCAGTCCTCCCCGAGGCGCGAGCGCGAGTCCAGGATGCCGGCCGTGGTGGCAGCTTCGGTCCTGGCCCATTCAACGGACCGGAAGACTTCAGCCTGTGGGAGCGCTGCATCACGCGAGGACTGCCTGGCTCGATGCTGCCCGGTGGCTACGGCAACTCGTATCAGATCGTCCAGGGACCAGGCTTCGTGGCGATTCGCTATGAGATGGTGCACGAGACGCGCGTCATCCCGATAGACCCGCGTCCGCAGCTGGGCAAGTCGATTCGGTTCGACATGGGCAGTGCGCGCGGCCGTTGGGAAGGTGACACGCTGGTCGTCGAGACGACGAACTTCAAGCAGCGCAGTACATATCGCAACGCCAGTGCCGAGACGCTCCGGATCGTCGAGCGCTTCAGGCGAACGTCACCCGACCAGGTGGAGTGGTCCGTCACTGTTGACGACCCCTCGACCTGGACGAAGCCGTGGACGTTCGCCATGCCGCTCACGCGGAATGAAGAGGAGGCGGTTGAGTTGTACGAGTGTCACGAAGGCAACCACGCGATCTTCAACATCCTGAGTGCCGCCCGTGCGGCCGAGCGCGAGCAGTCGTCCGGGCAGTCCCGCTAGCCCGCGTGCTACGATCAGCGGGGTATGCCCGAGAACCCGCAGGAATCCTCCGAGGTTACCTTTATAGGCTTCGTGCTGTCGCTGGCCCACACGGCGGCCTTCCACTTCGGCGACGTCCCCGATCCGGTCTCGGGACAAGCCGGCCAGGTGAACCTTGCCGCGGCGTCTCAGATCATCGAGATCCTGGCGCTGATGCAGGAGAAGACCCGTGGGAATCTCACCGCCGAAGAGCGCCAGCTCCTCGAGCAGATTGTCTACGAGCTTCAGATGCGTTACGTCGAGGCGACCAAGACCGCACCGCAGGAGCCCTCGCGCATCATCATGCCGTGATGTTTGAATGCGCTCAGTATCATCCCGGGCACAGCTGAGGGATGGCCCCCGCCAAAGTCACGTTTCTCGGTACCGGCACCTCTCACGGCGTGCCGATGATTGCCTGCGAGTGTGCCGTCTGCCGCTCGACGGATCCGCGTGACAAGCGGCTGCGTCCGTCGATCTACGTGGACGTGCCGTCGTATGCGCAGATCCTCGTCGATGCCGGGCCGGACCTGCGGCAGCAGGCACTCACTTTTGGCGTGAAACACGTCGACGCGATCCTGCTCACGCACTCGCATGCCGATCACATCCTGGGGCTGGATGAGGTCCGCCGCTTCAATGCCGTGGCGGGCGCGCCCATCCCGTGTTACGCGAGTCCATCGACGTGGGAGGTCGTCTGGCGCACCTTCCACTATGTGTTCGACGGCGTCGAGAAGAAGGGCGGTGGGATCCCGAAGATTGATGCGCACGAGATTCGGGCGCCGCTTCAAATCAAGGGTGTGAGCGTGGTACCCGTGCCGGTGTGGCATGGTGATATGCCGGTACTGGGGTTCCGCTTCGGTGACTTCGCGTACCTCACCGACTGCAACCGGATAGACGAGGCGTCCATGGCGCTCGTGGACGGTGTCGATACGCTCGTCATCGATGCGTTGCGCGATCGCCCGCACGTGACGCACTTCAGCGTGTCGGAAGCACTCGAGATCATCGCCCGTCTGAAGCCTCGCCGCGCCTATATGACCCACATGACTCACGACCTGGGCCACGCTGCGACGAGTGCGCGCCTGCCCGCCGGCGTTGAACTGGCATATGATGGGCTCGTGCTCGACGTGCGAGTCGACGTGGAGTGAATGGAGACCATCCACTTCCCGGACGACCCCCGGCCGCCATGGCTGGTGCATCCGGTCCTGGCGCTCGGCAATTTCGACGGCTTGCATCGTGGCCATCTCAAGATCATCGAGCGCGTAAGGCGTGGCGCCGCCGAGCATGGCGGTACGCCGATGGCAATGACCTTCGATCCTCATCCGCCGCGCGTTCTGCGGCCGGACAAGGCGCCGAAGTTGCTCATGACGAAGTCGCAGCGGCTCGAGTCGCTTCATAGCGCGGGCATCAGCTGCGTGGCCGTCGTACGGTTTACGCGCGAGCTCTCGGAGTGGGACCCGGAGATGTTCATCAGGACGGTACTGGTGGACTGGTTGCGGGTCTCGGAGGTGTGGGTTGGGGCGAACTTTCTGTTTGGTCATGGGCGCAGTGGGAACTTCACCGTCCTGCGAACGCTCGGCCAGCATTACGGGTTCCGGGCCGACAAGATCGATCCGGTGCGCTACAAGGATTTCGTCGTGAGCAGTACCCGCATCCGGCGGCTTGTTTCGGAGGGTCGCGTTGACGAAGCGGGTGCGTTGCTCGGCCATCCTTACTTCGTCGATGGCACCGTCGTGGCGGGCCGGCGGCGGGGCAGAGAGATCGGGTTTCCCACTGCCAACCTGCAGACCGCGAACGAGCTGATTCCCCCGCACGGGGTGTATGCAACGACGACGACGATCGATGGGGTCGTGCACGCAGGGATCACCAATGTCGGTGTGCGTCCAACCTTCGGCGAAGGTGAGCTGACGGTGGAAACGCATCTCCTCAGCTACTCGGACGATCTCTACGGCCGTTCGGTGCGGCTCGGATTCGTGCAGCGCATCAGGGACGAGCGGCAGTTTCCGGATGTCGATGCGTTGCGTGAGCAAATCGAGGCCGATAGGCGGACTGCCGATCGGCTGTTCAGCCGGTTTTGCGTGTAGCGTGGACGCCAGCACCTTCGAGTTCACCATTTCGATTCCGCGCGACGCGCAGTTCGTGTCGATGGTCCGGGGACTTGCCGTTCACGCGGCGCGCTACGCCTCCTGCGCCAACTCGGATGCCGAAACCTTTGCCGGATCGGTCGAGGCCGCGGTGCACGCCTGCTTGCGCGAGGCCTCGTCGAACGCGACGATCTCTGTCGTCGTGCGCCGCGATGCCGGGCCGCTCGAGTTCCTCATCGACGGCCGCACAATCGCTGTCGAGCCCTGACGCGTCATCATGCTGCGCCTCTACAACACCCTCACGCGGCAGGAGGAGACGTTTGCGCCGGCGCATGGGAACACCGTGCGGATGTATGCATGCGGACTCACCGTGTATGCCCGTGGTCATATCGGGAACTTCCGGACCTTCGTGTGTCTCGACGTGCTCCGCCGCACGCTGAAATATCTCTGCGGACACGAAATCAGGGAAGTCATCAACTACACCGACGTCGACGACAAGACGATCGCCGGTTCGCAGAAAGCGGGCGCACCGCTGCGCGAGTACACGACGCAGTGGATTGAGGCATTCCGGGCAGATGCCGACCAGTTGGGAATCGAGCAGCCCGAAGAGAGCCCCCGCGCGACCGACGAGCCCAACATGGACGCGATGTGCGACATGATCATGGCGCTCGAGCGCAACGGCCACACCTACAACCGCGACGGGTCGATCTACTTCAAGATCGCAACGCTGCCGGCCTACGGCCGTCTTGCTCGTCTCGATCAACAGAGCCTCCACACCGGTGCCAGCGTGGACGTCGACGAGTACTCAAAAGACGATGCCCGCGATTTCGTGTTGTGGAAGGCGTCCAAGCCGGGCGAGCCCGAGTGGGACTGCGGTGGACTCAAGGGACGGCCGGGCTGGCATATCGAGTGCTCGGCAATGGCCCTGCGCCTGCTGGGTGAGGCGCCGATTGACATTCACGCGGGTGGCATCGACCTGGTCTTTCCGCATCACGAGAACGAGATCGCGCAGGCTGAAGGCGCAACCAGGACGCAGTTCGCCCGCTTCTGGGTGCATGTCGAGCATCTCTTCGTCGAGAACGAGAAGATGTCGAAGTCGCTCGGCAACGTCTACACGGTGCCCGACATCGTCGCCAAGGGCTTCCGTCCGTCCGCACTGCGTTATCTTCTGCTGTCGTCGCACTATCGCAAGCAGCTGAATTTCACCTGGTCGGGGATGGAGCAGGCCGAGGAGTCGCTCAGGCGGGTGGTCGACTTCCTGGTCCGGCTCGAAGGCGTGAACGGCGAAGGGAAGTCGCCCGACGTCGAGGCCGCTGTGACCAAGGCGCGCGAGGCGTTCACGTCTGCGCTCCAAAACGACCTCAATACCGCGGCCGGGTTGGCCGCACTGTTCGACCTTGTCAAGAGCGGCAATGCCGCGATCGACGCGGGAAAGGTGAGCGCGGCCGATGCGCGCCTCGTGCGATCGACGATCGACGACCTCGATCGTGTGCTCGGGGTCGTGTCGCTCCGTCGCGCAGAGGACGAGCGGCCGCCGATACCGGTCGACGAGATCGAGCGCATGATAGAGGAGCGGAAGACCGCTAAGCAACGCCGCGACTTTGCCGAGGCCGATCGGATTCGCACCTCTCTGGCCGAACGTGGTGTGTTGCTCGAAGACGGGCCGTCAGGCACCAGATGGAAGAAGAAGTGACATGAACGGGCCTGCCCTCAAGACCGCGCTCCCGGGTCCGCGGGCGAAGGCGTTGATCGAGCGCGACGCGAAAGTCGTCTCGACCTCCTACACGCGCGACTATCCGCTCGTCATGGCCCGCGGGGAGGGCGCGTTCGTCGAGGACGTGGATGGCAACGTCTTCCTCGACTGTACCGCCGGCATAGCCGTGACCTCGACCGGGCACTCACACCCGGACGTGGTGCAGGCAATCGTCGAACAGTCGAAGAAGTTCCTCCACATGTCGGGCACCGACTTCTACTACGAGCCGCAGGTGCAGCTGGGTGAGGAGTTGTCGGCGATTGCCCCGATGCCCGGCCCGCATCGATCGTTTTTCGGAAACTCAGGAACCGAGGCCAACGAAGCCGCGATCAAGCTGGCACGCTACTACACGAAGCGCCAGAACATCATTGCGTTCTTTGGAGCGTTCCACGGCCGATCGATGGGCTCGCTCTCGCTCACCGCGAGCAAGCTGACACAGCGTCGCGGCTTTGCGCCGTTCGTCCCGGGCGTGTTCCACGCGCCGTACGCGAACTGTTACCGCTGCCCGATTGGCCTCAGTCCGGACACCTGTGCCGCGGAATGCCTGCGTTTCATCGAGGAGCAGCTCTTCGTTCATCTGGTGCACCCCGAGGATGTCGCCGCGATTGTCGTCGAACCAATCCAGGGCGAAGGCGGCTACATCGTCCCGCCCAACATGTTTCACGAGCGGCTGCGTGAGATCACGAAGAGGTTCGGCATGCTCCTCATCGTCGACGAGGTGCAGTCGGGCATGGGACGCACCGGAAAGATGTTCGCGATCGAGCACACTGGTGTCACACCGGATGTGGTGACGATGGCGAAGGGGATCGCGTCGGGTTTGCCGCTGGGTGTGATGACATCGCGATCGGAGATCGTGTCCTGGCCGCCTGGAACTCACGCCAGCACGTTCGGTGGAAACCCCGTGTCGTGCGCGGCGTCACTGGCCACGCTGAAGCTGCTGCGCGATGGGCTCGTCAAGAACGCCGAGGTCGTTGGCGCGCACCTGCATGCCGGTGTCAAGGCGCTAATGGACAAGCATCCGATCGTCGGAGACGTTCGCGGCCGCGGGCTGATGATCGGCGTCGAGCTCGTTCGCGATCGGCAGACCAAGGAGCGTGCGACCGCCGAGCGGGATCGCATCGTTCACGAGTGCTTCAAGCGCGGTCTGCTGGTGCTCGGCGCCGGCCAGAACGCGATTCGGCTTTCGCCGCCGCTCGTGCTCACGAAGGAGCAGGCTGACACGGCCATCCGCATCCTCGACGAAGCTCTCAGTAGTGTCCGACCGTAGTGTCCGACCGTCGTGTTCGACTTTAGCCGGACTCCACCGCTTAATCCATCCCGTCGAACGCGCTCGTGTACACGACGATCTGCGGCGCACCATCCTGCATATCCACCGTGACGACATCGAATCGGCACGGCTTGTCGTGCAGCTTGTTGCGCGTGAGATAGTCGACCGCCATCTGAGAGATTCGGCGTTGCTTCCACGGTGTGACGGCAGCAGCACCGCCACCGAACTCATCGCCGGCGCGCGCTTTTACCTCGATGAAGACGATCGTGTCGTCGTGTTTCGCGACAATGTCGATTTCGCCGAATCGCGACCGATAGCCCCTGGCGAGAATTGCGTACCCGCGGCGCTGGAGTTCCTGGCAGGCGAGGTCTTCCCCTGATTTTCCGAACGATTGACGATTGTCTGTGTTCATGGCCCCGAACAGATCGCATGTTCAGGGCCAACGTCACTATCGGGTGTCAGGCAGTGAATCGTGAACGTTGATCTAACTCTGTCCGCGCGTCTGCACGTACACGAGGGCGAACTCCGTTCCGTCGCCTCGCGGCTTCACCGAGACGATGCGCTGCTGGTCCTCGGGACCAGCCAGCAACTGCAGATCGCGTTCGAATGGTTTCTCGCGGCACACCGGGCGACGAGCGTCGCCGCGTCCGCGGAAGTCGACGTCGCCGCGGCACTCGGTGACTTCGCCGTATGCCTTCAGTTCTTTCCGATAGAAGTCGATGATCGTGTCCTGCGCCTCGGAGCTCTCGAATCTGGCTGCCAGCACCTTGACGCCGAACATCGAGTTGCCGACGTTGACGTCGGCGCTCTCAGGATCGTCGTCGTCGCGGAGCGGCTCGGCCCCGGGATAAACGGCAAGCCCCGTATCCGGCGTCTCGACATTCGTCCGGACGGAGACGTTGCCGACCGGCGTGGTGATGTCGACCTTGGCCTTGCCGTCAGCCTCTTGCTGTTGCACGTCGATGTCGCAGGCGGCGATTGGAAGGGCGACTGCCACCAGCGCGGCTGCCGTCGTCAGCGATGTGAAGTATCGAGCCATGTCGAACAAGACGGGAATCTACGTATCGTTGTTCCCGGAACGCCGAACCCCGAACCCGAACCGTGAACGCGAACCCTGAACCATGAACCCGGAACCGTGAACCGGCGGCGGTTACGGCAGTCGTTCTTTCGGGATGGCCAGTGCCAGCGCGATATTCCGAAGCGCCGTCTGCACGGCGAGCTGGTTCTCCGGGCCGAAGCGAATCAGGAGCTTTTGCGACGGTGTCAGCTTTTCGAGCGCCGGATCGGCGTATCTGAACGCCACGCCGGCGCCGTTCGGCTCGACCGGAACCGGACCCTTCGGCATCGGCGTGCTCAGCAGGACGACGATGGCGCGCTCGAGTGTCTGGTCGAACGTGGTATTCGGCTGACCTAGTTCTGCGTAGGCCTCATCGATGCGCGGCTTCAGCATGCCGTACAACCTGGCGGCGTCCTCTGGCTTGATGGAAGTCGCGGCCGTTGCGAGCGGCAGGTATCGCGCGTAGCTGCGGGAGTTGATGTAGAGGTCTTCGCCGCGTTCCTCGACCTGGAAGGGTCCCTTCGGTCTCAGCACCGGGACACGTCCCTGCGCCGTCTCACCTGCGGCGATGTTGGCAACGACGACGACGAAGTTGCGAATCAGGTTGTCGGTTGTCAGCCATGCCGCCACGCTCGGGTTGGACGAAAGCTCCTTGACCAGGCCGCGCACGACCTCGTCACTCTCGCCGAGCGGTGGCAGATCGATTACCGGTATGTCTGCGGCAGAAGGTGCAGCGTCGGTCGGTGCTGCGGCCTGGGCGGGTGCGGAGGTGTCGGCGGGTGCCGACGCCTGCTGCCCGCGGGAGCGAAACACGAGGTAGCCGGTCGCGGCGACGGCCGCGATCAGCACGGCGGCAACCGCCAGTTTCACGCCGGTGAACGAGCGCTCGGCGGGCTCGCCCAGGTAGATTTGCGTTTCGTCGGACGGCGAATCCTGCGACGACTGTCGAAGGTTCAGATCCTCGTAATCCATCGAAGGCACCTCGTAGCAGATTGCGACGATGTACGATCAGACTCTGCGCGTGGGCAGATGGTCGAGGAGGAGACAGATGAGCCCACGCGCCGGGCGCCGAGGGGACGTACTGCGATTATAGGGTCGAGAGTCGGTCCACGTCTTGCTTGGGCTGGATCGGCTGTGGTACGCTACCCGTTCTGCGCGGGCGGGAATAACTCAGTGGTAGAGTGCGACCTTGCCAAGGTCGAAGTCGCGGGTTCGAATCCCGTTTCCCGCTCCATTCGCCTCTGCAGGCCGATCGCGCGTCGTGCTTCGGCGAGATGGCAAGCCCGAGTGAAGGTTGTCCGCCGAAGTTGCGCAGGCGAGTGAGGGCGGACCAGATGGATGATGCTGACATCCGGTCCACAGAAGTCCTGTCCTTCGATCGAAGTCGAGGGATGTCGCCGCCGGTAGTCTCCAAGGGCGACCGCATCATTCCCCGAGTGAGAGTTCCAGCCGGCGCCGTCGCCAAGTGGTAAGGCAGAGGTCTGCAAAACCTCCATCCCCGGTTC
>JALDXQ010000247.1:0-9711 GCA_032156805.1 Acidobacteriota bacterium
ACGGGTGGTTCTCAGCCATCAAACCGGGGTTCGAATCCCCGTACCGGTACCAGCTTCATCGTTCCTCCACTAAAGCACTGTAAGAGAACTACTTACGCGCCAAAGAACATCCGCGCTCTTTAGCGTCGGCCGCGCAGGCCCGTTTCGCGCAAGTGGTTGTGAGGAATGGCGAATCCGGGGTTCGAATCCCCGGGCGATCCATCTGCGCTGACGGGTGCAGTCGAGTACTCTGTCGTCTTATGTCGCCGTTCCCATCTCCAGACCAACCCGTCGTCCGGGTCATGACTTCACCAACCCGGTCGAAACCACACTTGGTCAACACTCGTGTGGAGGCGTTCACCGCTGCGAACGTGTGAGCGCGGACAACGCGAAACCCCCTCTCTTCAGAATGCGTGCGCAACCAACGCCTCGGAGGCTTCGGTCGCATAGCCCTTACCCTGCTGATCTGGCGCGACCCCGTACGCAATCTCCACGGTCCCGTCAGCTCCGGGCGGGCCCTTGAAACCACATGTCCCCACGACAGCGCCCGTGACTCGATGCACCATGGCAAACCCCAGCGTCCAAGCATCGAGGATGTCGGCGTCGAGCATAGCAAGCCATGCCGGCGACAACTCCGCCCGTTGGTCGGCGGGCATTTCATCGATTTGCGCTCGCACCTCGGAGAGAGTCCGGGGAACGAGCCGGAGCCGTGGTGTTTCAATGAAGTCGCGCTCATCGTTGATGCTGATTGCAGGCGGCATGACTCGCACATCGCCAGGCTCAACGGCCGCGACACGCTTCGCGAGCAACTGCGAAGCCGGCGTCGCTGGCTTCGTCCGTCTCAAACCTTCCCGACACGGCGCGCGCCATCTTCCTGTTGCCCGCAGCCAGCATGTCAAAGAGATAGTGGATCTGTGCATCGGTCCGGATGTGGCGTTCGCGCAACACCTCCACGGCGTGCTGCAATTCGTGGCCGACAGTCTCGACCAGCTCACAGCCCGGCGCCTTATTGGTTTCGACGACGATGCGCAGGAGACGATGCGGCCCCGCGATGGTGACCGACAAGAGCAGACAGGCCCGGGTGTTATGGCCGCAGCGGCCTTCCTCGACAAACACCAAGCCGTCCGTTGCGTTGATAGTATCGATGAGACCGCGGAACGTCGCCGAACGTTCGACGCCTCGAGCGATGGCATCGACGATGCGCGCACTGTGCGAGCGGACCCGCGGAACTGTCACCGTGGTTTGGGCCGTCCCGACCTGGAGAGTAGCGACGCATACGGTGCCCGTCGGGGCGCCGCGAATCACCGACAGAGAAAGGCCGTGGGTCGCGGCGGCCGTATAGGCCTCGGCGTTGTCAGACACGTACGCGGGACGGACATCGACAAACTCGATTGGCGGCAACGACTTCGCGCTCCGATGCGGCACGCTCAATGCGCACACGAGCACCGTTTCGGCGGTCCACATGGCCAGCCTCCTCGTGCAGGCTGGCTCTCCTATACTGGTTGGAGTCCAGCCCGCCGCTCACTCTGCGGGCGGTGATCAGGGACGACGTCGCGTTGACGCGCGTCGGCGGCCCGCCTTGGTCACGAGTGAGAGCCGCGCTCTCACGTCACGTGCAACGAGCTACATCGTGGGTGATGTGAAGGGTGGCAGTCCGGAAGGTTCTCCTAAGCTTTCGCGAAACTTGAACCGACTGTCCGCTGACGTCACGGGTTCGGGGAGTTGTTGTTCACACGTGTGTGCCTGCCCCTTCAGGGGCACGGCACGATCCGGACGGCTTCCTCATCCTTATCGTCCCTATGTGGGGACCGCGGCGTGGCTACCGTCGCATTGCGACGAACGTCGCGGAGTGTGCGGCACGTGTCCAGGGAGTCGCAGCGGCAACATCGAATCCTGCCCTCTCGATCAGGTCGTGCAACTCCGCGTACCGATACGCCCGGTGTGATCCCGATCGAACTTCAGAGCGGCCATTCGACAGGAAGGTGTACTCGATGTCGAGACGGCTTCGGGTGTGATCGTACTGGTTCGACACGAGCAGGTATGTGTCGCCGATCTTCCACCACGGCCGGTCCTGGAGCTGATAAAGCAGATTCTCGAGGACCATGGGCGTCTCGAGGACGAACCGTCCGCCCGGCTTGAGCGCCTCAGATACAGCGCGCAGGAAGGCGGCGTTTCCCTCGTCATCCAGATAGCCGAAGCTGTTCCCGACACAGAAGGCGCCGTCGAACCGGCCGCGCCACGGCAAGTCGCGCATGTCGCGCTGTTCCCAGGTCACTCGATCGGCGCCGTCGCACGATCGGGCGTGTTCGAGAAACTCGCGCGACAGGTCCACGCCCGTGAGGCGATAGCCACGCTCAGCCAGGGCGAGCGACAGCCGGCCGCCTCCGCATGGGACATCGAGCAGTTCAGCGCCCGGAGCTGCCTGTAACAGCCGGGCGATCGTGACGGCTTCGTTGGCGGTGTGCTCCGGCGTCAGCGCCTGCAGCCACAGTGTCACGGACAGTCCTTCGAAGAAGTGCTCCCACCAGTTCGACGCGACGCTCATCGCTGTACCTCGCGATCGAGCCACACCAGAGGCGCCGTCGTCGCAGGGTCTAACGCAGATGGGTGCGTGACCGTTGCGATGAACCGATAGCCCGACCGCGAGACAGTTTCGATGTATGCCGGCGACTGCTTCCTGTCGCCAAACGCTTTGCGCAGCGCCGCCACGTGCACGGTGAGGATGCCTTCGTCCACGAAGATGTCGGGCCACACGCCCTCGAGCAACTCGTGTTTGGTGACGAGACGTCCGGCCCGCCTGATCAGCACGACGAGTACGTCGTAGGTCTTCGGCGCCAGGTGCACGGGAGACGCTTTGCGCGTCAAGCGCCGATCGGGAACGTCGAGCGTGAACTCACCGAAATTGTACAGACCCTGCACACTTCGCGGGGATTGCGCGTACATGACAGATCTCCCATCGCAACGTCCGCTTCGCGGACACACTCCACCTGAATCGGCTGAAAAAGAAAAAGAGGAGTGAACCGAGCTAGCGCGTGGCGATGGAAGTCAGCGGCAGTTCCAACGTCAATCTAGCACGACTTCGCAAGGGGCGGCGGCGGGGAATACAGGTTTCGCGAAACCTTAGGAAACCTTCCGGACTCAGTCGGAAAATTGGAGGCGCCGCCCGTGGTTCGATGCATGCACGCCAGTGGGCGACAGGCACGAGTCAACAGCCTTTCGCAAATCCCCGTACCGGTACCACCTCCAGCTCACGCTTGCCAGCATGCGCGCGTGAGCCGTCGTCAACTGCCTGATCGGGAGATCATGCCGAGCACAGATCTGAGCGGGTGTCGATCGATTACCTTTGCTCCACTCACCACGATCGGTCTGACCTGGTGCTCATTGCCCAGGCGACGATCGAGGATCTGGCGCTCGTGAGCAACGAGCCGCTGTTCGACGATTGCCATTTGAGACGCGGGTAGTAACTCGGCGCGCGCGGGTGTAGGCTACCGGCGGAAGGAGCCGCTCATGCAGAACCGAGCTCTCGTCGCCCGCCACCACCTGCGGCTGGGCATCGCGCTTATGCTCGCCGCCGCGCTCGGCGCCGGGTACGCCTTGCAAGAAAGACAGGCCTGGGCTCAGGCACAGGAGGCGCCGCAATTCGAAGTAGACCCGTTCTGGCCGAAGGCTCTCCCCAATCACTGGGTGCTGGGCCAGGCGATCGGTGTCTGGGTGGACGACCAGGACGTGGTGTGGATCGTGCACCGCGGATCGGCCACCCTCGCGGACAATGAGAAGGGGCTCGAACTGAAGAACGCAGAGTGCTGCGCGGCCGCGCCGCCCATCCTGGCGTTCGACGCATCGGGCAAAGTGGTGCGGTCGTGGGGCGGGCCCGGGCAGGGTTACGACTGGCCCACCGGCAACCACGGCATCTTCGTCGACCACGAGAACAACGTGTGGATCGGGGGTAACGGCCCGGGCGATTCCCACGTGGTCAAGTTCACCAAAGACGGCAAGTTCCTGATGCAGGCGGGAAAGCCCGACGCCAGGCGCGGGCCGGCCAACGTGCAAGGCCAGCCAACCTACGTTGGCAATAGCCACGACCAGGTGAGCTTCGGTCGCATCGCCAAGATCTTCGTTGACCCGCGGACCAACGAGGCCTTCCTTGCCGACGGCTACTTGAACAAGCGCGTGGCCGTCATCGACGGCGCCAGCGGGAAGCTGAAGCGCTACTGGGGCGCCTACGGGGAGAAGCCCAACGACGCCAACCTGGGACCATACGTTCCGAACGCACCACCCATGCGGCAGTTCCTCAACCCGGTGCACTGCGTGATGCTGTCGAAGGACGGTCTGCTCTACGTCTGCGATCGCAACGGCGACCGAATCCAGGTGTTCAAGCCGGATGGCGCCTTCGTGAAGGAAGCCTTCATCGCGAGGGGTACGAAGGCGTCGGGATCAGCGTGGGACGTGGCGTTCTCGCACGATCCGCAGCAGCGTTTTCTGTACGTCACCGACGGGATGAACAACCGCGTGCACATCCTGCGGCGCGACACGCTGGAGGAGCTGACGACGTTCGGCGACGGTGGGCGCCAACCGGGCCAGTTCTACGGCGTGCACAGTATCGCCGTGGACTCGAAAGGCAACATCTATACGACCGAAACCTGGGAAGGCAAGCGCCTGCAGAAGTTCGTGTTCAAGGGCATTGGCCGGGTACCGGCGCCGCACCAGGGCACGCTCTGGCCCCAGTCGGCGAGACAGTAAACCCGTCGATGCGCAAGCCCGTGGTCATCGAAGCGGGGCTCGCGCATCGAGGCTCGGAGCGGCGGTGTCGGGCTTCGGGTCCTGCCGGTCGAGGACGGCTATATCGCGGCAACGGCTTGCCTCAAGCCACCGACGGATGGATCTCCAAGCGGGCTGGGGTTTGAAATTTGCGATCGAAGGGGTACCAGAATCCAGTTCAGGCTGCTCCCAGTTGCGAAGTTGTAGGCGGAGTGAAGCCCGCTCGTTGTATCACGCACCCAGAGCAGTAGTCTCAACCAACCGGAACCCACTTCGCAATGGGCGGGCACCAGTCAGCAGGGACCCGCTCCCATTCGGTAGGTCAGCACTCGGCGATGTCTCAGAAGCGACATGGCCGACGTTTATCGACAAGCGCGGCGGAACGGGCTCACCGCACTGATCACTCCGGCACGTTCAAAGCCGCGCTCAAACGCGCTGGGCACCTTGAAGTGCGCCGCGGCCGCGTTCAAGATGTTTGAGCGCAGCCTTGGCTCGCCGTCGTCGGCAACAAGCGACTGAATCGATGCCCCGAAGGTGGGTGGACATCGAGGCACTACGTGTCGACAAACCTGCCCTCGGGCGAGCGCAACCGCGAGAGACACTCGCATGACAAAGGAATGGAAGATGGCTGTACGTCGCGGTTCGATCGAGGAGCTGGCGCGTCTCGCCGCGGCCGGCGTCGACGTTGACGCGCGTGATGAACATGGACCCACCGCATTGATGCAGGCGGCCGTTCACGGCCATACGCACGTCGTCGAATGGCTGGTCGGGAAAGGCGCTGAGCTCGATCACACCGCGAAGTACGGTTTGCGTGCGCTGATGTTGGCCGTGGTCAACGGCCATGTTGCCATCGTGCGGATCCTGGTTCGTGCGGGCGCCACGCTCGAACTGAGTGGAACCGGGGCTCCGGGGTTCGCGGGCAAAACGGCTTTGGATATCGCCAAGGCTCGTGGTGACCAAGACATAGCCGCGATCTTGGAGACTCGGGACGATGGGCCGGTATTGGTCAGCAACCCGCATTTCGCGGTCGCGCGTTCCTGGAGGGAGGCGGCTACGATGCTGACGTTTCGCCCCTGCGAGCCGTTGCACACGGCAGGATGTGATCTGCAGTCGCTTCGGATTCACATCCGCGACCACAAACTGCGTGACGTGGCGATTGAAGATCGAACGTTGGAGGCGCGTTACGCCAAGTTCGTGGTTAGCCAGTCGCGAACGGGCGCCTTGGAGGCGCGTCGCCTGGCATTCGATGTGTCGTATGGTCCCTCGGCACGGGCGGCCCGGATCGCCCATTACAACGCGCACGTGTACGACCTTGGGCCTGAGCCTCCGCTCGAAGACATCGATGGGCGTAGTCCGGCCGTGGTGACGTGGGCTGACGGTGAGATGTTCTACTTGGTTGCGAGCGGCGAGATGTCGTCGGAGGAGTTGATGGCCATTGCGATTTCGCTGTACGAAGGCGACGCGTAACGGTGGTATCGCGGGCGATGGCGTCTGCGGGTTGTCGCAAGGTCCGGGCAGCGTCATGAGAGCGCCACATGGCACCGAACTGCGGTTTTTGCGTCGGCGGCACGACTGAAGCAGTTGGTGGCGGAGCGAGCGAGCAGACGAGAGGACGACATTGCGCCAGTGGGCGTGAACCCGCGCCGAGCGTCTCCGGTTCGTACAGAGAGATGAACATCAGACTCTTGCCGACGTTCTCAAGCCACTGGTCGGGAGGGTGACGACGCACCCCTTGCGCGTCAACGAGTCGAGGGACAGCCCGAACAGCACGCCGCACAAACCGCTCTGGTCGCGCGACGGCCGCGAGCTGTTCTACGTGCCGCGTCTCGGCGGCTTCGAAGTCGTTCGCGTCATCACCTCGCCGACGTTCTCCTTCGGTCCCCCGACGCCGATACCGCGGCCCTTCGCGCCTGGAGCACCCAGGTTCCGCACGCTCTTCGACATGATGTCCGACGGACGCTTCGTCGCCATGATCCCTGTGGGCCAACCCGAGGATGCGGCCACGTCCGGCCCCGGCATTCAGGTGGTACTGGACTGGTTCGACGAGCTTCAGGAGAAAGTTCCAACCTAGACGTCGCGCGCCGCCATGCCGCGCGGATGAGCCAGAGTCGAAAATCGTCCAGCACCGTGAGCCACCGTGGACCCCCATTCCCTAGATCGCGATCTTGAGCGCTGTCTCAAATGCCAATTTCACTGAGAAAACTGGCTTACAGTAGGTGTCGAATCCCCGTACCGGTACCAGTTCAGCAATTTCCTTATCACTGCATGCGGCGTAGCAACGCATCGACCTCGCCATAGCCGGTCGGAGTCTCTACACCGTCGAGCGACGCGCCCGCCTCGAGCAGCGCTTTCACCGAGTCCGGCTTTCGCCATTCCGCCCAGAACGAATCGACACACGCCTTGATGGCGAGCTGCAGCGCGGTGCGGCCACGTCCATCCAGCGCATCGATCGGTGTGCCGCGCGCAATCAGCTCCTTCACCACGTCGTGACACGCGCGCCACGCCGCCACATGCAGGGCGGTGCTGTCGACGGCAATGCCGTAGTAGCCATCGCCCTCACGATAGAGCGCGGTCGGACTCACGCCGAGCTCGATCAGGTTGCGCACACCGTCCACGTTGTTGGTTCCGGCGAACTGCGCCAGCAGTGTTCCGCCCTGCCGAACGAGCTGTGACTTCAGGTCAGGATCCGTCGTCAGCGACTGCATCATCTCTCGGTCGTTCAGCGCACACGCAGCGATCAGCGCATCGACGCCAGTGAGCGGTGACGCGCCTCGTTGCTGAAACAGCACGAGCGCGGCGCGGCGTCCGCGGTGGGCGGCCATCGCCGTAGCGGACCGGCCGTCATGCGTGTTCGGCAACGAAGGGTTCGCGCCGTGATCGACCAGCAACTCGATCATCGGCATCGAGTTGTCGCGCTTGACCGCCTGGTGCAGCGCGCTATGCAACCAGGGCGTCATGCGGTTCGGGTCCACGCCGCGCTCGAGCAGCAGACGCATGCCCTCCAGGTCGTGCCAGTCGGCCTTTCGCAGCAGCAGCGTCGCTAGGCTGTCGGCATTGAGCCTGCCGCTGTCGAGCAGGATGCGAAGAACGTCGTTGTTCCGCGTTTCGGCGACGTGGTACGGCGTCTCTTCGTCGTTCGGATCGGCGCCGCGCTGGAGCAACAGACGCGTGACCCCTGCGTGCTGTGCGACGCCTGCCGCGCCGTAGATGGCACTCTCGATGATCTGACGTGGAGGCGTGTCGATGGTCTCGTACCAGCCCGTGTTTGCATTGGCGCCGGCATCGAGCAGCGCGCGCGCGGTTCGGACGAACGCCTCCGATCTCGCGGGGTCCAGACGCAGATAACGTGAGAAGCACAAGTACGTCAGCGCATCCCAGCCATATGGCCCTCCCTTGGCGCTCGCGAGCGCGGGATCGCGATTCAGAAAGTCGCGCACGGTCGCCTCGTCTGCGACCAGCACGGCGGCGTAGATGCTGCTCCGCGCGACGTCTGGGTAGCGCGCGCGGATGGCTTCGGCACGTTCGAGCGTCCCCGACGCGTGCCCCTCGCGGGGCGGGGTTGCCGCATCGAAAAAGGCCGCAGCTGGATCGGGCAGCGAGTCGACCTCGCGTGCGATCGTCATCCTTTCAATGTGCTTCGCGAACTTCGGCCAGCTCTGGAAGCCATGTTCACGCGCGAGGACGAACTGCGCGTCGGCCAGCGAGATCTTCTCCGTCTGCGGACCCGATTCGCCGACGCCGCGCGCGTGCTCGCGCATGCGACGGATCGCATCATCGTCGCCCGATTTGCAGGCGTCTAGCAGTTCCTTCGCTTGCTTCTTGTATTGCTCGAGGTTCGGACGGGCAGGCAGACCGCGAGCAGGCATACGAATCTCCTTTCACAGCGCCTGGAGTCCGCCCAATCAGGCTGAAAGAAGGTTCGTCGTCAGATTCGAAGTCAGGGTGGGCACGGCCCTTCCCGCGGACTGGAAGCGCCCCTCGCGCTCGGGACAAGTGTATAGGGGCGTCGCGGACGGCGCAAACCGACTGTACCGGCGTCGGGTTCCCTCGATCGCCTGGTTTGATCCTCGGGCTGTAACGCGTTACGATCGGTGTGCCCCCATCGAACGGCGGGACGAGAAGCAACATGCCTGCACCGGCGGAACGAATGCGGATGATGCGTGAGCGGCGGCGGTCGCGCGGCCTGCGCGAACTACGTCTCGTCGTGCCGGATTCCCGTTCGCGATCGGTTCGGCGACGAGTCGCTGCGCAGGTGGCGCATCTCAGCAAGGCCGACGAGAACGACGCGTTGAACTGGATCGAATCGGTGTCCGAGTTCGACGCGGCGGACGTTCCTCGGAAGCGATGAGACGTGGTGATGTGGTTGTCGTCGCGGCCGCCGGCGACTATGGTAAGCCCCGGCCAGCGGTGATCGTTCAAACCGACGCATTCCCTCGAACGCATGCCTCTGTCGTCATCTGCCAGATGACCTCCGAGATCGTCGCGGCTCCGGATTTTCGAATCACGATTGATCCCAGTAAGTCCAACGGACTGCTGGTGCGCTCTCAGGTGATGGTTGACAAGCCAGTCACAGTTCGGCGGACTCGGATCGGGCAGACTATCGGCCGCCTCGACGCTGACGACGTCGGGCGCCTTAACGTTGCGCTGGCCTTTGTCATGGGACTGGCGGACAAACGAGCCTGATTCCACCCTCCGGCGCAATTGCGACCCAAGTCAGTGGCGCCGTCACGCCGCCGAACCATGGCCTCTCCGGCGATCACCACGAGCGTGGTTTCGAGCCAGGTTCGTGGCGATGACGAATAACCAGGCGCGGCGATGCCATCCACATCCTGAGGCTTGTATGCGCGAAACGCACGAAGGAAGGTCTCCTGACCCAGGTCCTGCTTATGTCACGTCCACCCGTCACGCGGCGGAGAAACCGGAGGATTTCCCCGTGGTGAGCCGACACGAGCGCCTCGAAGGCGTCGTCACCCA